>JAFMHE010000019.1:0-21901 GCA_017854675.1 Paracoccaceae bacterium | reverse complement strand
CCCAGACGCTGATCACCTTTGCCCGCAACGTCAGCCATCCCGATCAAACGCTCAACACCGTGACCTTGGCCGAAGCCACGCCAGACATGGCCGACATGCGCACCGTTGTGATCGTTGGCAGTTCCGCGACGCGCCGGATTGGCAAATACGTCTATACGCCCCGATCCGCCACATGACCCAGCCACGCCATCACATCGCGCGGGTTCTGGGCAACATGCTTTCCGGGCAAGGCTGGTCTGTCCGCAAGGATCACGGGCAGCCCCAAAGCGCGCGCCGCAGCCAGTTTCGCTTGCGCACCACTGCCGCCCGCATTTTTGGAAACGATATGCGTGACGTTATGCGCACGCATCAAGGCTGTATCGCCAGCGACGTCAAAAGGTCCGCGGGCGATAACAACGCTGGTGTTCGGCAGGGGCAAAGCGCCCTGTGGCGGGTCCACCAATCGCAGCAAATAATGATGCTGCGGTTTGGCGGCGAAAAGCCCGATGTGCTGCTTGCCAATCGCAAGAAACACGCGTGCGGGGGCGTCGGGGAGGGCTGCCACCGTGTCTTCCAGTTGCGCGACATGGGTCCACCGGTCCGCGTCTGTCGCATGCCAAGCGGGCCTTTCCAGCCGTATCAGCGGCAGGCGCGCGCGGGTGCATGCCTCAAAGGCATTCATGCTCATCTGCGCGGCAAAAGGATGGGTCGCGTCAATGACATGAGTGATCATTTGGGTGTTCAGATATTGCGACAGCCCAGTCACCCCGCCAAAACCGCCAACCCGCTGCGGCAAGGGTTGCTGCACAGGGGATTTGGTGCGTCCTGCATAGGAAAACACCGCATCAATGCCCGTTTGCGCGAGGGTCTGTGCCATGGCGCTGGCTTCGGTTGTGCCGCCCAGCAGGAGGATGCGCATGTCAGGTGATCCTTGGCTCACAATCATCGGAATGTCCGACGATAGCGCAGCGGCCTTGCCTCCTGCAAGCGCTGCCGCGATTGCAAAAGCGCGGGTGATTTTTGGCGGCCCACGCCATCTGGAACTGGTCGGCGCAGGCGCGCGCGGGCAGGCGTGGCCGGTGCCGTTTAGCGTTGATCCGGTGCTTGCCCTGAAAGGCCAACCTGTCGTCGTGCTTGCCTCTGGTGATCCGTTTTGGTTTGGCGCGGGCGGCAGTCTCTCTGCGCATCTGACGCCCTCGGACTACGTTGTCTTGCCGTCACCCTCTACGTTTTCGCTTGTCGCCTGTGCGTTGGGTTGGCGGCTGGAAGAGGTCACTTGTCACGGCTTGCACGCGGCCCCTTTTGCCCGGTTGCGTGGCGTTCTGGCCCCATTTGGTCGCATGATTTGTCTGGTGCGTGATGGTGATGCGCCTGCTGCATTGGCCGCATGGCTGAATGCCCAAGGTGCCGGTGACGCGCAGATGCACATTTGCGAGCGTATGGGTGGTGCGCAGCAACGTGTGCGTCAAACCACGGCTGGCAATTTTGATTTGACCGATATCGCCGCCCCTGTTGCAGTCGCGGTTGCGCTGCCTGCAGATGTCGGCCTGTCGCGTGCATCGGGGCTGCCGGACGGCACATTTCACCATGACGGCCAGATTACCAAGCGGCCAGTGCGTGCGCTGACGCTTTCTGCGTTGGCGCCGCGTCCGGGCGAACATCTGTGGGATCTGGGCGCGGGATCGGGGTCAATTTCGGTCGAATGGTGTCTGGCCGGGGGCCGTGCTTCTGCGGTTGAGTTAAAGCCGACGCGGGCCGCAAATATCGCCCGGAACATCGAGGATTTCGGTCTATCGCACCTGATGCACGTCAAGGAAGGCGCATCCCTCGACGTCATTCAACACCTGCCCGATCCTGATGCGGTTTTCATCGGTGGGGGCGGGAACGCCGC
The DNA here is from genome assembly GCA_017854675.1 of Paracoccaceae bacterium. Lineage (GTDB taxonomy): Bacteria > Pseudomonadota > Alphaproteobacteria > Rhodobacterales > Rhodobacteraceae > Sulfitobacter. Next base: position 20,031 of record JAFMHE010000019.1, on the reverse strand, counting down.
ACTTTTTGAGGCGCTGTTTGCCCGACTGCGCAAGGGAACGCGGATCGTGGCCAACGGTGTCACGCTTGAAACCGAAGTATTGCTGACACAGATGCAGGCGGCCAAAGGGGGCAATTTGCTGCGGATCGAATTGGCAACTGCGGACCCCTTGGGCCGGATGCGGGGCTGGAAACCCGCGCGCCCCGTCGTTCAATGGAGCGTGATATTATGAGGACCGTCGGCATCGGGTTTCGTGCAGCGGCGGAGTTGAGCAGCTTGCAGGACGCGTTGCAAAAGGCGCTGAGTCTGAACGGCACCAAGATTGACGCAATCGTAACCGAAAGCGCAAAATCGCGGGAAAAAGTGTTTCGTGAGCTTGCCGCAGTGCTGCAAGTTCCCGGTCTGGGGATTGCACCGCGCGATCTGGAACAGATGATTACCCCCACACAATCGCAACGCATTCAGGACCGTTTTGGCACTGGATCACTGGCCGAGGCGGCGGCACTTGTTGCCGCTGGCCCCACGGCGCGGTTGGTTGTAGAACGTGTCATTTCAAGCGATGGTATGGCGACCGCCGCCATCGCGGAAAGCTAAAGGAAAACCGCATGACAGTCCATTTCATCGGCGCAGGCCCCGGCGCGCCTGACCTGATTACCCTGCGTGGGCGCGACCTGATCGCGGCCTGTCCTGTATGCCTTTATGCGGGGTCGTTGGTGCCTGACGCCTTGCTGGCGTATTGTCCCGAAGGTGCGCATATTGTGAACACCGCGCGCATGTCACTGGATGAAATTATGGACGAAATCTCGACTGCGCACGCGGCCGGACATGATGTCGCGCGACTGCATTCTGGTGATTTGTCAGTATGGTCGGCGATGGGCGAACAGTTGCGCCGCTTGCGCGCCTTGGACATTCCCTATGACGTGACGCCGGGGGTGCCGTCCTTTGCGGCCGCGGCTGCCGCGTTGAATGCTGAATTGACGTTGCCCGGTGTCGCGCAATCCGTTGTTTTGACGCGTACATCTGGTCGTGCCACTGCAATGCCAGAGGGTGAAGCGTTGGAGAATTTTGCCAAAACCGGTGCGACGCTGGCGATCCATCTTTCGGTCCATATTCTGGACAAGGTCATCGCAGATTTAACACCGCATTACGGGCCTGACTGTCCAGTGGCCGTTGTCTGGCGGGCAAGCTGGCCGGATCAGCGTGTGGTCAGGGCGACGCTTGCAACCCTGCAAACCGCGATTGGAGCCGAAATGGAGCGCACCGCACTGATCCTTGTCGGCCATGCAATCGGCGCTGAGGATTTCGGTGAAAGCAGGCTTTATGCGGGCGATTATGACCGCCGTTTCCGCCCCGTTGGAACCGAACCACGATTCCCGGAGACAGCAGAATGATCCCCCCCGGTTTGATGATCTCTGCGCCTGCATCGGGTACAGGAAAAACCACGTTGATGTTGGGTCTTTTGGCCGCGTTTCGCGCGCAGGGCGTCAATGTGCAACCGTTCAAAAGCGGACCGGACTACATTGACCCTGCGTTCCATACGGCGGCGTCTGGACGTGCGTCCTTTAATGTCGACAGTTGGTCGATGGACCTCAATTCCATCAACGGGCTGGTGGGCAATGCGGCGGGCGCGGACCTGATCTTGGCCGAAGGGTCGATGGGCTTGTTTGACGGTGTGGCCATTCCGGGTGCCTGTGGCAATGGCGCGAGCGCGGACATCAGCGCGCACATGGGCTGGCCCGTGGTGCTGGTGCTGGATGTGTCGGGTGCCGCGCAATCGGTTGCCGCGACCGCGCTGGGTTTCAAGATGATGCGGCCAGATGTGGAACTTGCCGGTGTGGTATTGAACCGGGTCGCATCACCACGTCACGATGCCTTGGTACGTGTCGGGATGAAGGCGGCGGGCATCACGGTTCTAGGATCCCTGCCACGGCGCAAAGAGATCGAGATGCCAGAGCGACACTTGGGTCTGGTCCAAGCCGGTGAGCAGGAAAACCTGCCCGAAATTCTGGCTGAAGCAGCGGCGTTCATCGCGGAGAATGTTGATCTGGACGCGCTGCGTGCTGCGGCCAAGGGCAAGCTGCAAGACGCTCCGCCGCCCGCAAAGGTGATCCCGCCCGGCAACCGCATTGCATTGGCCCAAGATGACGCTTTTGCATTCGTTTACCCGCATTTGTTGGCCGGTTGGCGTGCGGCAGGGGCCGAGGTTCTGCCGTTTTCCCCCCTTGCCGATCAGGCACCTGACGCCAGCGCAGATGTATGCTGGTTGCCCGGTGGCTATCCTGAACTGCATGCAGGCAAGTTGGCCGCCGCCCAGACGTTTCGTGCGGGGATCAACGCGTTTGCCCAGACAAAACGGGTGCACGGTGAATGCGGCGGCTACATGGCGATGGGCGCAGGTTTGGTCGACAAAGATGGCGCGCACCATCAGATGGCAGGGTTGTTGGGGGTGGAGACGTCGTTTGCCAAGCGCAAATTCCACCTTGGATATCGCAAGGCATCGTTGAAAGCCGCGATCCCCGGATACGCTGCCGCGACCAACTTGCGTGGCCATGAATTTCATTACGCGACGATCCTTGCTGAACCTGACGCGCCCTTGGCCGAAGTCACCGACAGCAACGATCTGGTCGTGCCAGAAACCGGTTCTATGCGCCAGTTCGATGGTGGCGGTTGCGCGACGGGCACGTTTTTCCACATGATTTCGGAGGGCTGATGTCGGGGTTTGTCTCCTTCGTCTCATCGGGACCGGGTGATCCTGAGCTTTTGACCGTCAAGGCGGTGAACCGGTTGCAGCAGGCCGAGGTGGTCCTGTTTGATGATCTGAGCGCGGGTCCGATACTTGAGCATGCCAATCCCGATGCCGATTTGATTGGTGTGGGCAAACGCGCGGGGCGCGCGTCACCCAAACAGCATCACGTCAGTCAGGTTCTGGTGGACCACGCTGCCGCAGGGCTGCGCGTTGTGCGCTTGAAATCAGGTGACAGCGGGATGTTCGGGCGGCTGGAAGAAGAGATCACAGCGCTGAACGCGGCCGGTATCCCGTTCGAGATTATTCCGGGTGTGACGTCCGCCTCTGCGGCCGCGGCCACAGCGGGCATACCTCTGACGCGACGGCTGACGGCGAGGCGGGTGCAGTTCATCACGGGCGCTGATGTGACGGGTGACTTGCCCCCTGACGTGAATATGGCCGCCCTTGCCGATCCGATGGCCACGACTGTGGTCTATATGGGCAAACGGACGTTTCCCGGCCTTGTCGTGCGGTTGATCGAACAGGGGTTGTCTGCAGACACGCCCGCTATGCTGGCGGAGGCGGTATCGACTCCTGCGGAAAAACTGCAACGGTTCACGATTGAAACGCTGGCAGCACATCTTGAGACGACCAGCAGCACGACACCTGCGCTGATTTTCTACGGACCGCTCGCGGAGCTTGATCCGTGAAAGTCTTCGTTTGTTCGACCTGTTCTACTGATGGCGGGTTTGTTGATGTGGTGAAGGTCGGCTTGCCCGATTGCACCGTTGAAAGTGTGGAATGCATGTCAGGTTGCGCGCGCGCGCAGACCGTCGCGTTTCGGGCCAAGGGCAAGGTTGCGTATCTGTTTGGCGACATCACAGGCGCGGATATGGACGATCTGCGTCGCTTTGCGCGGCTGTATCAGGCATCGACAGACGGCACGTTTCCCGATGCGCGGGTGCTGGGTGATCTGCGGCTCAAGGCGCTGGCGCGGATACCGGGGTAGGCTATGAAACTGACACTTATCGGCATTGGCACCGGCAACCCGGATCATCTGACACTAGAGGCCGTGCGTGCGATCAACGCCCAAGACCTGATCCTGATCCCGCGCAAGGGTGAGGGGAAGGCCGATCTGGCGGAGCTGCGGCACGAGATTTGCGCTGAAGTCCTGACAAACTCGGAGACAAAAATCGTTGAGTTTGATCTGCCCGTGCGCGACGAGGCGACACTGGATTACCGGAAGCGGGTGGATGATTGGCACGATGCGATTGCGCAAGTTTGGGCGCAGACGATAGCAGCCCATCCCGGAGCCGAACGTGCAGCGCTTTTGGTCTGGGGTGATCCATCGCTTTATGACAGCACTTTGCGGATTGCATCACGCCTGAACCCACAGCCCCAAATGCAGGTCATCGCGGGCATCACATCATTGCAAGCGCTGACGGCTGCACATGCGATCCCGATCAATGAGATTGGTGCACCTTTTGTCGTGACTACGGGGCGCAGATTGCGTGATGAGGGCTGGCCTGCGGGCGTCGACACGGCGGCGATTATGCTGGATGGTGCTTGTGCGTTTCAGGACTTGCCAGGCGATCAGTTCTACATCTGGTGGGGCGGCTATGTGGGCATGCGTGAACAGATCATCTGCGCCGGACCGCTGCATGAGGTGTGTGATAAAATCATCCGGATGCGGGCTGACGCGCGGGCGGCGCATGGTTGGATCATGGATATCTACGTGCTGCGGAAACTCAGCGACTAAGCGTCGGGATCAACCTTGCCGCGCATGGATTTAACCTCGCCGCGGACTTTCTTTTCCTTCAACCGGCGCTTTTTTGACCCCAATGTCGGGCGTGTTGCAATGCGGCGTTTCGGTGGGGTCAGGGCGCTCTTGATCAACTCGGCTAAACGGTCACGAATGATTTCTCGGTTGCGGGCTTGGCTGCGGGTCTCGTCACATTGCAGGATCAGCGCGCCTTCTTTGGTCCAACGACGCCCTGCCAGACGTTTCAGCCGGGCTTTGACGGGTGGCGGCAGGGAGGGCGATGTGGCTGCCTCGAACCGCAGCTCGACCGCGCTTGAGACCTTGTTCACGTTCTGCCCGCCGGGACCGGAAGCGCGCATAAAGCTCTCGGTGATTTCCCAGTCTTGTATCTTGATCTGATCGTTGATGCGTAGCATGCGCCCCTTATCGCACCCTGCAGATAAGAGGGAAAGGGTCGCAAGATGCGAAAAGGGCCGCCCTGTCAAAGAGCGGCCCAATCGAATGGCTTACGGAGGTGGGTCGGTTAGACCAAAGCCCACTCGGGTTATTTCAAACTGCCAAGGGCTGCCCTAGCAGGAAACCTCCCAAGCTGTTCCGACACCTCGCTCCAATACCTTTCTTGACACTGGATCACCTCCTTTACATTTGTTGAACTCACCCCGAGATTTGCACAGGTTCGGCGTTCTGCAAAGGACTTTTTTGCCGCGCCCGCGCGTGGAATTAATTAAGAGGCATATCGCCGCGTGATCATCCGGAAGGGGATAAGAGCGATCAAGGCGATGCTCAGCTTGACTGCCCAATCGGCCACGGCAAGCGATGCCCAAAGCGGCGCGAGCGGCCCAAAGCCCAGCATTGGCAACACCTCGGACGCCCAAGATACATCCGTTGCGGGATGAATGAACGACAATGTGCCGGAGAACGCGATGGAAAAGAACAGCGCGGTGTCGATCGTGCTGCCGATCAGCGTTGAGACGAGCGGTGCACGCCACCATGCGCCATTGCGCAATGTGGCAAAGACCGACACATCGATCAGTTGAGCCACAAGAAACGCGATGGCGGAGCCGATGGCGATGCGCAATGTAACCAGCGGACCAAATTCGCCCATGATCTGCGTGCCAATCAGCGAGCAGATGAGACCGACGATAAAGCCAACCAACACAACGCGGCGTGCAGCTGCTGTGCCGTAAACGCGGTTCATGATGTCGGTGACCAAAAAGGCGAGCGGATAGGTAAAGGCCCCCCACGTCAGCCATTGGCCGTACAGAAATTGAACAAGGATGTTTGAAGCGACCACGATGGTGGCCATGGCAAGGATGCCGGGCAGATAAGTGCGTGTCATAATGATAACCGTTTTGTGCAAGGGTGCGGCGACTTGGCCTGCGGGGATCGCAGACAGGGGGCAATTAGGCCTTTGGGTCTCGCAGTGCAAGCTATTCGTTAAGGATGTATTCAACGATCTGGGTGCGCTGTATGCGCATAAAGTTGTCGTCAGAGATCATCGTCAGGTGCGTGGCACCGGTTGCGTCTTGCCAAACGCTGATGGCCTCAAGGTTGTCAAAGTGGCCGGGCGCGGTGGTCAGCAGAGTTTCTTCGCTCAAAGTATCCGCGTCGAGGTTGAACCGCCTGATACGGCTGCGAAACCCCAAGGGCGAAACGGTGCGTTCCAGCAGGTAGAGCAATCCGTTGCGGTCAAAATCCGCACCAACCGGCAAGAATGGTCCGCGCTTGGGGATGCGGTGTGTGATGCGCCAGCCTTGCGCGTCATAGGCATGTAGGTCAAAGGAACCGCGCCCGATGCCCGGGCGTTCGGAAAGTGCATAGAGCGCGCCGTCTGGACGCGCGGCGAGCGCCTCCAACCCCGCATTGGGTTGGAACGCGGCAAAGGTCGTTGCCCTTGGCAAGGTTTCGGTCACGCCGGTTTTGGGGTTCAGGCGCGCGATGCGGTGGTGCTGTTCAAAGGATATATAGAACATGCCTGTCGCAGTTTCTGCCAGCCCTTCGGCGTCGGTGTAAAGACCGCGCAGGATGCTGCCATTCGCAAATCTCAACGGGATTTGCTTCAACACCTGAATGCCGGTGATCTTGCCCTCAGCACGGATCAACGCGATCTGTGCCAGATTGCCCTTGTCTGTGATTACGGTTGCGCGGGCGCCATCTGCGCTTAACTCAATGCCGGAAAAGCCCCCGAACCACTCACCGGGCAAGGACCAAACCCCATCCGAACTGAGCTGCAAGGTCGGCTGTGATTGAGCCGACCCCGTGCAGATCAGCAACAGGAGAAACGCACGTAGAATGTGGGTCAGTTGTTCAGCACCGCGTTACACTGCGCAGGCAGGTCCGCCAGTACCAGTTCGCGACGTGGTTTTGGCTTGGGCGCATTCGGGTCGCGTGGTTTGGCCTTGGGCGGATTCAGGATATTGGCCTGCCATTGGCGCGCATCAGCGCACCCATCTCCGGCGGGCGGCGGGTTCTGGTTCACACATCCGCGCGCGCCCTTGGGACAGGACAGCCGGACGTGGAAATGATAGTGATGCCCGTACCAAGGGCGAATTTTACGCAAATAGGCGCGGTTGCCTTTTTCGTCGTTGCACATCTGCACTTTGGCACCGGGAAACACGAATATCCGCTCGACCCGAGGGTCATTTGCTGCGGCTTTCAGGATTTCATGATGCGCGCGGGTCCAGGACGCATTGACGTAAGCCCCATTGGCGCGGCGCGTGGAGATAGACGAGATGTTTTCCCGTTGCGCGCGGGTCAGGTTCAATGACTTGGGTGGCAGCATCCAGATGTCTGCGTCCAGCCCGATCTGATGGCTTCTGTGACCGGTCAGCATCGGACCGCCACGTGGTTGGCTCAAATCTCCTACATACAACCCCTCCCAACCGGGTTGAGTCGCGGCAAAGGCGGACAGCTTTTTGACCATATCAACCGTCTCGGGATGTGCCCAATTGCGGTTGCGCGACAGCCGCATCGCTTGCCATGTCGGGCCGGTTTCAGGCAGTTGCGCCCCACCGGCAAGGCAACCTTTGGCATAACCGCCATGGGCAGCAGGTGCTTGGGATGATGCAAGACCCTTGGAACCAAACAGCTTTTTCGCCTGTACATTGCTGAGCGCACCGCCGGACGATCCGATTGTCGGCAAAGTTGTCCGCGCGCCGCTGATGTCACGCGGGCCGCCACAAGCGGCAAGGGTCAGGGACAGGGCAGCAATACCAAGGATACGGGTAAGGATCATTTCGCAAAATCTCCATCTCGTTTCACCCATGCTAACAGGATCAACCCGATGATGAAAAGCCCCACGACAGGTGTGATGCCCAAACGCTGGCTGCCGGTGACGTCGCTGGCAATCGCGATCAATGCAGGTGCCAGAAACGAGGTTGCCTTGCCTGACAGCGCGTAAAGGCCGAAGGCTTCTGTCATGCGCTCCGGGTTGCCTTGGCGTGTCAGCATGTTGCGTGATGAGGCTTGCAATGCACCGCCCGCGGCACCGATCAGCGCACCGGCAATGTAGAAGGCGATATCGGGCAGGGCAGAGCCGTCAGCAACCGGAATAAACGCGACCGATTGCGGCGTGATGGAGATGATCAGCAGCGATGTTGCAATCAGCGTGACGCAACAGAACACGATCACTGGCATAGGGCCGATGCGGCGGTCGACGCGCCCCCCGACCCAACAGAAAACCGCCCCTGAAAGGGCTGCGAGAATGCCGAAAATACCGATGTCGGTGATTGTCCAGTTCAATACACCCAACGCATAGATGCCGCCAAAGGTATACATGCCGTTTAGTGCATCGCGGTAAAACATCGACGACCCCAGATAGGCCATCAGCGAGGGGTGGCGCGGCAGGTTGCGCAGCGTCTGCGCAAGATCGGACAAGCCTTGTCCGACCTGATACTTTGGCGCATTTTCATTCGGCGTATCGCGTATGTACATGAAAAACGGGATCATAAAGACGGCGAACCACACGGCGGTAAACGGCCCCACAATCCGTGTGTCGGCCCCTGTTGCGGGATCAAGCCCGAACAGCGGTGTCAAACCCGCCACCGTTTTGCCGGACTCCGTGGCCTGAAACAACGCAATGATCAACAGTAGCGCCAGAACACCCCCCGCATAGCCAAACGCCCAGCCGGAACCCGAAAGCCTGCCACGCTCGTCTGCATCTTCATGCAACTCCGGAAGGTAGGAATTGGTAAAGATCGTCGCAAACTCCATCCCGATCAGGCCGATACCGAAAAAGAACAACGCCCAGATGACCGAGAAATCTTGCGGTGCGGTCCACCACAAAGCGCCCGATCCAATGACGTAAAGGAGCGAGAAAAACCTGATCCATGGCATCCGGCGGCCCGTACTGTCGGCAACTGCGCCCAAAAGCGGCGCAAGAATGGCGATTGATATGCCCGCAACCGTCAGGCCGTAGCCCCAATAGGCCTGCGCCTGCGCTTTGGCGGCATCAACGGCCATGCCCCCCTCAACAAGGGCAGCTGTGGCGGTTTGTGCGAAATACGGCCCGAAAATAAAGGTCAGCAGCAGGGTGTTGTAAGGTTGGCTCGCCCAGTCGAAAAAGTACCATCCCCAGATGCGCTTACGCGCTGAAATCTCAGCCATGTGGCCCCCCTGCGTCTGCTGTGAAAGGTAGAACAGGGTGCCCCGCTTTGCGCAAGCGAAGGTTTTGCGAAACCGAGGTCATCTGTTCGCTGCGCAATTGGCCCGTTGTGCAAAAGAAGGTTGGATTGGTGGGCGAAATCTATTAATTCATCCGTGTAATTAAAGTGTTAGTCATGACCGGGGATGTGCATGCTCTTAAGGATACTCTACTTTAGCACCGCGCATGCCGATCTCACGGCCGCCGAGGTGGACGCGATTGTCAGCCATTCGGTACAGGCAAACGCAGCGCGCGATGTGACAGGTGCATTGGCGTTTAACGGCCGGAATTTCTGTCAATTGCTTGAAGGCGATGAACTGGTGGTTCGCGATCTGATTGCCAAAATCAGCACCGACAAGCGCCACAGCGGTTTTAAAGTCATCGACGAGAAACTGGTCCAAGACCGTGCATTTCCCGGCTGGGCAATGCAGCGGGTGCGCGACCTCGATTTCTCGGTCGTGATAAATGCGATGACGCGTTAGGCGCGCAGATTATCTGATGATGCTTTTGGTGGTGTTTCACATCTGATTACCTATGAACCGAACGCAAACCTTGCGCATCGACGCAACGCGGCTTAGCTAACAGCCAACAAGCTGGAGACTGCGCCATGACGTCCATATTCCAAATTTTGATGCTTCTGCTGAACATCGTCTATTTTATCGTGATCGCCCATGTGATCATGTCGTGGTTGATCAATTTTCAGGTCCTGAACCTACGCCAGCCCTTGGTCGCGCAGATATGGGAAGGGCTGAACCGTCTGCTGGAACCGGTCTACAGCCGCGTGCGCAGTGTCTTGCCGCAAATGGGCGGTATTGATCTGGCCCCGCTGGTTGTCTTGATCGGTGTGGCGGTCGCACGGATTATCTTGATGAACAACGCCGCGTTTTTCTTCTGACCTCCATTTCTGATCGCGTAATCGACGCAGGGTCTGGGAATGCCCTTGTTCACCAATTGTTAGTGTGGGAGTCTGCATAAAAAAGCAGATAATCTCACAGGTTCCCATGCACGACACTGCCCCGATTTTGAAAGATGTCTTTGGTTTTGACGGGTTCCGACCCGGTCAACAAGAGATCGTTGAGGCAGTGATCGCAGGTGAAAACGTGCTGGCGATTATGCCGACAGGTGGCGGTAAATCCCTTTGCTTTCAATTGCCTGCGCTAATGCGCGAAGGGGTCACAGTCGTGATATCTCCGCTTATCGCACTGATGCGGGATCAGGTGCGCGCCTTGCAAGAGGCAGGTGTGGGTGCCGGTGCGCTTACCTCCGGCAATACCCCAGAAGAAACCGATGCGGTCTGGGAGGGGTTGGACGCGGGCACGCTTAAGCTGCTTTACATGGCGCCTGAACGATTGGCGGCGGGGTCTGTGCAAGGGATGCTCAAGCGCGTTGGTGTTCGGATGATCGCGGTGGATGAGGCGCATTGTGTCAGCCAGTGGGGCCATGATTTCCGGCCTGATTATCTGAGCATCGGTGAATTGCGGCGGGCGTTGAACGTCCCGTTGGCGGCATTTACGGCGACCGCTGACAGCGAAACCCGCACAGAAATTATTGAAAAACTGTTTGATGGGGCTGCGCCAAGTGCGTTTTTGCACGGATTTGACCGCCCCAACATTCATCTGGCGTTCACAGCAAAAAACAAGCCGCGCGACCAGATCCTTGATTTCGCGGCGGCGCGGCGCGGGCAGTCGGGGATTGTCTATTGTGGGACGCGTGCCAAGACCGAAGGCATCGCGCGCGCCCTGCGCGAGGCGGGGCAAAAGGCGATCCACTATCATGGCGGCATGGAAGCCGAAGACCGCCGCATCGCAGAACGCCAGTTTCAACAAGAAGACGGGTTGATCGTCTGTGCGACAGTGGCGTTTGGCATGGGTGTCGACAAACCTGATATCCGTTGGGTCGCACATGCCGATTTGCCCAAGTCGATTGAAGCCTATTACCAGGAAATCGGCCGTGCAGGTCGTGACGGTGCCCCGGCTGAAACGCTGACGTTGTTCGGCCCGGATGATATTCGCCTGCGCCGCACGCAAATTGACGAAGGGCTTGCCCCGCCGGAGCGACGCACCGCTGATCACGGGCGGTTGAACGCGCTGTTGGGTCTGGCAGAGGCGCTGGAATGTCGCCGCAAAACGCTGCTGGGGTATTTCGAAGAAACCGATGTGACCTGCGGCAATTGTGATCTATGCGACACGCCTGCGGACGTCTTTGACGGGACAACCGCTGTGCGCAAAGCACTATCCGCGATTTTGCGCACCGAGGAATGGTTTGGCGCGGGCCATCTGATCGACATTCTGTTGGGGGTTGAGACCGACAAGGTAAAAGCACGCGGGCATGCCAGCCTGCCGACCTTCGGGGTGGGCGGTGAATATGACCGTCGCCAATGGCAGGCGGTGTTCCGTCAGATGATGGGGCACGACCTGATCCGCCCTGACCCTGAACGCCACGGCGCGCTGCGCATGACCGATGCGGCCCTGCCGATCTTGCGCGACGAGGCAAAGATCAGCCTGCGCCGCGATACGATCAAGGCCGCAGGTGCGACGCGACGTCCGGCTGTCAAACAGATGGTCAGCGAAGAGGACGCACCGCTGCTGTCGGCGCTCAAGGCCAAGCGGCGCGCGCTTGCCGAGGCCGCGAAAGTGCCTGCATACATTATTTTCACGGACAGATCGCTGATTGAAATGGCCGAAACCCGTCCCGGTGATCTGGACGGTATGGCGCGCATCGGTGGCGTTGGCGCAAAGAAGCTGGAAACTTATGGGCGTGCCTTTTTGGACGTGATCAATGGCGCGTCAGTGCAGATGCATCCGACGCGCCGCAAACTGGCGGGTCGCGACGCGGGCAGTGTGTATGACCGTCTGCTTGAGGTCCAAGCTGACCTGACGCGTGGCGAGGCGGGGACCGACAAACCGTTAAGTTGTTCGGCATCCCTGCTGGCCAAAGTCGCGCAGTTGCATCAGGCTGACGATAGCGCCCTTGTCCGGATTTTGGGTGAACGGCGCGCAGAGCGGTTTGGCCCTGCGTTTCGTGAAATCTTGCAAAACCGCTAGGAACCGGTCGTTCGGTTATGTCCTGCCCTTGCTGAACTAAGGTTGCCGCGCTAGCTCTTGCCCAAACGAGTGACAAGGACCGATGACATGTTAGTGGTGATTTCACCGGCCAAGCGGCTGGATTGGGCGGTTCGAGACGTCAAGGCAACGCAACCTGCATTCCAAGAGGACGCTATCCGCCTTGCCACCACGGCGCGCAATCTGACGTTAGGCAAACTCAAGGATTTGATGCACCTCAGCGATGATCTGGCGCGGCTGAACCGTGACCGTTTCAACGCGTTTGAGGCAGCTCCCGACGCGGAAATCACGCGTCCTGCGGCATTGGCCTTTGCCGGTGACACCTATCAAGGTCTTGAGGCGGGCAGTCTGGACAACAGTGAACTGGATTGGGCACAGGATCATCTGCGGATTTTGTCAGGACTTTACGGGGTGTTGCGCCCCCTTGATGCGATACAGCCCTACCGGCTTGAGATGGGCAGCCGATTGAAGACGCGCAGAGGTCAGAACTTGTATGAGTATTGGCGTGATGATCTGTCAAAGGCGTTGAATATCGATGCCGAAGCGACGGGCAGCGATGTGTTGGTCAATTGCGCGTCACAGGAATACTTTGGCGTGGTTGCATTGAAAGCGTTGAAGCCCAAAGTTGTGACACCCCAGTTCATGGAAGACAAAGGGGACGGAAAAGGCCCCAAGATCGTCAGCTTTTTCGCCAAAAAGGCGCGCGGCGCGATGGCCCGCTTTGTCGTGCAGAACCGGTTGACGGATGTCGCAGCGCTGCGCGATTTCGACACAGGTGGCTACGTATGGCAAAAAGATATCTCAACAGATGCACGCCCGGTTTTCGTGCGACCCTACCCCGCATCCTGAACGGGCCAAGGCGGGTAAACATCTGGCCCGCAAGCCGCTTCGATTTGACTAAAAATCTCTGTCTTGCGCAGAGGTTTGGTTAGGTAGAAATCCAACCCTGCCGCAAGGATGCTTTGGTCATCTCCTGCCATCGCGTGTGCTGTCATTGCGACCATTGGTACGTGCTTACCGCTGCTTGATTCAATCTGGCGGATGGCTGTTGTCGCTTCTTTTCCGTCCATTTTTGGCATCGAGATGTCCATAAAGACAATATGCGGATCAATCTTTTCAAATAGCGCGACGGCCTCCTCTCCGTTTTCTGCAAAGTGTAGGTCGATATCCAATGTCTTTAGCATTTTGCCAAAGACCAGCCTGTTGGTCTTGTTGTCTTCTGCTGCAAGTATTCGCATGCGGACTGGCGGGGACTGTATTCTTGGGGGAACCGGGTGTTCAAGGGGTATCGCCGCGTTTTCCCAAAGCGCCAGTTCAACCACAAAACCGAAACACGATCCGACACCTTCCTTGGAGGTGACCCAGATTTTGCCACCCATCATTTCAATCAGCCGTTGCGAGATGGCCAGCCCAAGACCGGTGCCGTCAAACTGGCGATTTCGCTCGTTCTCAACTTGGTTAAATTCGCCGAAAATATGTGCCACCATGGTTTCAGGTATGCCAATGCCACTGTCTTCGACCGAGATGTGCAAGGAAACATGGCCTGTTGCCCAGTCCGGCACGCCCGTTGCGCGGATAATCACATGCCCCTTGGTAGTGAATTTGATCGCGTTGCCGATCAGATTCGTCATCACCTGACGCAACCGCCCGGGATCGCCGATCAGTTCTTTTGGCAAGAACACATCATAGTCCAGCGACAGGTTCAGACCTTTGTCACATGCCGAAGGCTCCAACAGCATCAGCACTTCTTTCAGGGCGCGTTCCAGATCAAATTGCTGCGGCTTGAGATCAAGCTTTTGCGCCTCGATCTTGGAATAATCGAGCACATCATTGATAATGACCAACAGAGCCTCGCCCGAGTTGCGGATGGTATCGACGTATAACTGCTGCTCTTCGTCCAGCGTCGTTTCTGATAAAACTTGCGCCATGCCGACTACGCCATTCATCGGCGTTCTGATCTCATGGCTCATGTTCGCAAGAAAGGCTGATTTGGCACGGTTTGCGCTTTCTGCAACCTCGCGGGCTTCTTGCAGTTGCTGTTCAAAAACGACGGTCGCAGTAATGTCGAGGCCCAATGAAACAAGGTCACCTTCGGGCCCGCGTTGATCAATCAACTTGATATAGCGCTCGTTCCAGAGCTGGATCACAGCCGGTTCAGGTTGGGGGTTCTTTAACCGCTCGCTCATCATTTGGCGCCAGTCAGAGGCCGACAGCGGACCGGTGTTCACAATCCCTTCGTCCGTCATGGCCTGTAGGATCGTGACATAATTCACGCCGGGGCGGATGATTTCGAGGTCTTCAAAGACGTTCAAATAGGATCGGTTCGCCATGATCATTTGATTGTCTGCGTTAAAGAACGCAAATCCGTCATTGATCGTTTCAATCGAATGCCAAAGGCGTCGCTCGGTCACGGCGATCTTGTGATGCGCGGCGGTCAGATCTGATTTTACGCGTTGGTTTTCATCGCGGATTGTCTCAACCTGGGCGCGGGTCTCGACGATCTCTTCGCTCAATTGTTGCGCGTGTAGCCCGAGTTTGCGGTTCGCAGCATAGAGTTCTGCTTGCTTCAGTTCCAACAGACGCTCTGCCGCGAGCCGGGCACGCCGTTCCTCAGTGAGCTTGATCGCAAGGCTCATGCATCGCTCCGCCAGTGTTTCGGTCTGGAGCGTAAATTGACTATACAACGTGAATATCCGCTTAACAGTGCCTGCCTGTTTCGCCTGCGCTGAAATCAGCCGGTTGCGGTGTCGCGGCTGATTGCTGTGCCTTTTGGTCTGGGCTATGAAAGCGGGATGAAGAACCGCGTATGCGCCCTTACCATTTTCGCTGCTGCACTGCAGTCTGGAACGCCGGCAATGGCGCATCCGCATATCTTTGTGGATACCGGTCTGGACCTGTATTTCACGGCAGAGGGTATGCTTTCCGAGGTGCGCGTAACCTGGAGCTATGACGCGTTTTATTCGCTGCTCATCACGCAAGACATGGGTATTGACCTGGACGGGGATGGCCTGCTGACGGACGCGGAAAGGGCGGCGCTTCAGGGTTTCGATATGAAGTGGAGCCCGGGTTTCAACGGTGATCTTGTCATCTATGCGGGCAACGCCGAAGTCCCGCTGTCAGCGCCACGCGATTATAGCGCTCGCTTTGTGCTGGGCCGGATCACAACGTTTCACACCCGTGATGTCACCGATCAGAACCTGAGCTTTGATATGCTAAAGATCCAGCCGTATGACGCTACTTATTACACGGCTTATGATGTGACCTATCCTGTCATTTTGCACGGTATCGAGGGGTGTGAGACACAGGTCCAGCCGCCCCGGCAAACCGCCGACCTGACCGCATTGCGAGACCAGTTGAGCGGGCTTGATCCGGATGCAGACCCGGCAGATGTGGGGCTGGATGGTGCGGTTGCGCTGCTGGCGACATCGGTGAATGTGACATGCGCCGCGTCCTGACAGGCGTCACGCTTGTGGTGCTGTGCGCCCTTTTGGCGTTCTGGTGGCTGGGCGGGTTCGACCGTCTGGCGTATTGGGCGTCGGGGCAGCAACGGGAATTTCAAAATTCAATGGCCCTCTCCTTGCGAAGCGCCCGCGCGGGCGAGGCGGGCGCCGTCATTGCCCTGCTGGGTGCCTGTTTCGCATATGGATTGGCGCATGCTGCGGGGCCGGGACATGGCAAGGTGTTGATCGGGGGATACGGGTTCGCGCGCGCAGTGCCGATGCTGCGCTTGTCGCTGATCGCCTTGGCGGCGTCCTTGGGGCAGGCGGTCACGGCGGTTGCACTGGTCTATACCGGCGTGTTGATCCTGAACCTTGGCCGCGAAGTGATGATCGGCACCACCGAAGCGATCATGGCCCCGATTAGTTATGGCGCGATTGCACTGATCGGGTTCTGGTTGGTCTGGCGCGGTCTGCGCCGTTTGCGGCAACCTGTCCATGATCATGCGCACCACGGGAATGGTACCGACTGCGCAAGCTGCGGTCATGCGCATGGACCGTCACTGGATCAGGTGCAAAGCGTCGGCACATTGCGCGAAGCACTGGTCCTGATTGCAGGCATCGCGGTGCGGCCCTGTACCGGCGCGCTGTTTGTCCTGATCATTACGTGGCAGATGGGAATTGGCTTGCTGGGCATCGCAGGTGCGTTCGCCATGGCGCTGGGCACTGCATTGGTCACAATTGCTGTCGGACTGGCCGCTGGTGGTCTGCGCGGGGGATTGCTTGCGGGGATTCAGGGATCACCCCGGTTCGCGCAGGTTGCGGCGGTGGTCGAATTGTTGGCCGGTGCCGTTGTCGCGGCGCTTGCGATGGGTCTGTTGATGCGCGCCATTTGACCTTTAATCAGGGCTGCGCAGGACCATCCCGTGCTTTTCATCCGCAACATACCCCAGCTTTTCATAGAACGCGCGTGCGCCCCGTGACTGGTTCGTCAGCAACATGATCTTGAACGCACCCTCGGACCACGCCTTTTGCGCAACGGCGTCCATGATCACGCGGCCCAGCCCGCGCCCTTGGTGATCCACGTGCGTTGCGACATTCTCGACCAAGGCATAGGGCCGCATGTCATATGTCATGTTCGGCAGCACATGCAGGGTGGCCATACCAAGAAGCGCGCCGTTTTCCTCAGCGCCGATGACCCAAGTGCCGGGATGCGCGATGAGGCGGGCGAAACCTGCGATGCCAGCCTCATAAGAGGGCAGCGTTCTTCCTGTGCTCAAGGCTTGGTACAAGACCCGCGCAGCGCCATAGTCCTGCTGCGTCATGGGCCTTGTGAGAACGTTCACCGCCGTCCTTCACGCAGCCAAGCGGCAGTAATCAGGAACGCGGACAGCAACAGGACCAGCCACCCCGGCAAGATCGCGGTTTGACGCACATCGCGTGTCTCATAAGCTGCGCGTGGCGTCAGACCGATCCAGCCGCGCCCACTGGCGGGGCGTCCGGCGCGTACATCCCGCAGGCGGGGCAGGCCGTCTTCCAACCGGTGCACACCGCCGCGCAATGCTGTAACCAGCGGTGTCATCGCGCTGTCATCAGCGATGGTATCGACGAATTCGCGCGGTGCTGCGGGGCCAAGGCCGATCACACTGGTCTGGTCGCCATTCTCGAGACGATAAAGGCCAATCTCCGGTCCTTGGAACGTGGTCTCGAATTGACCCGTCTCGCCCTCGCTTAACGTCAGTTCGGTCATGGTGCCGTCGGGGGCGGTCAGGATCACGGGCGCGACCGTTTCGGACAGGGTCCGCCGCGTGATGCGCATGGTCTGCCCCTCGGCGGTGGCGGTGAGGGCTTCTTCCTCAAGCTCTGGTTCTTTCATCATCCAATGGGCCAAGCGGCGCAGCAATTCCAACTGCGGCCCGCCGCCCTCGTATCCACGGCTCCACAGCCATGCCTGATCAGAGGCAAGCAGGGCAACGCGCCCTTCCTCGACCCGGTTCAGGACCAGCAAAGGACGTCCATCGACGCCTTCCATCACGACGTTACCTTGTGGTTCTTCCACATCAATCTGGCGCAACCAACGGCCCCAATCGCCGCCGCCTGGCAGATCAGCCGTAACAGGATGACGCGCGCCCAGTTCAGTGACCTTGGGCGCAAAGGGCGTTTCCAACACGCGCGCGGTGGGTGTGGCCGGCAGAACGCTGGCTAGGGGTGAGCGGAAAATACTATCGGCACTGGCAAAATCCGGCCCAGCGGCAACCAGAACCGCGCCCCCGTTGCGCACATAACTGCTGATATTCTCCAGGTAGAGCGACGGCAGAATACCGCGTCTTTTGTAACGGTCAAAGATGATCAGATCGAAATCGTCGATCTTTTCCATGAACAATTCACGGGTCGGAAAAGCGATCAGGGACAGTTCATTTACCGGCACGCCATCCTGTTTTTCCGGCGGGCGCAGGATGGTGAAATGGACCAGATCAACAGAACTGTCCGATTTGAGCAAGTTGCGCCATGTCCGGCCACCGGGATGCGGCTCACCGCTTACCAGCAGAACCCGCAAACGGTCGCGGACCCCGTTCATCTGGATCAATGCGGTGTTGTTGCGGTCTGTCAGTTCACCCTCCGCCTCTGGCAGCGAAAACTGGATCACGTTCCGCCCGCCATGGGGCAGCGTGATAGGCAGTTCCAAATCCTGGCCAATCGGCACGCGGAAGGTTTGCGCAGGTTCGCCGTCAATGGAAATATCCAGCGGGGCCAGTTGTTCACCCGCGGGCGCGGCACCCAGATCATCAATACGCAAGGTCAGTGTGACCGGTTCGCCAATAATGGCGAACGCCGGGGCATTGCGGACGCTCAACCGGCGGTCCCAATCGGCCTCTTTCCCCGTCATCAGCAGGTGCATCGGCGCGGGCAGGTCCAGCGGCAGATCCGCGTCGTGAATGCGGCCATCGCTTAGTGCAAGGATGCCCGCAATGCGGCCACGCGGCTCCTCGGCCAGCGCATTTGACAGGGCGGTGACCAATTCGGTGCCTGCGTCACCTGTACCGTCAGGCACGGTGATCCGGCGCACTTCGGTATTGGGCCGCGCGATGATTTGCGCGGCAAGTGCCGATGCCGCGTCAGCGGTTTGCGTGGCCCGATCCCCCAGCTTTTGACTGGCGCTTTCATCTTCGACAATCAGGACGATATCGCTCAGTGGGGCACGGTCTTCTTGCTGATAAGATGGGTTCAGCAAAGCACCCAGCACGACCAAAGCAGCCAAGGCGCGCAGCGGCCAGCCGTTCAGCCCGCGCAAAGCGGCAATCAGGACACCAAGCCCTGCAATCACCGCGACCGTCAGCAGCAGAGCAAAAGGGATGAGCGGATCGTAAACGATGCTAGAGGTCATTGGCCCAACCGATCCAGCAGAGCAGGGACATGCACCTGATCTGATTTATAATTGCCTGTCAGCACATGCATGATCAGGTTCACGCCAAACCGGTACGCCAACTCGCGCTGGCGTTCGCCCGAATAGCCGCGCCCGATGGGCAGCAAGGGCGCACCGTCGCTGCGCACGGCCCACGCGGCGGCCCAATCGTTGCCGCCGATCACCACGGGGGTGACACCATCATTCAGGTTGCGAAACGGCATGCCTTCGATCTGTTCTGCGTCCGGGGGCGCTGCTTCGACCCACAGATCACGTGTGGTGTGGCGGCCCGGAAAATCCTGCAGCAAATAGAACGTGCGCGTCAGCACATGGTCTGCGGGCAGGCGTTCCAGCGGTGGAATGTCCAAAGGTGCCGCCAGATCCTGCAGCTTGCGCCCATTCGGGCTTGATGCGCCAAAGCCTGCGATATCGGCATCCCTGGTGTCAAAAAGGATCAAACCGCCTGACCGCAGGTAGTCATTCAGCTTGGTATATGCCTCTGCTGAAGGGCGCGGTTGGGTCGGGGTTATGGGCCAATAGAGGATCGGAAAGAACGCCAGTTCGTCGGTCTCTAGGTTTACGGCTGTCGGTGGAGACGGCTCAACCGAGGTGCGAAAGAACAGCGTGTCGGACAGCCCTGACAGACCCGCGGCGGCGATCTCATCGACACGGGGATCGCCGGTTATGATATGGGCAAGGGACACTTCGACGGTTGCCGCCAAGGCGAATTCATCCGCTGCGGTTTGTGCATCTGCCGTGTCGGCCGGCATAATGAGTGCTGCAAAAAGGACCGCCGCCGTGGCGTTACTGCGCCCGATTAAACGGCCAGACAGGGCGAGTGACGCGACCACATCGGCAAGCAAAATCAAGAGGGACAGGCTTAACAACCATCCCGCCACAGGCTGTTCAGGTGCCACAGCCAGACCGCGCACAGGCACACCGGCGGGCCAGCCTGCCGGGGTCAGCGTATCTTGCGGGCCAAATACATTGCGCGCCAATCTGCGATCACCGCTGGCGTAAA
>JAFMHE010000228.1 GCA_017854675.1 Paracoccaceae bacterium | reverse complement strand
CCACTTTGAACTTTTTACCCCAACGGGTCTGGGCGGTGCTGAACAACACCGTGATCGTGGCGGCCCCTCTGTTTATTTTCATGGGTTTGCTGCTGGAACGCTGCAAGGTGGCCGAACAGATGCTAACCGCGATGGCCCAGCTTTTCGGCGCGCGACCCGGTGGCCTGCTGATTGCGACCACATTGGTGGGGGGGCTGATGGCAGCGTCTACGGGCATCGTCGGGGCGACGGTGGTGACGATGGGCGTACTGGCTTTGCCAGTGATGTTGCGCAACGGCTACGACGCATCCACCGCTTCTGGTGCGATTTGCGCGGCCGGAACGCTGGGCCAGATCATTCCGCCCTCGATCGTTCTGGTTTTCCTTGGCGATTTTCTGACCTTTGCCAATCAGCAGGCAAACCTCAGCATGGGCAATCCATCAGGCCGCAGCGTCGGCGTGGCCGATCTGTTTGCCGGATCTCTGCTGCCGGGGATTTTTCTGGTCGGGCTCTATATTGCCTGGCAGTTTTTGCTGGCGTGGCGCAATCCGGCGGCAGCACCTGCCCTGCCCCCCAGCGAAGTCCGTTTGGATGCAGCAGGTCTGGAAATGGCGGCCGAGACCAAATTGGAACTGGTTGTGCGTGCACTGGCCGCACCACTTCTGCTGATCCTCGCCGTTCTTGGGTCCATCCTTGCCGGTGTCGCCACGCCTACCGAGGCGTCGGGTGTCGGTGCAATCGGTGCGCTGTTTCTGGCCGCATGGACCGAATCCCGGCGGGCACGACCCATGGTGATAGCCTCCGTTGTCAGCGCCGTTTTGATCGTAATCCTGCTGTCGGTATTCGACATGCGCCTTGGTCGTCAGCTCAACAGCATGTCTGAACAAATGGCGATCTGGGCGGGATTAATCCTGATGGGCGTCGTTACCCTTGGCATTATCGTCAGTCTCGCGGCGACGTTCCGCACAGGCGCCCTGATGGATGTGACCTTTCGTACCGCGCGCATCACGGGGATGATTTTTACCGTGCTGATCGGTGCCACGCTTTTCACCCTCGTCTTTCGCGGTCTTGGTGGCGAAGACACGATCAAGGAATTCATGTCAGGTATTCCGGCGGGTCTCAGCGGGGCGATGCTGTTCACCATGGCCCTTATGTTCTTTCTGGGGTTCTTCCTCGATTTTCTTGAAATCATTTTCATTCTTGTCCCAATTCTCTGCCCCATCCTAATCGTTATGGGGGCCGATCCGGTCTGGCTGGGCGTGATGATCGCGTTGAACCTGCAAACGTCCTTTTTGACGCCCCCGTTTGGGTTTGCGCTGTTCTATCTGCGCGGTGTCGCCCCCCCCGAGGTTTCGACAAGAGAAATCTGGCGTGGTTCCACGCCCTACATTGGCCTGCAACTGCTCACGCTTGGCCTTTTGGCGGCGTTCCCTGCTGTCGCCACGTGGCTGCCGGACGCGATGATAAACTGATCCGTTTTCCACCCGTACTTGAAATTGAGCCTTCCAGCAGCTAATCATGTAATATGCTCAAACGAACGTTTGGTTGTTAATCACTACAGCCGAGAGGATATCCAAATGACAGCCACGCCTCAACCACAGGACATTGTCTACGACCCGTCCGACCCGGCGGTCATGGCCAATCCCTTCCCGGTCTACGCCAAGCTGCGCGAGGCGGATCCGGTGCATTGGAGCCCATCGCTCAAGTCGTGGATCATCACCCGCTACACCGATGTTCGTGATCTCTTGCTGTCCGATCACCTCTCGGTCAACCGGCTCATCCAGTTCTACAAGGCGCTGCCCCCTGCGGATGCGGCCCTGCTGAAAGACATCATTCACTATCTCAGTCTTTGGCTGGCCTTTCGCGACCCGCCCGACCACACCCGCGTTCGCCGCATCATGCGCCATGCCTTCACCGCCAAGGCCATTGAAGAGATGCGCCCGAATGTTGTCGAGATCACCGATATGCTGCTCGACCGGCTCGAAGCTTCGGGCAAAAACGACGTCGATCTGATCCGTGAATTTGCGCTGCAACTCCCTGCCTTTGTGATCATGGACCTGCTCGATGTTCCGCGCGACATGCTGGATGATTTCAAGGAATGGTCCGACGACATGGCCGTCTTTATCGGCGGGGCACGTAATTCCGGTGACAAATACACACGTGCCGCACGCGGGTGCGCAAAGATGTCCACCTATTTCCGCCAACTTATTCGTGAACGCACCGCCAACCCCAAACCGGGTTTCCTGATGGACCTGATCAATGCCCGTGACGCGGGCGAAAAGCTGAGTGATGACGAGTTGGTGGCGACCTGCATCCTTGTTCTGTTTGCCGGTCACGAGACGACGACGAACCTTATTGGCAACGCCGCACTGCTGCTGATGCGCCACGATGATCAGCGGGCCAAACTGCGCGAAAACCCGGAACTGATCGACAGTACAATCGAAGAAGTGCTGCGCTTTGACGGCCCGACCAATGCGCTGGTGCGCGTGGTGGCACAAGATCACGAACTGCACGGATGCAAGATGCGCGAAGGTCAGCGCGTGTTTGTTATGGTGAACTCTGCCAACCGCGACCCGCGCATTTTCGACGACGCTGACCGGTTTGACATCTCTCGCCAGCAAAACCGGCACCTGACTTTCGGTCAGGGCATCCACTTGTGTCTTGGGGCAAAACTGGCCCGTGAAGAAGGGCGTGTCGCAGTAAAGCGGCTCTTTGATCGTTTCCCCGATCTCGCACTCGACCCCGACGAGCCGCCGGCGTGGCTGGACGCGATGGTGCCACGTGGCACGCGCCGTCTCCCCGTCCGCCTCAAGGGATAGGTGGGTCCGTGGGATGGGTGTTTAAATGACCAAGGCCTCCTTGCCAGACCAGATAGATGGCGCCCCCGCCCGCACAGCGGCCGAGGCATTGGCCGCGCGCTGCGATACCGCATATGAAGCCTTCGCAGCCGCTGCAGAGATGCACCCGGATTTGCCGTTTTTGTGCATCCCCGCGCGTCAGGGACGCGACTATCACCCGGATGGTTTTGAAATCACCTATGGTGCCGTACGCGTTGAAGTCCACAACCGGATCGAACGCCTGCGTGCCGCAGGTTATGGTCCGGGACGGCGGGTGGCGTTGATGCTGGACAACCGACCCGAGCATATCTTCACCCAACTGGCGCTTTATGCGCTGGGGGCAACGCAGGTGCCGGTGAACCCGGACTACCTTGACCACGAATTGTCCTATCTGCTGGAACACTCCGAAGCAGATCTGGCCCTTGGCTTGCCTCACAACATCACGCAATTGCAGCGCGTGGCAGCCGCTGTGGGCATCCCAGCTGTGCTCGAGGCGTCAGGTGCCCCCTTGCCCGCCCCGCAAGGACCCGCGCGCCAGACTGAAACCGGGCGTCAGGCAGAGGCCGCCTTGATCTACACCTCCGGCACAACCGGGCGGCCAAAGGGCTGCGTGATCGATCATGAATACCACTTTGCCGTCGGCCTTTCCTACGTGCGGCTCGGCGGGCGGCTGGCTCTGCAGCTGCGTGCCGATCGCATTTTTGTCCCGCTGCCGGTTTTTCACGTCAATGCGGGCATCAATACCCTGACCGCACTTATCCTGACCGGAAATTGCCTGATCCTGCCTGACAGGTTTCATCCCTCAACATGGTGGCGCGACATTGTGCAGACGCGGGCAACGGCGATGCACTACCTTGGCATCATTCCCCCCATCATGCTCAACCGCGACCCCGACCCCTTTGAACAGGCACATACTTTGCGCTTCGGACTGGGTGCAGGGCTTGATCCGACACTCCACCGCCAATTCGAGGACCGCTTTGGTGTGCCGATGGTCGAGGTCTGGGGAATGACCGAAACGGGCCGTTTTCTGGGCGATTGCCACGAGCCACGCCGCATCGATACACGCGCGTTCGGCAAACCGTCCGAAGATCTGGACGCCCGGGTGGTAGATAAAGAAGGCGCGCCCGTCTCTCATGGCGCCGAGGGCGAACTGGCCGTACGGGCCCCGGGTGAGGACCCGCGCCGCGGGTTCTTTCGCGGATACCTCAAAAACCCCGATGCCACAGCCGACGCTTGGCGGTCCGGGTGGTTTCACACCGGCGATGTGGTCGTGCAGGAACCCGATGGCATGCTGCATTTTGTCGAGCGGCGCAAAAATATCATCCGCCGCTCTGGTGAAAACATATCTGCCGCTGAGGTTGAGAACGCCCTGATCAGCCACCCTGCTGTCGAAGCTGTGGCCGTGATCGGTGTCGCGGACGAAATGCGCGACGAAGAGGTCATGGCCTGCGTCATGCCCCGTCAAGGTGCCGCGCGAGACAGTGCAACGGCACGCGATATTTTCGAGAGCGCCCGCACGCTTATCGCGTATTACAAACTTCCGGGTTGGGTGGCTTTCGTGGACGATCTGCCCCGCACCGGAACACAGAAAGTCCGCAAAGGGTTGATTTTTCCTGATATCGACGACCCGCGCACAGCCCCCGGTGTTATCGACCTGCGGGACCAAAAGAAACGGAGCAAAATATGAAACGCGCCATCTTTCGCGAACATGGGGATCCTGCCCAGGTGATCGAGATTATCGAGGAGCCTGATCCACAACCCGGCCCCAAAGAGGTGCGGGTGCGCAACAAGGTGATGACGATCAATCCCGCCGATCTGCTGTCAATCGAAGGCAAGTATGGCGCAGAACCCATAGACCTGCCCGCAACCCCCGGCGTTGGTGCCTACGGCATCGTGGACGCGGTGGGGACGTCGGTGACACGCCTGGCTGTCGGTGAGGCGGTCCTGCCGGTGGGTGGTAGATTTTGGGCCGATACGGTCATTCTGCATGAACGGATGGCACCCAAAGCGCCCAAGGGCGTCGACCCGGAACAGGCGGCGTTGATGCGCGCCAATCCCGGCACCGCCTATCTGATGCTTACAGATATTGTCGCGCTCTCCCACGGCGACTGGGTGGTGCAGAATGCGTCCAATTCCAACGTGGGCCGCATGGTGATCCGCTTCGCACGAGAGATGGGTTTGCACACCGTGAATATTGTGCGCCGCGCGGATGTGGTGGACGCACTCAAGGCCGATGGTGCCGATGTTGTCCTCGTTGATGACGGTCAAGTCGATCTGGGACAGGCGATCCGGGAGGGCGCGGCTAGCGCCCCGAAATTAGCGCTCGATGCGGTGGGCGGTGCGGCGACGGGCGCGCTTGGGGCAGCGCTCGCCGATGGCGGGACCATCGCGACCTATGGCCTTTTGTCGGGCGAAGGCCCGCAACTGGACGCACGTGATGTGGTTTTTCGCGACATCACGCTGCGCGGTTTCTGGCTGTTTCACTGGTATCGCACGGCAACGCCCGACAAGATGCGCGATCTGCACGGGTTTCTGGAACGCAAACTGTCCGAAGGCGTGTTGCAGACCGATGTCGACGCGCGATACCCTCTCGCCCGGATCAAGGACGCTGTCGCCCACGCAGGGCGCGGCGGCCGCAATGGTAAAATCCTTCTGACAGGAGATGAAAATGCGTGATGTTTACGTCCTCGCCACGTCCTGCACCGCCTTTGGCAAACGCCCTGGCGACAGCTTCAAGGACCTGACGCGCGAGGCCTATCTTGATGTGATCGCCGACGCAGGTTGGGAAAACGGCGACCCGATCGAACAGGCGTGGTTTGGCAATTGCGGCATGGGTACCTTCGGGCAACGCAACATCCGTGGGCAGGTCTGTTTTACACCGCTGGTCCGCGAGGGGCTGTTCCCCGAACGCGTACCTATGATCAATGTCGAAGGCGGCTGTGCGACCGCATCCATGGCCTTTCACGGCGCGTGGAAAGACGTGGCATCCGGCGACATGGAAGTGTCTTTGGCGATCGGGGTCGAAAAAACATTCGTTCAGG
>JAFMHE010000227.1 GCA_017854675.1 Paracoccaceae bacterium | reverse complement strand
GTCGCGCGTCAGTTCGATTTGCCAGCCATATCGCGTATGAATGCCGCGCATTCCTTTGGGGCGGTTAGGGGGATCATATGCCCGCGACCGGGTAATTCGGCATAGGTTCCTCCGGTCTTTTCGGCAAATGGCTTTCCATGGACGATCGGGGCCAGAATATTGTCCGCGGCGCCGTATAATACGCCAACCGGTATATTAATTTCGGCCTCCCGGCCCAGCACTTGCGCCACAGACGCGCGGCTCATCGTTAGGTCTTGGGCCGCTGCAACAAAACTTGCCGGTCGCCGCCCCAGGATGCCGCCCCCGCGGGTCAGGAAATCCGGGGAAACCGGCTCTGGCGCGAACACCTCCTCAAGGATCTTTTTCTCCATCAACACTGACATTGCACCCGCCAGCGTATTTGCAATCACAGGGATCAGCCATGGCACGGAGATGTCGATGCCCTTGAATGCCTCTGGCGTGGCTTCCACCTCTGCTGTTACCGGACAAATAAGCGCCAATGCACTGACGTGATCGGGATGGTTCAGTGCGATGGCTTCGGCGATCGCACCGCCCAGTGAATGGCCGACAATCAGGGGTTTGCCCAGTTCTTCCGCTTCGATGAACTCTGCAATCAACCGCGCCTGTTCTGCCAAAGTTGCCTGATCCGCGCCGTTGCGGTCTGACCAGCCGCAGCCGGGTCTGTCAATTGCGATCACCCTGAAACTGTCGGACAGCTCGGCGGTCAGCGCGTAGGTAAAGTTGTGCAGGTTTCCCCCCAGCCCGTGGATCATAAGGATCGGGCGTCCCTTGCCGCTTTCGACCCAATGGATGTTGCCACTGCTCAGTTTGGTGGTCTTTCCCTTGCGTGGACTGCGCGATGCGGCAGAAAAGCCGACAAGCTGCGTGATTATGGTGACCAGCAACACGATCCCCAATAGGATAAACACAAGAGTACCAATAGCTGACATCGACATAATCCTTCAGTAGACTGAGCAACACTCACGGTTTTGAATGGCAACTGCAAGCGTAGCCTTGTGATCTGACAGATAACAGCGACACTGGAATCCGGGTGCCAAAGCAGAAAAAGGCGGACGTTATGCAACGCGAAGAAATCGACCTTCTGATCATCGGCGCGGGGCTAAGTGGCATCGGTCAGGCCTGCCACATGACGCAAAAGTGCAAAGACAAGTCCTTTGTTGTTGTCGAGGCGCGGGACAGTATTGGCGGAACGTGGGATTTATTCCGCTATCCCGGCATTCGATCTGACAGTGATATGTTCACTTTTGGCTACCGTTTCCGCCCTTGGAAATCAGCGAAAGATGTCGCACCCGGTCAGGAAATACTGGACTACCTCAATGATACAATTGACGAATTTGCAGTGCGTGACCGCATCCGGCTGGGGACCAGAGTTACCGACCTTGATTGGTCCTCTACAAAGAAACGTTGGAATGCGACGGTGCGACCTGCGAATGGGGAACCCTATCTGATAGTGGCGAAATTCGTGTCCTCATGCACCGGATATTATAACTACGAACACGGCTATCTTCCTGAATGGCCCGGATTTGACGCCTTTGGCGGACAGATTGCCCATCCTCAACACTGGCCAAAAGATCTGGACTATGACGGCAAACGGGTTGTGGTCATCGGGTCCGGTGCGACTGCTGTGACCATCGTGCCAGCCATGGCGCAAAAGGCTGCGCATGTTACGATGCTGCAACGCTCACCCACCTACATTTTGTCGCGTCCGGGAGAGGACGGTTTTGCCAAATGGCTTAACCGGCTTTTGCCGTGGCCCGCTGCGTGGAAACTGGCCCGGATCAAGAATATCCTGCTCAGCATCTATATGTGGAATATATCAAAGCGAAAGCCGCAAGGCATGCGAAAGTTCCTGCGCAAGATGGCTGTTGATGCGCTGCCGGAAGGGTTCGACGTCGACACGCATTTCAACCCTGATTACGATCCTTGGGACCAACGGCTTTGTCTGATCCCGGACGGTGATTTTTACGAAGCGATCCGCACGGGCCAAGCGAGCGTGGTCACAGATGAGATAGATCACTTCACTTCAACCGGTATCCACACAAAGAACGGTGAGGACATTGCGGCAGATATTGTGGTTCCGGCCACCGGATTGCAGGTCCAGTTTCTGGGCGGCGTTGCGGCAACGCTTGATGGCGTACCGATCAACCCAGCGGACCATATGGTTTACCGTGGCATGATGTTGTCCAACGTGCCAAATTTCATAGTCACTTTCGGGTATTCAAATGCGTCGTGGACGTTGAAGGCCGATCTGACTTCAGACTTTGTGTGCCGTATCTTGAACCGCGCGGCTAACAAGTCCAGTGATGTGGTAATGCCAGTGTTGAACGGCCTTGCGGTGGGGGATCAACCGCTCGTCAGCCTCAAGTCCGGCTATCTGGAGCGCGCGAAATCGCAGTTGCCAAAGACATCGGATGAACGCCCGTGGAAAAACTACGAGAACTACATCGCTGATATGATGTCCATCAGATACGGAAAGGTCGAGGATGGCGTGTTGCGTTTCAGTTGATCTTAATCGGTGCAGGATTGCCTGCGCGGTGCGTCATTGTTCAGATGGGCGCAGCGCATTCTGGATTGCCGTATTCAGCAAAAGATAGCTTTGACGGGTCAAGTGGACACCATCATAAGTCTCTGACCCGACTGGCAGGCTTGCAAGGATTTGGGTGGTGTCCAGAAACGCCACATTAGGCATTTGCCTAAGGACATCATTCAATGCGTCCAGATGTTGCTGGTTTTCGTAGGCCCAGACGTCTTTGGCATTTTCATTGCGGGGTATCCCGATTGCGATGATATCCGCGTCCGGATATTTCTGTGCCACGTCCGCTGTGATGGTATCAAGCGCGGCGCGAAAGGTGGCCGGATCCGCGATATCCCTGACCAATTCAACGGTGCCAAGCACAAGAACGACAGCCGCGACATTCATGTCGGGCAGGGCGGTTGTGCGCAGGGCGGCGGTTTGTGCTGTCATGCCTTGAACCGCGCAATTGACGCTGGCGAAACCATCAAGCGGCCAATCCCCGTCAAAAGCAAGACTGTTGCCCCAGAACAGGACTGCAGGTTGGTCGCCCAGTGTTTCGGGGCTGGACGGGCGGCAGGTTGGCGTGAATTCTGACACCTCTGTCCGGTTCGTAACGATTGCCCCCGCGAACAGGCCCGTCAGGAATACACCAAGGATGAACATGATCCGAACGACGTGCTTCATTGCAAAGGGGCCTTCTGCGCCAGAAAACTCTCGGGCGTGTCCGTCATCATTTTTCGTTCAACCAATATCTGCAGCACGTGGTCTGCACCCAGTTCGACAGCGACCTGTGGATCGGCGGTATCTGTCCACAGAAAGTCAACAGATCGAAAGCGTGCAGCCAGATAAGGGATCGCCGAAATCCCGAAGGAATCCATAAACACAACAAGCTTTTCGGGGCGGCCATCGGCTGTGCCGCAGGTAAATCTGTTGGGCATCAGCGGGTCAATCGTGACCACGTCGATTGCATTCCCGTCCGGGCCTTCGCAGGTCCAGCCACGCGGCAAAACAGGGGCTTTTGCCCGCCATCTGGATTGCTGACCAACCATGCGCGCCAGATCACCGCTTCGGACCAGATCAGTGATTTCAAACTGGGGTGCAGGCAGGTCAAGCCCTAGCGGGAGGAGCGCCGCGTGCAGGGCGATTGCGGCCCCCCATTCGGTCCAGTGGGTGTCTGTCGGATGGTGCAACGCCACATCGGGCGCGGCAACACGGGCATCGGCAAGCAGCCTGCGCGTATCGACAAAACTGCCAGGGAACGCGGTTCTGGCAGCCTGCACAACATCTGCACTGCGGGTGGCGTTCAACGGGCGAACATCCAGCCAGTCGGGTGTTTTTTCAGGATAGATGCTGTGTTTATTCGGGCCGATGACGAACGTATAGCTCAGACCGGCATCCGCGAATGCCTGCTGCGTAGAACTGAAATGCGCCGTCCATCGGGCAAGGTCATCAGCATCAAAACGGCCCTGTCCTTGCGCCCCTGCGATTGTTTCGGGCGTGTCCAAAAACAGATACCCGTCTTTGCCCAACATCACAGTGGTGGCGGGGCTATGCGCAAACGCCCCCATTTTGACGATCCCATTCATGGTAATAAACTCTTCTTTCAGTGCATACCGCTCGGTCGCGTAGAACCGCGCACCGCTCAGAAAACCGGGCAGTTCCGAGACACGCGTAGGGATGGGGGGCGTCGCGGCCTCGCGTTCCTGGCGGTCGGTTCCGGGTCCGTCAAGGATGTTGGCGATTGTCAGCGCCCCCAATCCCCCCAGAAAACCGCAAGCCAAAAGTGCTGATACATATGAAAGCGAACGCATGGCTCAGAACCTGAAATAAATGAAGGGGCTGTAGGATGCAGCGCCAACTGAAATAATCGAAAGTCCGAACAGCACCCAGAAACCCAGCTCGATGCTGAGCTTTTGGGTCAATTGCGAGGTGCGGTTTTGCAAGTGCTGCGCGCACCAAGGGCGCAAGCCGATTGAAGTGACCGAGGCGATTACCATGACCAATAGGACGTAGCTGTCGATGTACCTGACGAGCGGGTAAAACCCTGCCTCTTGGCCGTGGTTAAACAAAAACATGGCCTCGTAGAATGCGGCGGCCTGAGAAAAACTCTCAGACCGGAACATCACCCATCCACAGATGACAACCAGCAAGAGATAGCTGTGCTGCATCAGCCGCGGCAAACGGAGCAGCACGCGGGCCAGTCCCAGACGTTCAATAATCAAGAAGGCGCCGTGGTAAGCCCCCCATATGATAAAGGTCCATGCAGCACCGTGCCAGATGCCAGTGGCAAGGAACACGATCCACAAGTTCAGGTACGTCCGGATCGCCCCATGCCTGTTGCCGCCCAGCGGGATATAGAGGTAATCACGAAACCAGCGCGACAACGTCATGTGCCACCGCCGCCAAAAGTCGGTCACAGACCGCGCGGTGTAGGGATAGTTGAAGTTGGGCGGAAACTTGAAACCGAAAATCCTGCCAAGGCCGATGGCCATGTCGGAATAGGCAGAGAAATCAAAGTATAGTTGTAG
This sequence comes from Paracoccaceae bacterium, assembly GCA_017854675.1. GTDB lineage: Bacteria > Pseudomonadota > Alphaproteobacteria > Rhodobacterales > Rhodobacteraceae > Sulfitobacter. The sequence continues at coordinate 810 of JAFMHE010000227.1, read as the reverse complement.
CGAATAACAAATCGCGCCAAGCCAGGCGGTCTCGGGGGTCAGGCCCGCCTCGGGAATAGCGAACACCCGGTCAGCGACCAACCCCATCGGGTCGGCAAGCAATGTCTTTTTGGCCAACCCGCGCACGAATTGCTGCACGCCTTCGGCCACATCGCTGCGGGTGACTGTCCGGTCAATGATCTCTTTTTCAACTTCGGAGTAGCGGACAATCGGACCCGCGATCAACTGCGGGAAAAGAGAGATATAGAGCGCAAGGTTCAGCGGGTTTTTCTGAACCTGAACGCGTCGGTAATATAGGTCGATCAGATAAGACAACGCCTGAAAGGTGAAAAACGAAATGCCGATCGGCAGAACGGGCGTCAGCGCCGCCGCATTTTCAACGCCTATATTTTGCAAGAAGAATCCGGTGTATTTGAAATACCCCAACAGCAACAGATTGGCGACAACGCCGCCCCAAAGCCACCACAACCGCTGCCTGCCAATGGCGAAATCAATGCCAAGCCCAAAGAGGTAGTTCAGCGCAATCGACGCCAACAGGATCAGGACATAAAGTTCCTCTCCCCACGCATAAAACACAAGGCTGATCACCAACAGTAGCAGATTGCGCACGGCTTTACCTGCCAGAAAGTACAGCAGGAGCGTTGCGGGCAAAAAGATGAACAAGAAGATCGGGCTCGAGAAAACCAATGTCAGGTCCTTGGCGTGCTTCTATAGGCACCACTAGAAATCAAAATGGGCCAAGTCTCGCGACCTGCGCCTTGCTGTTCTTCTAGCTTAAAGAAACTTGACGTCAAAGTTATGGCGTAAGTA
>JAFMHE010000226.1 GCA_017854675.1 Paracoccaceae bacterium | reverse complement strand
GATGCGGGCATGATGGACGCGGACGGATACCTTTATATCATGGCGCGCACCGATGACGTGATCAATGTGGCGGGCCACCGCCTATCTACGGGTGCGATGGAAGAAGTGCTTGCCGGACATCCCGATGTCGCCGAATGCGCCGTGATCGGCGTGTCGGACGCGCTCAAGGGACAAGCGCCCATCGGTTTCGTGTGCCTGTCCAAAGGCGTCGACCGCCCCGATGCCGAGATTACAGCCGAATGCGTCAAACGCGTGCGCGACATGATCGGCCCGGTGGCCGCTTTCAAACTGGCGCTGGTAGTGGACCGTCTGCCCAAAACCCGTTCCGGCAAAATCCTGCGCGCCACAATGGTCAAAATCGCGGACAACGAGCCGTTCAAACTGCCCGCAACCATCGACGACCCGGCAATCCTGGATGAAATCAAGACTGCCCTGCAAACAATCGGTTATGCTAAGGGCTAACCGTATCTGAAAACGAGGTCCCCCATGGCAGCGCCCATCGTCCAAAACTTTGAGATGGCGGCCGCCTTGGCGGACCTCACCAACTGGCTGATCCAGCAAGGATTGGAAAATACCCCGACAGACGTCTGGCTTGCTGAATGTTGCCAACGGATCAATACCGCAGGCATTCCCCTGATGCGCGTCAACCTCAGTACCCGCGCCCATCACCCCGAAATCGGGGCTGTTGCCTTTCGCTGGCACCGCGACAAGCAGAGCGAGCGGTTCACCTACAGCCGCAACTCGAACGTCGATGAACTGGTCAACGAATACCGGCAAAGCCCGCTCTACCATTTAATGTCCAACCCGATATCCGAACTTCGCCAGCGTCTGGACGTGCCAGACCCCGAATTGAACTTTCCCATGTTTGACGACCTGCGGGCGGCCGGCGCGACCGAGTATTTTGCCGCCAAACGCTTCTTTCTGCGCAAGGACCAGACTGCCGCCATTGATCCCTCTAGGCTGGAGGAAGGCATGTCCATATCAATGAGTACTGATGCAACGGGCGGCTTTACCGATGCGCAGATTGACGGGTTGCGCGCGCTGTTGGCACCGATTTGCCTCACAATCAAGTGCGGTGCGAACCGGATGATGGCCGAGGATATCACCTCGACCTATCTTGGTGCCGACGCTGGCAAACGTGTGTTGTCCGGCGACATTTCGCGCGGCAGCTCCGAGACGATATCAGCGGTGATCTGGTATTTTGACCTGCAAGGGTTCACCAAGATGTCCGAAACCCTGCCCGGCCCCGCGATCATCGACATCCTGAACGATTGTTTCGGGGTCGCGGTTGAGATCGTCGAAAAGCATGGCGGCAATGTGCTGAAATTCATGGGCGACGGCATGCTCGCCATCTTTGATCTGAACACGATCCCCGATGCAGGCCGCGTTGCAATTGAGGCCGCTGTCGAACTGCGCACGGCATTTGCGGCGCGCAATGCACAATATGCGGCTGACGGCCAAATAACGACCGGCTTTACCCTCGCACTGCATGCAGGTGACGTTCTGTATGGCAACATCGGCGGCAAGACCCGTCTGGATTTCACCGTAATCGGACCCGCCGTCAACACCACGGCGCGCATCCTTGGCATGTGCAGTCTGGTGGATCAGACGATCATCGTCTCATCCAAAGTGGCCGAGCCCCTGCGCGCCACACGTCCCGATCTGGTGTCGCTGGGGCAATACCGTTTGCGGGGTGTCACGGACCGTCAGGAACTCTTTACGCTGGATTAAACTCTGGCAAAGACCACCGCGCCCCCTGCCGGTTCAAATTCTTTTCGGCTCAAATGGAAATCGTGATTTGCTTGGTGGTCGGCATGCAGCCTAGGCTGTTGGAAATTGACCAAAGGAATTGCACATGCGCCGATTTATCGCTGCCTTCATGGGGTTGTTTGCCCTGCCTGCCCTTGCCGCAGAAGGCGAACGCATCACCGTCACTGGTGAAATCATCGACACATGGTGCTATTATTCCGGCGTCATGGGTGGCCCCGACAGCGTCGTTGGCTCTGCCCACCATACCTGCGCGCTGTGGTGTTCGGCCGCCGGCATTCCCATCGGACTGCTGGCCGAGGACGGCACCGTCTACACCATCCTGAAACTGGGTGCCCAAGACAACGCAACCGGCGGCGATACCGCGCTGCGCCTTGCGTCCCACACTGTCACCGCTGACGGCATGTTTTATGCGCGTGACGGGATCAATTACATCATCGTCGAAGAAGTGCTTGAAGACTTTGGCATCGTGAACCTGACCCACGAGGATTACGACGTCGTCCCCTCCTTTGCGATACCGGAGCCAAAGGAATGATCCGCCTTGCCGCCGCTTTCGCCCTGCTTGCCGCGCCCCAGTTTGCAACTGTGGCATTTGCGCAGGATTTTTCCACCAATTCAGAAGCCAGATCATGGAACCTCTACGCCGAAGTGCCCGCCCTGTTTGAGGGCAAGATCATCGACGTCATGTGCGAACTGACCGGCGATTGCCCCGCCAATTGTGGGGATGGCGAACGTCAACTGGCCATTCTGCGCAGTGCCGACGATCAGATCGTCATGGCCCTGAAAAACAACCAAGCCGTCTTTTCCGGCGCGGTCGTGGACCTGCTGCCTTACTGCGGTCAAACCGTCACGCTGGACGGTCTGATGATCGCGGACAAAGATTTCCCGATCCGCAACAGCTATCAGGTGCAGCGCATCAAGGCGGCAGACGCCGAATGGGCCACGGCCAACCAGTTCACCAAAGTCTGGGCCGCTGAAAACCCCGATGCCAAAGGCAAAGGCCCGTGGTTCCGCCGCGACCCGCGCATCAATGCCCTGATCGCGGCAGACGGCTATCTGGGCCTCGGGCTTGAGGTCGACGAAGCGTTCAAGAAGTATCTCTTCGAATGATCCGGCGCGGACTATTCGGGGCCTTTTTCATTGTCTTGGCGGGGCCTGCACTGACGCAAACGGCCCTGCCCTTCAACGTCGGCGGGCCCTATGCGCTGGTCAACCACCACGGCGCGCCGCACACGCAGTCAGACCCTGACGGTCTGCCGCAATTGTTGTTTTTCGGCTATGCCAACTGCCCGGGCATCTGCACCGCCGCGCTGCCTTTGATGGGTGATGTCACTACTGCTTTGGCCGAATCCGGCATAGCCCTGCGCCCGGTGATGATTACGGTCGATCCTGTGCGCGACACCGTTGAGAACATGGCCGACCCCCTGACCAAACTTCACCCAGATTTCATCGGCCTCACTGGTGATGCGGATGCCTTGGCCGACGCCTATGCCGCGTTTTCGATCGACCACGCCCTTGCCTATCAGGATCCGGATTATGGTCCGGTCTATACCCACGGCTCGATGATTTATCTGCTGGATGCGGCTGGCACGGTTCTGACCCTGATCCCGCCGGTCATGGACACACACCACGCAACCCAAGTGGCGCTGAAATACCTCGCCCCGACAGATAGCGATGGCTAGAGCGACGCCTAGTTGAACTGCTCGCTGACCAGCCGTTCCTCAAGGCCGTGGCCCGGATCGAACAGGATCGTATGTTCCACTGTCGGTTCTGACATGATCTCGACACTGGTCACATTGCGGTAGGACGTTCCGTCTGCCTCTGCCATCACGGGGCGCTTTTCATATTCCAGCACATCGAAACGCACCTTGGCCGCCTTGGGCAACAACGCACCGCGCCAGCGACGCGGCCGGAACGCAGACATCGCCGTCAACGCCAGCACATCCGCACCAATCGGCAGGATCGGACCATGCGCCGAATAATTATACGCTGTCGACCCCGCAGGTGTCGCCACCAACGCACCATCGCAAACCAATTCCTGCATCCGCAGCCGACCATCCACCGTGATCTGCAACTTGGCCGCTTGCGGCCCCGCGCGCAGCAACGACACCTCGTTGATAGCCAGCGCCCGCGACGTGCTGCCATCGACATGGGTGGCGTTCATCACCAGTGGATTGATCACCTCGCGCTCTGCCGCCTCAAGCCGTTCCAGCAGGTCTGATTCCGCATAAGCATTCATCAAAAACCCGATGGTGCCGCGGTTCATCCCGTAAACCGGCGCATCCAGATCCTGTGCAGCATGCAGCGTCTGCAGCATGAAACCATCCCCGCCCAGCGCCACGATCACATCCGCGTCCTCAGGCGCGACATTCCCGTACCGCCCGATCAACGCGGCGCGCGCGGTCTGTGCAACCGGGGCGCGGCTGGCCGCAAAGGCGATCTTGAGAGGCATGAGGCAAAGTTTCCGATGTGGCGCAATTGACGCCAAATCAATCATAATATTCCCCACACTACCAGCGCCGCCGCACAATACCTGCCTTGCGTCGTTTTCACCGCTTCACGACACGCGGGGTTTCCGATACGAAACCGACAATTCAGGGACTCAAAGGAACCGCATGATGTCTGACTTCTTTACCGCCTCGCTCGCTGACAGCGACCCCGCCCTCTACGCCTCCATCACCGGAGAGTTGGGCCGCCAGCGCAGCGAAATCGAATTGATCGCCTCCGAGAACATCGTCTCTGCCGCCGTCATGGAGGCCCAAGGCTCCGTGATGACGAACAAATATGCCGAAGGCTATTCCGGTCGCCGCTACTACGGCGGCTGTGAATGGGTCGACATTGCCGAAGATCTGGCGATCGAACGCGCGTGCAAGCTGTTCGGCTGTGCCTATGCGAATGTGCAACCCAACTCCGGCTCTCAGGCGAACCAAGGCGTGTTCCAAGCGCTGTTGCAGCCCGGCGATACAATCCTTGGCATGTCCTTGGACGCAGGCGGTCACCTGACGCATGGCGCAAAACCCAACCAGTCCGGCAAATGGTTCAACGCCATCCAGTACGGTGTGCGCCAGCAAGACAACCTGCTGGATTACGACGAGGTTCAGCGCCTCGCGACCGAACACCAGCCCAAGATGATCATCGCAGGCGGCTCCGCCATCCCGCGCACGCTCGACTTTGCCCGCATGCGCGAAATCGCGGACTCAGTGGGTGCCTATTTGCTGGCAGACGTCGCACATTTTGCGGGTCTGATTGCGGCAGGCGAATACCCCGACCCGTTCCCGCACGTCCACGTCGCCACCACCACGACCCACAAAACCCTGCGTGGCCCGCGCGGCGGCATGATCCTGACCAATGACGAGGCGCTGGCGAAAAAGTTCAACTCCGCCATCTTTCCCGGTATTCAGGGCGGTCCCTTGATGCATGTCATCGCAGCCAAAGCGGTCGCATTCGGCGAGGCCCTGCGCCCCGAGTTCAAAGGCTACATCCAGCAGGTCATCAAGAACGCCCAAGCCCTGTCCGACCAGTTGATCAAAGGCGGCCTCGACACTGTCACCCACGGCACCGACACCCATGTGCTGTTGGTCGATCTGCGCCCCAAAGGCGTCAAAGGGAATGCCACCGAAAAGGCATTGGGCCGCGCCCACATCACTTGCAATAAAAACGGCGTGCCGTTTGATCCCGAAAAGCCAACCATCACCTCCGGCATCCGCCTTGGTTCCCCTGCGGGTACGACACGCGGCTTTGGTGAGGCCGAATTCCGCCAGATTGCCGACTGGATCATCGAAGTCGTCGATGGTCTGGCCGCCAACGGCGAAGATGGCAACACGCAGGTCGAGGCAAAGGTAAAAGCCGAAGTCGAGGCGATGTGCGCCCGCTTCCCGATCTATCCGAACCTTTAAATCCCTACCGCAAAAAGAAAAAAGGCCCCGCAACACTCTGCGGGGCCTTACTTCATTCTAGCGGATCACACCCGATTTACATCAACTGGTAGCTGTGCGGCACATAGCGATAACCACCTTCACCGCGTGTCTCGATGAATCCCATACCGGGGAACGGCATGTGATACCCGATCAGCGGGAACCGGTCCGCAGACGCCATATCCATGATCTTCTTGCG
>JAFMHE010000018.1:23291-26965 GCA_017854675.1 Paracoccaceae bacterium | reverse complement strand
ACGATACGCCGCCCTTCAAATCACGCCATCACCCAAATTCCCGCATAGCTCTCACGGACGTGCCGGACATGCGGATTGTGGATGATGCACTCTGGGAGCGCGTCAAACACCGCCAGGGCGAGATAGACGCTACACCACGCGTGCAGGCGATCAGAGAGACACGGTTTTGGGAGAAGAAGCGAACAACACACCTCCTGACCGGCCTGCTGCGCTGTGGCTGCTGTGGCGGCGGGTTTGCTGCGGTCGGCAAGGATTATCTGGCCTGCTCGGCGGCACGCAAGCAGGACACGTGTCCACAGAAACGCTCCTTTAAGCGGCACGAACTGGAAGGCATTGTGCTGAACCTGCTGCGAGACCGGTTGATGCGTCCCGAAGCTGTGGCCGCTTTCGTGGCATCTGTCAGCCGTGAGATGAATGCCGGACGTGCTGAAGAAAGCGCAGCTCGCGCACGGCTGGCAACCGAACGCACCCAGATCACGCGCCGTCTCGACGGGCTTTATGATGCTATTGCAGATGGCCTGCGCACGGCAGGCTTGAAGTCCAAACTCGAAGATATGGAAGCACAGCTGGCCGAAGTAGACGCAAAGCTTGCAGCACCTGCCCCGTCGCCGGTACGGCTGCACCCGCAACTAAGCGAGATGTATCGTCGGAAAGTAGAGGAGTTGTCGCAAACTCTGGCTGATCCAGAGATCCGGCCTGCTGCGCTGGAGACCATTCGCAGTCTCATCACGGCGGTCACGATCCACGAGACAGACCAAGGGACACGCGTGACCCTCGACGGCGCAATCACAGCCCTTGTGGGGTTGGCCCAGCCGGAGGCCGAAGCCTTTATGAGTAGTGGTTCGGTCAAAGTGGTTGCGGGAGCTCGATTTGGACACTGCTTCACGAAACTTCGAGAAGTGCAGGTCGCCAGATAAAACGAGCCTTTCCTGCGCCATTGGACCGCATGCCGTAGGGCTCAATGAACATAGCCTACTCCAGAAGCGTGTCCTCTGCGAACCCTGATGGAGGTTTCCATCCCGTCATTCACGGCCCACAGAGGCCATTCAGTTGCTGCCACGATGCTGCGCTGCGACCAGCTCAATCGTACATTCGCCGCATGCGTTCAAACCTCATCGGTTCCATCGTTCAGAATAAAGGCTGTTGCCGCCTTCGGTATCTTCTCCTGTTGTCCTTTAGCTCAATATTGAACAGAAAGTAGAGCACCACTGACAACAAAATGACCTTAAGGCAGGACTGAAGCACCTGAAGGTAGAAGATTTCATCATGGCTGTCGGTGGATGAAGACATCTAAAAGATCTGTGGTGCCAGAATGGTCCGAGATGGCCTCAGTTTGCCCCAAAAGCGCGAACTAGCGTTTGTCGGATACAGGCCAAGGCATGAGCGAGGTGGCCTGTATTCATTTTAGTAAATAAAATCAGTCTCGGCCTTTTCCGCTGCTGTTTCCTCTGTCACCGCCGCCGCTGTTTCCTCTATCACCACCGCCGCTGTTTCCTCTATCACCGCCGCCGTTGTTCCCGCTTTCACCGCCGTCACTGCGGTCTCCGGAGTTGCCATGGGAGTCCGAATCTTTGGTTGAGCGCTCAAGTTGCCCACGTCCGCGCTCCCCAACGGGATCGTCGGACGAACGGACTTCATCAAGTGTCACAATCCCATCCCCGTTTCCGTCAAACTTTGCCAGAGCAACCTGAGCTGCAGGACCAAAGTGATCGAGCATTTCGCCTTTGCTTATCACACCGTCTTCATTGACATCGGCTGTTTCAAACTCCGATTCCGTCAACTGTGGACCGTTTCCATCCTCGGCTGGAAAGTTTGCCTGATTATATGCCACGATTTCCTCAGGCGTAACAAAGGCGTCGGCTGTTTCACCAGCGCCATTGTACGCTTCGAAGTATATTGTTCCTTGCGCATCGCCGAACGCAGCCTGAAATTCGCTCAACTCTAATTGGTTGTCGCCGTTTGCATCAAGGTCGCCAAAAGTTGCTGCATAGGTACTACCTGCCGCCACGCTTAAGGTCATCACTAAGCACATTGTATTTCGGTTAATCAACATCGATCCTTCCTCTCAATTTTCCTCTGGTTGGACATAGGCATTTGCTGACAATCGGGCAAAATTGTGTCGATGTTTTTTAGCCCGCGGATTTTTGCTTAGGGCAGCCATTCTTTGCGAAGCATATGAAGTGGCAGAAGAGCTACTGCGAGGACTTCCAAGAAATAATTTAGTAATTAAATTCAGTAATTTACGCGAATATTAATTTCCAAGAATGTCTGACGTCAGCACCCGTTGGACACCATGGGCGACTTGGATCGCTAGAAATCAGATCAAGCTGAGGTGCCCGACTCAAGCTGGTTAGCTCTGACAAGACTGACCTCGCCCGTCTCAACAAGTCGCTCCTGACCGTACCCCATGAGTGGGTAAACATACCAATCAAGCGTATCCGCCTTCAAAAATGAACACTCACCCGATCGGGGCATCTCCTTGAGATGAGCGGTACTTTCGTAATTCAAATCAACGATCTGCAGGATATTCTGAATTATCATATTGGGTTTGGGGTACGCCTCATGGCTATCGGTCGGATGCCGCGTTGATCCGGTGCGCTGCGGCCAGCATTCTATGTTTACACATTTTTAACATTTGGGTGTCTGAGCGGGCGGTCCGAAAAACTGGCCAGCACCGTGGGGGAAGGTTGAAACATGGTTACAATTGACGGCGACGCAAGCGAGTGGCTTTCTGATTGGAGGCTGGACAGTACGTTAACAGGTGTTCACGGCTATGGGATCTTCGGAACGTCCGACGAAAGCAACTTTTATTTCGCAATCGCGTCGGATGAGCCTCTCCTAGGCACTGGCGAAGCATCGAACACCGCTATTGGACTCTCAACCACGATCTGGCTGGATACAGACTTGGATCGGGCAACCGGTTATCAAATCTGGGGTTTCGTTGGCGGAGTAGAGTACAATATTGAAGTCATGCCAAACGGAGATGTCCAGTTGTTCAGCGGCGGCCCCGGCGAGACGCTGCTAGCAACTCTGACATCGGCGTATAACACGGACCAGACTTTCCTCGAATTCAGCGTGCCGAAATCCCTGCTTGCAGGTGATCCGGAACGGGTCCGCATCTTTGCCGATGTGAACGACGCCGTGTTCCTGCCCAACGACTATGCCAACGTGAACCTCATTGTCGGCGCAGAGCAACCGCCGGTTGCCGTCGGTGCCCTCGCGCTGGACGGCGATCTGGGGGACTGGACGCCCGGCACCCGGCTTGACACGCCCGCGACCGGAGCCGCCGGCTACGGGATTTACGGTGATATTCAGGACAACAGTTTTGTTTTCGCAATCAGCGCCGATCCTTTGGACATCGGCACAGGTACGACGATCTGGCTCGACACCGATCTGGACCGTTCCACGGGGCATCAGATTTGGGGTTTCACTGGGGGCGCGGAATACAACATCAACATCGGCACTGACGGGGTTGCGCGGCTGTATTCCGGCGCGGCTGGCCAGACCTTCGTGGCCGAACTCGACCACGCGATTAGCGCCGATGGCAGTGGCTTCGAAGTGGCGGTCGCGAAATCCCTGCTTGCAGGTGATCCGGAACGGGTCCGCATCTTTGCCGATGTGAACGACGCCGTGTTCCTGCCCAACGACTATGCCAACGTGAACCTCATTGTCGG
>JAFMHE010000018.1:0-23191 GCA_017854675.1 Paracoccaceae bacterium | reverse complement strand
TGAACGACGCCGTGTTCCTGCCCAACGACTATGCCAACGTGAACCTCATTGTCGGGCAGCAGACAGAGCCTGTGCCGGACGACCCCAAAATGCGGGTGGCCATCGTCTTTTCCCAGACGACGGCCGATAATTTCTACAGCGCCACGGCCTATTCGCAGCTGTTCATGGCTGCACAAAATCAGGCGCGTATGGCAGGTGTGCCCTATGATTTGCTAAGCGAGAGCGACTTGTTGGATCCCGCCAATCTGGCCGGATACGACAGCATTATTTTTCCCGGTTTCTCTCATCTGCAGGCAAGCCAGGTGGAAGACATCGCGCAAAGCCTTGCAATTGCAACGGAGAAATATGGCATTGGGCTGATCGCTGCGGGCAACTTTATGACCAATGACGAAACCGGCGCGGCGCTGCCGGGTAATTCGTATCAACGCATGCAAAGCTTGTTGGGCGTCACGCTTGACGGCTTCGGCCAAACACAAGGGCTCGCACTTGAGGCCAAAGATGGCACAAATCCGATTTTGGACACCTACGGTACGGGTCAGCTTGTTGGTGAATATACCAACAATTCCTTCCTGTACTTCACCGATATAACCGGATCAGGCGAAGTCCTGTTCAGCCAGACAGTTTCGACACCGACAGGGGCTCCAAAATCCGTATCCGCAGTCATCGCGACTCAGACGGCTGGCAACAACGTTCACTTTGCAACCGACGCGATTATTGGCAACAACAACATCCTGTCCGAGGCCATAGACTGGGTGTTGTCGGATACCGCGCCTGACGTCTCGCTTTTGATGACACGCGGGTCGTCCCTGTTTTATTCACGCAATGACATGGACCTTTCCAGCGAAACATTCGAGGTCTCGGAGAGGTCACCTGGCGTCTATGACCTTATGCTGCCGATCGTTGAAGACTGGTACAACACTTACGGGTTCGTCGGGTCCTATTACATCAACATCGGTGCCAACCCGCCAGACGAGCAAACCGACTGGTCCATTTCAAGACCCTATTATGAAGCACTTCTGGCGATGGAAAACGAGATTGGCTCGCATTCGTTCACCCACCCGACCAACACCAACTTGCTCACGCCGGACACCCAGCAGATCCTTGATCTGATTGCGCTGGTAGACCCCACAAACCCGAACGCGGTCGATCCCTCCGCGCTGAAAAAATCCGATCTCGATGTGTTGTTGAACTCGTTCCGCTTCCAGTTCGAGACCTCGCGTCAGATCATCGAACAGCAGCTGGGCATCACGGTGGGCGGCGTGGCAGTGCCGGGTGCTCCGGAAATGATTGCGACCTCTCGTGAAATCATCCGCTTTTACGACTATATGAGCGGCGGGTATTCCGCGACCGGAGCAGGGTTTCCAGGGGCCTTTGGCTATCTTTCGGCTGAGGAGGACACCCGCGTTTATCTGGCGCCCAATATGTCCTTCGATTTCTCGTTGATCCAGTTTTTAGGGCTTACGCCAGAGTTGGCAACCGCAGTCTGGAGTGCCGAATACGAAGAAATCACCGCAAATGCGACCACGCCAATCATCGAGTTTCCGTGGCACGACTATGGCCCTACCAATTTTAGCGAAGGGTATGATTATCCGCTCGAGATTTTCGAGAACGTTATCGCGCGAGCCTATGCGGACGGCACCGAATTCGTGACCGGACAGCAATTGGCCGATCGGATCGAGGCTTTTTCCGCCAGTGAATTAGTGGTCGAACGGACGGGCGATATCGTCACGGCGACACTGAACTCGCCAGACGCCGGACATTTCGCACTCGACATGGGGTCGGAGGGCACCATCGCTTCGGTGGAAGGCTGGTATGCGTGGAATGACACTTCCGTTTTGTTGCCGGTAAACGGGGGCACCTTCGTCGTGAACATCGGGGCCGCAGAAGATGTGACCCATGTCACCAGCTTGCCCGGTCGGGCGAAGCTGGTTTCAGTCATCGGCGACGGCAGCGCACTTGCCGTCACCTTCGAGGGGCGCGGTGATACACTGGTTTCCCTGCGCGATCAGGGCAGCGACATCGTCCACGTCACCGGAGTAGACGGCGCTGCCTTTGCGGGGACAGATCAATTGACGCTGACAACGGATGTTCTGGCGACGCAAAACATCGTTATCGACTATCTGGTCACGGGCGCACCCGTGATCGGCGGCAGCGGGTCTGATGTCTTGCTTGGTGGTAGCGGCGACGATTTGTTGGCTGGCGGTGCTGGCAACGACATTCTGCGGGGGGGCGCCGGGATTGATATCTTCATATTCGAACCCCAAGGCGGCAGGGACACCGTTCTCGACTTTACCACTGGCGAGGATCTTCTTTTCCTTAGCGGGCTGGAATTTGCCAGTGCAGTCGAGGCCTATGGCGCGTTCACTGCCACATCAGAAGGCCTTGAGCTTAGCTTTAGCGGAGGCGACATGATCTTGCTGGAGGGGCTTAATTTGACCGGTCTGGAGCAGACCGACATCTCCTTCACCGAAGTATTTGCGTAAACACTGCTTTTGCAGCGTGATCGGCACGTAGCAGCACCAATATGACTAGAGGTTGAAAATTAGTAGGAAGTGATATGAGACCGCAGATATTCGGTATTAATGGCGTAAGAGGCAAAGCCAATGTCTGGCCGATCACTGCGGACGTGGTATTGCGGCTTGGGCAAGCGGCAGGCCAGTGTTTCAAGCGCTCTGGTCGAAGCAATTCGGTCGTCATCGGCAAGGATACGCGGGTCTCCGGCTATATGATCGAAACCGCGCTGACCGCAGATTTTGCTTCGGTTGGTATGGACGTGATACTGACTGGCCCGCTACCTACGCCCGCAATCGGAATGCTGACACGGTCCCTGCGCGCCAATCTGGGCGTGATGATTTCAGCATCGCACAATCCATTCGAGGACAACGGGATCAAGCTTTTTGGCCCTGATGGTTTCAAGCTGTGCGACGCCGAGGAAACCGCCATAGAGGTGCTATTGGAGCGGCCCTACGACGTAGTCGAGCCGTCATTGATCGGCCGTGCCAGACGGATCGACGGCGCGGCGGAGCGCTATATCAATTTCTCCCAACAGGCGCTGCCGCGCGACATTCGGCTGGATGGCCTGAAGGTTGTAATGGATGCAGCAAACGGTGCGGCGTTCAGGATGGCCCCGAACCTGATCTGGGAATTAGGTGCCGAGGTCATTCAGATTGGGACTGATCATAATGAACGGAATATAAAAGATAATTTAGGCTCTTCCGCGCCTGATTCCTATTGCGCAAAGGTGCTGGAGGTCGGTGCCGATATTGGCATCGCGCTTGATGGTGATGCCGATCGGGTGATCGTCATCGACGAAAAAGGCAAGGTAAGAGACGGCGATCAGCTGATGGCGCTTATTGCCGAACGTCTGAAGTCGCAAGATTGTCTGGCCGGTTCGACCCTTGTGACAACAGTCATGTTGAATATGGGATTGGAACAACATCTTGCCGGTCATGGCATTGCAGTGGACCGCACCAAAGTCGGTGATCGCTATGTTATGGAACGCATGCGGGCCAAGAAATACAATCTGGGCGGCGAGCAATCTGGTCACATCGTGATGGACGACATTGCGACAACGGGCGATGGCCTTATCGTCGGTTTGCAGGCGCTTGCAGCAATGGTCGAAACTGGCCTGTCCGCGTCCGAAATTCTGGCCCGCTTCGAGCCGCTTCAGCAGGTAATCCGCAACATCGCGATTGATCGCAGCAGCACACCGCTTGAGCGTCCGGCGGTGTCTGCCCTGATCTCCGAAATGACTGCAGCGCTTGGAGACAAGGGGCAGTTGGTTGTTCGACCTTCGGGAACCCGGCTGCTAATCAGCGTGATGGCGCAGGGCCATGACCTCGGCCTTCTCCAGAAGATGACACTCGATCTCGAACGCGTGATCCGAGCAGAAACGGTGCTCCAGCAGCGCGATCAGAGTTGGGCGCACGAAATCCATTCACTCAAGCAGCCAATGGCGGATGGCGCCCGGTCTGTTTCAACTTGACCCTTGAAAGGGAATTCCAACATGTGTGGCATCGTAGGAGTACTAACAAACCGGCCCGCAACCCCGATCCTGATGGACGCGTTACAACGTCTCGAATATCGCGGATATGATTCAGCCGGCCTGGCCGTAATGAACGGTGACCAGCTTGACCGCTGCAGGGCAATGGGAAAACTATCTTCGCTGGACAACGTGCTGGACGAGCATCCCTTGCCTGGCTCGATCGGGATCGGCCACACCCGATGGGCGACGCACGGTAAACCGAGCGAAGCCAATGCGCACCCTCATTTGGCCGGATCGGTGGCGCTAGTGCACAACGGGATCATCGAAAACTATCAGGACCTGTGCGACGGGCTTAGGAAAGAGGGATACAATTTTGAATCGCAGACGGATTCCGAGGTTGTCGCAGTGCTCTGCGATTCCATGCTCAGGCGTGGATTGAGTTGCGAGGACGCCGCTGCGGCGACAATTGCTCGCTTGAAGGGGGCTTATGCGCTTTGCTTCTTGTTCGAGGGGCAGCCCGATCTTCTGATCTGCGCAAGGCGCGGATCGCCGCTCGCAATCGGGCGTGGTGACGGAGAATGTTTCGTGGCCTCCGATGCCATCGCTCTGGCAGCTGTATCCAACCGCATCACGTACCTTGAAGAAGGTGACTGGGCAGTCATGACCCGCAACGAGTTCCACATACACGACAAATCGGGCGCGGTGGTGGAGCGCGAGGAGCATAT
Organism: Paracoccaceae bacterium; assembly: GCA_017854675.1. Classification (GTDB taxonomy): domain Bacteria; phylum Pseudomonadota; class Alphaproteobacteria; order Rhodobacterales; family Rhodobacteraceae; genus Sulfitobacter. The sequence continues at coordinate 18,481 of JAFMHE010000018.1, read as the reverse complement.
TCTGACCCTCGACACCATCCATGTCGATCGTGGCAACTACCGACACTTCATGGAGAAAGAGATCCATGAGCAGACTGCTGTAACCGCGCGCGCGCTTGGCTCTTGGGTGTCGGGGGACCGCCAAAAGGTCGAGTGTGCGTTTGAGACGGTCGATTGGGCGAACGTACCGCGACTAACCCTCGTCGCGTGCGGAACCGCCTATTTGGCCTGCCATGTAGGCAAGGTCTGGTTGGAAAAAATTGCCCGCATACCGGTCGAAATCGAGATCGCATCCGAGTTCCGCTATCGCGAGCCGCCCCTGCCCCAAGGCGGGGTCACATTGGTGGTCAGCCAGTCTGGCGAAACGGCCGATACGCTGGCCGCGATGAGGTTCGCCAAGGCGCGCGGCCAAACTACGCTTGCGCTTGTGAACGTTGCAACCTCGTCCATTTCCCGCGAGGCCGATATCGCGATGCAGATACATGCAGGCCCCGAAATTGGCGTTGCGTCGACAAAGGCCTTCACCGCGCAACTGATTTGCCTAGCGGCAATGAGTGTGATGATCGGACGCGAACGCGGCGTGATCGATGGCAGTGAAGAGCGCAGCCTTGTCGACCTTCTTTTCACGGTGCCGAGTCTTCTGGCCGACACAATCGCCCTTGAACCCGCGTTCAAATCTGCCGCCGAACAAATCGCTACAGCTCGCAATGCCCTCTTTCTCGGGCGCGGGCTGATGTACCCGATAGCTTTGGAAGGCGCGCTCAAACTGAAGGAAATAACCTACATTCACGCCGAAGGTTATGCTGCGGGCGAAATCAAACACGGCCCGATCGCCTTGGTGGATGACACTGTACCGATCATCGTGCTGGCCCCATCGGGCGAATTGTTTGAAAAAACAGCGTCGAACCTGCGGGAGGTTGCCGCGCGCAACGGCTGGGTGGTGGCTATCGGCGACAAAACCTCCTGCAAGGAATTGAGCGAACATGCTGGCCGCACGATCGCGCTACCAGCGACAGACCCGTTCCTGACGCCGTTTTCCTATACCGTCGCCGTGCAGTTTTTAGCTTATCATGCCGCGGTAGCGAAAGGCACAGATGTCGATCAGCCACGCAACCTCGCGAAATCCGTAACTGTTGAATAGATTGAAGGAGCTAACATGCTACACTTACCAAAAATGCGGCCCTGCATTCTCGCAACGGGTGGCTGCGGATACATCGGATCACATGTCGTCGTCGAACTTGTCGCCGCCGGATATCAGGTCGTGATCCTCGACAACTTCGAGAACAGTACGCACAAGACTGCGGCGCGGATCAAACGCCTGTGCAAGCGCCACGTGACAATCGTCGAAGGCGACGTGTGTGATCGCGCACTGGTTGAGGACACGCTACTTCAATACAACGTGAATGCGGTTATTCATTTGGCTGGCAAGAAAGCTGTGGGTGAATCCATGGCGGACCCCATCCTATACTTCCACGACAATCTTCTGGGTGCTATCGCGCTTCTGGAAGCGATGCGAAATTGCGACGTAGGCCGGATCGTATTTTCATCCTCTGCTACAGTGTATGGGGCGTCCGAGATGCAGCCCCTGGCCGAAACAGCATCAACCTGTGTCTTGAACCCCTATGGCCGCACCAAGCTTATGATCGAAGAAATGATCGATGACGTCACTGCCTCGGCGCAAGATTTCAAGGCCGTCTCCCTTCGCTACTTCAACCCCGTTGGGGCGCATCCCAGTGGTCAAATCGGCGAAAACCCGACCGATGTTCCGAATAATCTGTTTCCCTATGTCTCGCAGACTGCGGCCGGCATACGCGACAAAGTCAGGGTCTTTGGCGGCGATTATGAAACACCTGACGGAACAGGGGTGCGCGACTATATCCACGTGGTGGACCTTGCGAAGGGGCATGTCGCGGCGCTGGATTATTTGTTCTCGGATCACGCCGCGCGCCATGAACGGATAAATCTGGGTACCGGAACAGGTTACAGCGTTCTGGAGGTGATTGAAGCCTTTTCCAAGGCCAGTGGTACCAGAGTTGCCTATGAAATAGTGGCGCGGAGGCCTGGCGATGTTGCCGTCTCGCTGGCTGATGCAACCTTTGCAAAAACGCTGCTGGGGTGGGAGGCCACGCATAATCTGACGCGTATGTGCAAGGATCACTGGGCGTTTCAATGTGGAGGAAAGCCCGACGAAAAAGACAGTTCCTTTACGCGGCAATTGCATTTTTCCGAAAACGTGCTGTCGGGGAGTTAAGGTGTTGGCGCATCACAAAGTCATGCCGACGTCGCAACGCCCCACCGGACGAAAGCAGGGGGTGAAAAAAGCTGTTCTCGCACTTCAGATCCTTGCACAGGTTTTGCTTCCTATGTTGCCCGTCGGGGCAGGAATGGCCCATGCTTACGGTCGCGCCGATACAAAATTTCTGGCAGGTGACGGCGCCGAGAAAAACTGCCCCCCGACGTCACGCAGCATGCGGGCTGGCAGGCTTTCGCAAGCTTTGGGATCGGGGTTCGGGATCCAGTATTGGGGCGAAAGCTATTCCGCCGAAACCCTGTCGGATCAGCCGCATGGCCTGCTGGTCATCGAGGCCGCAAAGGTAGGTGCCCTGTTCAGCAAGACCGGCAGGGAATATCTTTTCACCACCGATGAGATTGCTCAGATCAATCGGGCGGGCACCCGTCCGGTGCTAGCCTACCTGAACGCCAGCAAGATCGAGGATTACAGGGACTATTGGGTTGATCTCACAGGCGAACATGACGCAGGCGTGCCGCCCGATCTACCCGAATGGATCGGGCCACGTGAGGGGCATGGGCAAATCCTTGCCGCCTATTGGACCAAAGGGTGGGAATCCATCCTGCTTGAAAGGGTCGATATGCTGATGGCGCGGGGGTTTGACGGATTATTCCTCGACGATGTGCTCCTCTATTATACGCATGCTTTTGACAGAAGTCTGGTCTGGACGGGTGCGACCGGGCCAAAAGGTCCGGACACTGCCGCAGACTTCGCGATCAAGATGATGCGGCTGATCGAGAAGATCGCAGCACGCGCACGCCACTGGAATTGCGAGGCTATCATTATCGTAAACAATGGTGCGTTCATCGGCAGGGATGCGTTGGATGTTCAGCCCGCACAAGGGCCGTTTTCCATGTTCAGCCGATATGTAACCAGTATTGATGGAATACTGGTAGAAAACGTGCTGTCCGAAGCGGTACATCCCCATACCCTTGAGGCGCTGTCCGAGGATTTTCTTGCAAACGAGATTCCGGTTCTATCAGTGGAATTCACACCCGAATTTCCCGCATCAGCCACCGAGAACATTCGTGAATACATCAGGGAGCGCGCAATGAGCCTTGGGTTTTCGCCCTACGTCGCAGAGGATTATCTTTTTGACCGACTGTATCCCGCAATAATCACCCATCAGAAGGGGCCGCACTTTCCCTGATGATTGTCGCACGCAGCATTGTGCGCAATTGCGGATCTGCTGCGGCACCAGCGAGAAGATTGCTGAAGTACCGCGTCCCCTTCAACCCCTCGGCAATGGACATCCAGATAGACCTGTCCCAGTCGCTCAGCGAAAGGCCTGCAGCATGCACAAGATGCGTGTAGGTCATGCCCGGATCGTTCGTCCAACCCGACCATGCTGCCGCGACCAGAGGATTTTCTTTCAGCACTTCAGGCGTCAGGTAAGGGCGAAACGGCACCAGTGCGCGCGCCCCGCCATAACGGACGAACTGCATGAAAACCGTGCCTGGGATCTGCTCTGCAGACCCTGGTCCAAGGCGTACCAGCGCGCCCCGCAATCCGGACAGATCGCCGGTCATTTCGGCAAAATCGCTCAGTGCGGTCCACTGCTCGGCAGTCAGAGTATCTGCGGAGGCAAGCCATGAACCTTGCAAAAAGCGCGCAATGCCCCCGTGACCCGCTCGGCTGAATGGCGCGACAAGGGTGTGACCGACGCCGGGATCGTCACGCAAGACCCCGATAGCCAATGCCTGCGCCGGATCGATGGCCCCCTTCTCGATCAGGCCGGCCAGCGTAAATTGCACCAGCGCGGTGTCATGATCCATTTTTGCGTACCTCTCGAATGCCGTTCGCTTGGCCGCTTCGAACTGATCGGTCGCAATGTAGAACTGGATCAACCTTTGCTGAAATTTGACAGAATCCTCACGCCGAGAATTTGCCAGACCAACGAGAAGACGTTCATAAGCCGCATCATCATCCCTGTGCAAATAGAGTTGCCCAAGACGCATGACTTCCCACTGCGTCAAGACCTCTGGAGTCACCATGCTCAACACCGCCATTTCCGCCTCCTCATTTTTCAAGAGGCGATACCAATAGCCCAGCCTTTGCCGCCGCGCATCGGTGGGCCGGATGTCCTGCGCGCGACCCGCCAGCTCTGCTGCCTCGCTCAGCTCGTTTTCAAGCAGCGCAATTTCCGACAGGTAATCGAGGATGTCAGGGGACGGCTTTTCGGCACTCAGCAGTTCGGAAAAAGACTGGCGAGCGTGGTCCAGATCGCCAGCATCAAGCGCGAGCCGCGCATGGGTGAGCTTCAACGTATCGTGATATGCCCGCTCGTCGGCGAAACGGTCAAGCAGCACCAATGCCTCTTCCGGTTTGAGATGCATGACCTCTGCTTCAAATTGGACCCTTGGATCTGGACGCAGCAAGATCGTCGCGACGATCGCCATCGTGCAGAATAATCCAAAGATTAGCGGGTAGTTTTTCATGGCATCGGTCCTTTCAACAGTCTGGCGAGAGCGTGATATCCAAAGGTCGTCCAGGTTCCACGGGCACCGGAACACGCAACTCCCCTGTGTCGCTTGCCGTAATCTGATCCCAGAAAACCCGATCATTGGAGGCACCTTTTTCGGTGACTGTTACGGCATAGGATGTGCGGGGTGCCGCAGACCAGACTGTCAGCCCAGGGGCAAAACCTGACGCGGACACTATGATCGTGCATGCGTTTTTCGAAACTGTCTTGATCGAAAGCGAGCTTTCGCTAAGTGCCGGAACGAGGCCCGCGAGGATCACACCGGAGGCATCGTCCGTTGGCTTGAGGCTGATCCGTGCTGTTGCGCTGTCGGGTTCTAGCGCCACATAAAGTGACGTTCCATGACGACGGGCTCCAAGCGTGTTCAGGCTGCGCGACATGTCGACGCCGAGGTGCGCTGCATTATCGAACCTTATCGTCGTGATCGCCCCAAGATTCGACACAGTCCATTCGGTCCGCTCGGTCGCAGAAAATTCTATGTCCGCGAAGGATTCAACCGAGGCGACATATTCGGCCACAGTCAGCGGGATAAAGGAATCACTGCGGGCACGGTCGAGGAACTTGAGAATGCTTTGCCGGAGACCGAAATGGAAAGCTGATTCGACGGAATAGGCCAATTGAAACGCCTTGAGCCTGCGCGGCGTCTCGGTGCAATCCAGAGTATCTGCCAGCGCCTGAAACCGGTGCGGTGCCCCTCCCCTGCCCGTATAGACAGCTTCACCACTAAGCGCATGATAGACTTGGGTCTGCTCGCCTACAGGCGCGGAGTGTGGCCATATATTGGCGATTGAGGGCGCCTCCGCCGTGCAGATGCCACCGCCGCCACCAATAGCCTTTGCGCCGACCGCGTTTACGGCGGCGAGTGCGGCCTCGAAGGGGCGTGCATCCCCGCTCCAGATGAAAGCCGCTGGAGGTGCGCCAGGGCGTGCGATCCGTTGTGCGGCCTCCAGCGCGCCCGCGGTTTCAGCCGACAGATCGAAGGGGCGTGTGTGATATTTGCGCGGCGCATCAGGCGTATGTGAAAAAGCCGAGGCATCAGTTTGGGCAAACACGCCGCCAAGTCGTTTTGCCGCCTCTGACACCATGCTGTTGCTGGACCTTGCGACCGTATTAGCCGAGGTCAGGCGCGCAGCCTCACGCTCTGGTTCATATTCACGAAAGAAGTTCCAATCCTGAATAAACGTGGCACCGGACGTGGCCGGTTGCACATTCGGCTGCGTCAAAAGCTGCGAAGCAACGGTGCGGACCGACGTACCGGCGGGGCCAACAAGATCCGGATCGAAGTCACCCGTAAGCAAAGACAAGGTGACAGGCAGATCCGTCTGGGCCATAAAGATGAGGTCACGAAGAACCTCAGGCACTGATTGTGCCGTATCACCGAATTTGCGCAGCGGCATTGTGGCCAGCCATCCTGACGGACTCACCGTGGAGAAGTAGACGCGCCGCCCGTTACGCGTGGTGATATCAGGAATTGGCGTCACGGTTTCGCCCAGAACCTTTTGGAGAAGCGCAAAAGGATCCGTAATCCAGAAATCGCCGCCGCGCGGGTCTGGCGCGATCGCGGCGCTCCGGTGAACAAAGGCACCAGCGGCGCCGGTAGTGACGAGATCGCTAAAGCTGTGCGCGGACCCAATACGCAAGTGGGTTCCGCCGCCGTCCGCAAGATCGAGATGAACAGGCTGCAGCGGTTCATTCAGAAATTTCGTCTCAACCCCGATCAAAGCGGTATCGAGAACTTGTATCACATCCGTGAACCCTGTCTGCCCGGGGAAAGCGCGCGGCTTTGCCCCGACCCTGTCCAAGTAGCGCGTCCAGTCCCGCTCATCCGCCGCTCCAGGCACCATGCCGGGGTGATCAAAAATCAGAGCGCGCGGCACAAAAAGACATGTTTCCGCAAGCCGGGCCATCGCGCTGGCGAAAGCGGCAGGCTGGGGAAGTGGCGCATCGAACCATGTCACGGTTGCAGCAATATCCGCTGACAACGAGGCCAACGCGTCCGTATCGGACGGATCAACAAAGACGAGCCGATATCCCAAGTGGTTGAGTGGCAATTCCAAATAGCGGTGAATTCGTGTGTCGCGTGGCTCGGATTCGCGGCTGGCGTCGAAGAAGGCGACGACAGTCCGCTGCACCTTTCCTTCAGCGCCGCATGGGTCAGACCACGCATGTGCGGCGCCCGACAGAATCGACATAAGCAACACCAATCCAATTAGGCGCATCCCCCTAATTGAGTACCCTCGCAATTTGTAAATATACAATAAGGCACTAAATAAGCCGCCGCGAAAAGATGCAAAAGTAGATGCGACGAGTTCGCAGTATACGCCATAGTGATGATATATCGGAATGCTCATATTAAGGCCCTAAGCACGTTGGTTATATTGCATGCACACCCAGGTGCGACTTAGAATAGGATAAGACGCCGCAGACATAATTTTCAAGCATAAATTTTATTTTTTTAATAAATATCAAGAGCTTAAGTAATTTTTTCCTCCGTTATTCTGCCGTTAAAATTTTTTATTCTATTCAGGGATGGGAAAAGAGATGGGAAATAATACAATGTTTAGTTTCTTTATGAAATGCTCAATCGTTGCGATTGGCTTTTCGCTCATCATATTGGAAAATCAGGTACGAATTCACGGATTTGATACGGTAGTAGACAAAAGCCTTGGCTTAGTTACGGATGCTCGCGAGAAACTGGGCCCCGTGCTTGGGATCTCCGGGAAAGGCCAGATAGATATGGATGCGGCTGAACAGAATACGGCAGCCTTGTCGAATGTCGGCAGCGCGCTGCAAACGCAAGATCATCCACTGCCCCTACCTGTCGAAGGATCGCCACTGCCAGCAGCATTGTCTCAGACTACGACTTTGGTCGTCCCGCCCGAGAAATCGTTCTGTGATCAGGAGGGCTCGCGGGCTGCGGGTGTTGTTCCGGGGGATATCCTGCAGTTACGTTATTTCGAGAAGAGTGCCGTTTCTTTCGATCAGGAGAAATCTTCAAGCATCGCCGAAATCGTCTTCGAGCGGCTTGATTTGTCGGGAACGTTCACGGTTGGAGTGGAGGGAAGCCTGTCACTGCCAGCTGTCGGCCACATCGACGTTCTGGGGCTTAGCCTTCCTTGCATCGAGGCACTGGTTGCCCGCACAGCGTTTGACCGGCTGCGCCTCAACAGCGCAATAAATGCCAATTTCATAGCGCGCCCGCAGATTTCGCTGCAGGGTGCAGTGAGGTCACCAGGCACATATGCTTTCACCCCGAGCCTGACGGTTGAACGGCTTCTGGCTCAAGCGGGAAGTACCGGACACGATGACCCTGCCTCGCGGATGCGACGAATCGAACTTCAAGCCCGCGCCTCGGAATTACAGCGGGTCGCACAAGGTCTGTCTCTGGTCCAGCAACGCTTGGAAGCGTCACTTGCGAATGAACGAAACCTCGATTTCAGGATTGCGAACGCCAGCGGTGCGCAGCTCGGTCTGGCGCCGCAAAGGATCAAGACCGAACAGATGGTACTCGAGGCCGAGCACGATGCAATCCAGTCGCTGCGCGAAAAAGAACAGGCCGAGCTCAGTTTGCTCGATCTACGCATCGACTCTGCGGAGAGAAAACTTGAGGTCATCACACGTCAGCACGCCTATTTCTCGGAGCGCGTTACCTTTCTGGATGGATTAACCGAAAAGGGTATCACCACGGCTGATACGCTTGTGACAGCCCAGATCAGACAGATGGATAGTGAATATGCCCTGCTCGAAGAGACCCAACTGGTCAATCAGCTCAAGTCACAGCGCACCGTCCTTCAACGAAGTTTTGACGTCGCAGCTGCTGATTTGCGAAAGTCGAAAATCGACGCACTAAGAGATCTGAATGCAAGTCAGGACACGATTGAAGGGCAAATCGCAACTGTTGTTGCCCAGCTTGAAAATACCATCATAGGCACCCACGGCACTGTTGTGACTATTAACCGCAACGGCCCGGACGGAACAGTTCAGATCGAGGCAAGTCCGGCAACTGAACTTCTACCTGGCGACTTCGTAACAGTTGTTGCAGTGGCCGACGACAGCGCGCCTCTCGAATTAAGCCGGATCCGGAAAAATACCGCCCGAAATGCACAAGAGCTGGTGTCAAATGAGTATTAGCGACGACTTCTCCGCAACTGCGGCCAAATCTCCGACGGTGGTCAACAGTTCAGACACGCTCCTGCGTAGTTTGATCGGCAGTGCTCTGTTGTTGCTTATCGCAGACTTCGCCGAGCCGATCTTCTTCGGTGAGGGGTTTTACGCAGCTTTGCCCCTGCATCCCTACTGGGTCATCGTCATCCTGTCAGCTGTGCAAGGGGGGTTGTATGTTGGTGTGGCGATCGCGGGGCTGGCGACGTTGATGATGGATTGGCCAATCCGGCCGATGGGGATTAATATTACATCGCACTACATCGACACCGCAATCCTGCCCCTACAATGGCTGATCGCAGCTCTGGCAATAGGGGTGTTTCGTCAGGGGCAACTGCGCGAAGAGGATCGGCTGCGGCAGGACAACGCGCGGCTGATCCATATAAGCGACCAGCTATCCAAGGAGGTCCTGCGTCTGGACGAGGCACTGGCACGATCCGAATTGGCGGTGGTGACCCGGCCTGAAGACATGACCGAGTGTCACATAGGCCCTATGATTACATATCTGGCGCGGCTCGCCAACGTATCCCGACAGATGCTGTCCGACAGTTCCGAGCCACTGCCCCACCATCACATAGCCCTGCTGACCGAAAACCCCGACGGGAACTTGGATGTCGCGACCAACGGGATTGAACCGTGGATTGCGCAGGGGAAGATTCCCGAAACTCATCCTGTCGCGGCAGTTGTCAAAGGGTTGCAGGGCCATGCCATTGTGCAAACCAAAGAGGCCTGTTTTGTTTGCTGGTCTCTCCCGGAGCATGGCGCATACCCCGTATACGGTGCACTGGTAACTGTAGTGGAGGACGAGAACCGGATCGCCGATGTAAAATCATGGCTGAGCTTGCTTGCGCCGCTCGTGGCAGTCGCGTTGGCGCGGGAAGACAAACAAACCGCTTTGCTAAAGAATCCTTCGTTCGGGACTGCAGCCAGACTCCCCTACCTCATGAAAAATAATTTGAATTAGCCCCATGCAGGATAAAACCGAACATCAAGCTCCCTGCCAGCGAAGCCAGACATGGCGCATATCTCCGCTTACATTGCTCGCGGGGGGCCTTGATCTTGCGATTGTCTATCTCTGGCTATCGACCCGTGTTGATACGCGAGTTGCCCTTTTGGAGCATTTCACGATGGCCGTGCTTCTTTGTGCCGTGGCGATTGCGTGGCAACGCCGCTTCACCCCTGAAACGGCCGTGATCGGGGGTGCGTTGCTCTTGCTTGGTCCACTGGGGGGTATCGTCCTGCTCATCATCGAACTCGGGTCCGGGTCACGGCCTTTCGAAACGGAACGCGTGGAGCGGCACACCGAAGTTATCAGCGATGCGGCCCGCCGAATCACTGCCCAAATCCGACAGAACCGTCGGCCAAGCTTGAACGGCAGCAGGCCTCAGTCCTTTGCAAAAGTGTTGCGTTCGGGGTCGTTGACACAGCAGCAAGATGCAATTGCAACCATCCTACGGCATTATCAACCCGAGTTGTTACCGCTTCTCAAGCAGGCTCTCGCATCGCCCGTACCGGCCATCCGTGTGCAAGCAGCAGCCGTTTACGCCAAGTTGCGGGGGACTTTTGAAGCGAGGGCAAAGGCTATTCTGGCAGCTTGCGAAACGCCGGAAAGTATCTTCGATCTGAAGGCATTCGCGGCCGAGGCCGAGGCTGTTGCACGTTCTGGATTTGTCGATGCCGAAACTCAAGTGATCCTGCGGGCCGCGGCCAACCGGAGAACCGGCAAACCTTCAAACGAGGCACCAGACGAGGCGCAGGGCGGCAATCTTATGGTCGTCCACTCCGGACAGGCTATCCCGCAAGCACCCAATCTCAAGAGATATTCCTGCGGCGGCGTCGCATGAACCAGCCGAACCCAAAAGTAGATGTCTGCATCGTGGTCGAGGGCTGCTATCCCTTCGTCCACGGAGGTGTCTCTTCATGGATCGACTGGCTAATCCGAAAGCAGCCCGACTTGACCTTTGGCGTTATGGCAATCGTGGCCGATGACCGCCAACAGAAGGTACGCTATCCCTTCCCCCCCAATCTGACCGCGTTCAAGGTTGTCTCGCTCGCCCCGCCCAAGCGTCGGCCAAGTATCTTTGAGCCCAAGATGGACGCCAACAAGCTTGGTGATCTGATATACAAGGTGATCCGCGACAGCGACATCAGCGGGTTCTCCGATTTGATCCAGTATCTCGATACGCCTGTCCAGCGCGGCCCCTTCGGCTCCCTGTCACACCCGACGCCGCCGACGCTTTCCGACCTCACGACCTCTTACGCCGCCTGGACGGCGATGCTTTCGTGCTACAAGCGAACATGCCCCGAGGCAGGGTTTCTAGATTTCTTCTGGGCTTGGCGCACCCTCGTGGGGGGGCTATTTGCGGTCATGACCACCGACATCGTGCCGGCACGCAGCTACCATGCGATATCGACGGGGTTCGCCGGATTGCTGTGCGCGCGCGCCGCGATGACAACCGGCTGTCGCAGTGCGATCACCGAACACGGAATCTATACCAATGAACGGCGCATAGACCTCATCATGGCCGACTGGATTGAGGACACGATCCAGTCGGGTGTGGGGGCGGAGGAGAAGCGCCTCGATATCCGGCAGTTCTGGATCGAAACGTTCGAGGCTTTTGCTCGGATCTCGTATCAATCCGCCGACCAGATCACGACGCTTTATGGTGCGAACCAGTCGTTTCAACGCGCCCTTGGTGCCACCGAAAACAAACTTGCTGTCATTCCCAACGGGATCGAGCTTGAGAAGTTCAAGAATCTCAGTCCGAGCACGGCACCACGGCGGCCCACGGTCGGTTTGATCGGGCGCGTGGTTCCGATCAAGGACATCGAGGCTTGCATCGCAGCCGCCGCTCTGGTTCGCCGTGACTTTCCCGATGTGGAATTCCTGATCATGGGGCCGACAGACGAGGACGAGGATTATTTCGCGCTTTGTCAGCGGCGTGTGGAGGAATACCAGCTTCAGGACGTGGTCACCTTTACCGGCAAAATCAACATCAACGACTACCTGCCGCGGTTGGACCTGATGCTTCTGACCAGCCTGAGCGAGGCACAGCCACTGGTGCTTCTCGAGGCGGGTGCGGCGCGTGTCCCGTGCGTAACGACCGATGTCGGATCATGCCGCGAGATTATCGAGGGGGCACCCGATGAGGAACCCAATTTCGGACCCGGAGGGCGTGTTGTGCCGGTGATGGACACCCAAGCCATTGGACATGCAATTGCAGAGCTCCTGTCGGATGAGGAGCTGCGGGCGCAATACGGCCGCAATCTATGCCAACGTGTAGAGACATTTTTCACGTCCCAAAAATCAGCCGACCGATATGGTGCATTATATCGGGATCTGATCGCATGAGACGGAGTGACCGTGTTCAAACCAACCGGTTTGTGGAGGAATTGAACTGGTTGTTCAGCGACAGTCTGCTGGGCCCCTTGCGGAGCATCGGTTCAGCGACGGTTGCGGCAGCGGGCCCTTGGATCGTGGCGGTTCTGGCGTTGGGGGTCATCTCGTTCACTATGGAGCCCATGTTGGGGATCGAGGCCGTGGAAGATATGCGTTTGACGGTCGTCTACGCTTTCTGCCTTGCCCCGCTTGCCGCGAACCCGGTTGGGGTGGTGGCATCACGTCGTATTGCAACCTGTGTTGGAATCGGCACACCCGACTTGATCCCGGGCGTGTATCTTGTGGCATGCGCGGCATCCGGCTTCATTTCGCTGTCTGCGGCACTGATACTAGCGCTTGCGATCGGGCTACAACCCTTGGGTATCGGGGTTGGGTTTGTCTTTCTGACCACTGCTGCTGCATTGCTATGGACAAGCTTCGCAGTTCTGGGCGCACTGCGCGACATGCGGTTTCTCATCCGCGCCTTTTCCATGGGAATGCTGATATCGGTACTTTGCATCCTCTATTTTGCCAAATACAGCCCAACCACCGAATTGCTGATCTGGTGCTTCATCGCAGGATGCCTTTTTTGTGTGGCACTTACCGCGACGCGGGTTCTGGGTGTGGGCAAGCTCGGATGTTGCGCGGCTTATCCGGCCTTCGGAATTGTTATGAAAGATCTTCGTGCCAACCTGCATCTGGCCGTCGGCGTCCTTCTTGCAACTGTTGCTGTCTGGGCAGACAAGTGGCTGTTCTGGTTCAGTGGCGACGGCGTGAGGTCGGATGCAGGTTTTTTGCACTACCCTCTCTATGACAGTGTCATGTTCTTGGCGCACTTATCGATTATCCCGAGCATGGCTGCGATGATCATAGCCCATGAAGGCGACCTCACCCGCTCAATCCAGCGCTTTCGGTCGAACCTCGGTGAAAGCGCATGCCTCGCCGACGTCGTAGCCGCCGAGCATTCATTTATCAGCATGGCGTGGTCGCGCATAACCGGCATCGTCTTTATTCAGGGGACAGTCTCCGCCGCTTGCGTACTAATTGCACCGTTTTTGACGGACCTGCAAAAGTTCAGCTTCGACCAGTTCATCAATTACCGTGTCGGAGTTGTCGCCATTTTTCTTTACACAATATTTCATCTCGCCGCCGCAATGCTCATTATCTGCAATCAGGTTCGGACCTATGCATTGCTCCAGGGTGGCTTCCTCGTGACAAACATTGGCCTATCAAGCGTTTTCTATGTGTTTCAGGGTACGACGGCCTACCCGTTCTTCTTGAGTTCACTCGCGATGGCGATGATTGCGATCTTTGCAGCATATCATGCGATGGGACGATTTGGATACCTGACGATGCTCGGCGCGAACGATTCGCTCTTGCGTTGATTCGTTTCCAACTGCAAACAAGCCGACAACCTCCAATTGAATTACGAGGGTATATTCCCCCATAGCATGGGTTTCGGATTCGTCTTTGGCTGAATTCACCATACCCACAAAGGGGTATATTTCCGTCCAGAAAGTTTAATCCTTATGGAGACCCCCAGTCGGGACTTACTCTACCACATATTGACAATAAACGCGTCGCACCTCTGCTGACCTTATCAAACCTATGAATGCTTGCCGGTTGAAGCGTTGATAACCCATACGTGGGTATGCTCGGGTGCGCGTTCGGCGGAACCGTGATGGAGATCAAACCGAGCCCTAATTGTCGCAGTCAGTAGATTTTCTATATGTGAGAAATAACTTAAATCATTTTATTACAATTGCTTAGTAAAAACTTGCACTCTGCCCCGACACTTACCACCGATGGTGAGCCACACAGTCTGGCAGACGTTAACCACTCACGTGTCTGCAAAATTCAGAACTGAATTACTGTATTTTCTGGCGAGCAAGTGAGCCGGCGCAGGACGACCTGCTCCCTGCCCGAAGCTCCTTCTGCGTGTCATCGCACCTGTGCTCCCTCGGGGAATGGCATCACTTGCTGATTGGTGTGGATAATCATTCTTTTGAAGTATGAAGGTACTTCCTCAGATCGATAGACCAAACGGCGAAGGGTCACGAAATCCACTGACCATTTGATATCTATCAATCTGAACTTCCAAAATTGAAATACATAATAGTCAAGTTTAACCGGGTCTTTTGGCTCTGTTGAGGAATTGTAGAGCGATGCTGCCTTTTACGGGTAACAGTGTCCTTTTGATTAAATCAACTATGGAGACATCATGCATCACCAGACTTTCATCATAATCGACAAGCGCGCATTTCAGCGTGTATTAATTGCCGAGTTCTTCTCGAACTGGATGGATGAAAAAGAAATCTCTATCATCACATTTGGCAGCGTGGACGAAATCCTGACTCGAAACGGGTTTATTGACGAAATAGACGACAACGCGGCTATTATGCTTTCGATCGGGGCGGCATCTATCTCGGAACATGGCGTCCTGAAGGAAATCGTTTCAATCAAGAAATTTATGGGCGATTGTCCTTTGATTATCCTTGCCGACGATACAAGCGATCTTCAGGTCTTGCTTGCCAGCGAGATGGGAGTCAATGGCCTCATTTCCACGGCCATGTTCCCCCGACAGGTTGTTAATACCTGCGAGTTCATTCTCGGCGGAGGGAGCTATCTTCCCAATGGCCGATCACAATGGCCCCGGCCCAACGCCACCTCCGAAAAAACGCCAGCCTCTCCCGCTGCTCGGGATGATCGGATTGATGTAAGTACTGCAAAAGACACCGAAGCCATGATGCGTCATTCCATTTATGTCGAACCTTCTGCGAATTCACGCAATATTGCGCAGATCCTGAAAGACTCCCCTCCTACGACACCCAAGTGCCAAGCATCGCCGGTCGACCGCCTTGATAATCTAACCGAAAGGCAGCTGGAGGTTTTGAAAGCGCTGGTGCCAGGCCTGTCAAACAAAGAAATTGCACGCGAACTGTACCTGTCCGATGCCACTGTAAAGGTTCACATCAGAAACCTATTGAAGAAATTTGATGTAACGAACCGGACGCAATTGGCGCTAATTGGTGCGAAATGTTTAGAATAGCTCCGGTAATCCCCCCATTTTTAATGGGGTCCAGCCGTAGAATTCAGGCGGCTGTTTTCAGTTTCATAGCGGGTGTTATGCCGCCGATGCCCATGTTGGGTCGCTCGTTGTTGTAAGTCCAGAGCCATTCGGTTGCCTGATCCTGTGCCTCCTCGATGGTTTCAAAGATGATCAAAGCACAGATTGGCTACAAACGGCGTCCTGGTAAATACGGCGGCACGCCAGCAGTGGTTGCGGCTACCCCATGGTTCCAATTGACTGGTGCACGTACCTTCAATTCCTGCGAATTCACATAGATCGCCTTGTGTACGCCTCATTCCTCACCTTCCAGCATCCTGAAGAGCATGTGGGTGATCTTGACCCCAGACCTTGCGTGCGTCCTTGGCGATGAGCTGCTCTTGCAGACGGTCGAGTTCTTTTATCGCACTGGTCTTGTCCCGGGTGCGGGCCAAGGCCTTGTCGAAGGCGTGTCGCACGGACCGTGGTCGCCAAGGCAGAACGGCTGAGGCAAGCCAAGAACGCAATTCGGGAGGCAGCCGGTCGAATTCCTGCATCGGGTCTTCGTTACGCTGTTTGAGCTTGAGGCTCGTCATTCCGCGATTGCCGCGCATCAAACCACCTCCTCCGGATCATCGACAGGGTCGAGGACTAGCACCAGACGTGTCTCGCCCGTCCCCTCGATGGGTGGTGAGCGGTGCAGCAGGCCAGTGCGGGGGCGTTCCTGCCAAAGTGTGCCGCGCAGA
Source organism: Paracoccaceae bacterium (assembly GCA_017854675.1). Taxonomy (GTDB): domain Bacteria; phylum Pseudomonadota; class Alphaproteobacteria; order Rhodobacterales; family Rhodobacteraceae; genus Sulfitobacter. The sequence goes on along the minus strand of JAFMHE010000018.1, from coordinate 2,398 downwards.
AGGATCGGGGTGCCTGTCGGCACGGTGAAGATCTGGTGTGGCGCGACCCCGTCCGCCGAAGTACCGTACTGCGTGCCCATGCCTCGGTAAGTGCAGATCAGCCGCGCCGTCACCGCGTCGACGTGGAACTTCCTGCAGGCATTTGTCGCAACCACGTCGAGGCGGATCCGCAACCAGCGGGCCTGCATCAGAGCGGCAAAAATGTCGGCAAGTGTGGCGATGTCATCGACAAGGCGGTCACGCTCGGGGCCAGCGGGCGTGCCGGAAGCGTCGCAAATCGCTGCGGCCGCATCGCGCACGGCCTCAGGCCGCAGGATCACACGTGCCTTTGGCAGAACCTGCGCGTCGAGCCCGTTGACCCAGGACTGGAAATCCCGCACTGGCCGCCGTCGCCAGATCGTGGCGGCGCAACCGGGGCGATGGATCGCCGACAGCCCCTCGGGCGTGTCCACGACGCCCACGCCGACCGCGGCGTGCGTGACGGCTTCTCGAACGAGGGTCATGCCGCCTCCGCGCGCCGCCAGACCGGGAAAGGATCGGGCATGTCTGGGAGCGCATCGGGACCGGGCGCGAGGTGTTCAGGCACGAGGCAAGCGTCGAGCCGGGCCTTCAGCGCGGGCCAGTCGATACCGGCACCGATGAAGACCAATTCTTGCCGTCGGTCTCCCCAAGGCTCGACCCAGTGCTGGGCTATATAGCTCCGCGCACTTTCGTGCTCAGGCCATCGGTCTTGCGGGACTGATGCCCACCAGGTGCCGAGCGGCTTGACGGAAGAGAGCGCGCCCGCAAGCGAGAATTCGGCCACCCATTCGGGCCGCGTCGCGATCCAGAAATGCCCCTTGGCGCGGATCACGCCAGGTAGATCGCCATTCAGGACAGCGAGGATTTTCTCAGGCTCGAAAGGCTGGCGGGCGCGATAGACATAGGACGCAACACCGTATTCCTCGGTCTCGGGCACATGGTCGGCAAACCCATAGAGCTCCTTTGCCCACATCGGATGCTCATGGGCGCGTCCGAAATCGAAGAGGCCGGTATCGAGGATCGCATTTGCGGTGACATCGGAATGGTCGACCTCGATGATCCGGGCATCTGCGTTCAGGCTACGAATGATCTTGCGGGCGGCATCGGTGCGATCGGGGCCTGCATCGGTGACCTTGTTCAGGATCACAACGTCTGCGAATTCGATCTGCTCCACCAGCAAGTCTACCAGCGTCCGGTCGTCCTCCTCGCCCAGCGTTTCACCGCGATCCTTGAGGAAATCGTGCGACGAGAAATCGTTGAGCAGGTTCACGGCGTCGACCACCGTCACCATCGTGTCAAGGCGCGCGACGTCGGACAGGCTGTCGCCTGCTTCGTCGCGGAAGTCGAAAGTGGCGGCCACGGGCAGCGGCTCCGAGATACCGGTGGATTCGATCAGCAGGTAGTCGAAGCGGCCCTCGGCCGCGAGGCGGCGTACCTCCTGCAAAAGGTCGTCACGCAGCGTGCAGCAGATGCACCCGTTCGACATCTCCACAAGCGTTTCGTCCGTGCGCGAAAGTTCACTGTCGGCGCGCACCAAATCAGCGTCGATGTTCACTTCGGACATGTCGTTGACGATCACGGCAACGCGCCGCCCTTCGCGGTTGTTCAGCACACGGTTGAGAAGCGTTGTCTTGCCAGCCCCGAGGAAACCGGACAGGACGGTTACGGGAAGGCGGGGGTCTGAATCTTTCATGGGGATCTCTTTCATCATCGGTTTGGGGTCATTGCGCGCGTGAAACGCGTTGCGAATGGCCCGCTTTTCTTCGCATGTCACCGCGCAATCATGGCTGCGCTTCCAGTGCCGCTGCATCTGCGGCAGCAATCTCGGTGAGAGGCTTGTGCAGCCGCCACGTGCGGCGCTGCCCATCTGCGCCATAGACCGTCACGACGGTTTCAATCGGTGGGCAGCCAGGTTCCTGGCAGGCAAGCTCAGCGACCGACACGAGATCGGCTTCTGTGAGTTCAAGGTGCTGAGAGACCCATGCCTTGACCTGTCCGGCGCGGCCCGGTGTCTTGTTGCGGGTAAAGAGGCTAGTCATGCGTCGTCTCCGCCGAGACGGATCCAGAGGACGCGACCCGCTTCATCGCCGACGAAAAGCCAGGCTTCAGATGTAATTGCCAGTGCCGAAATCGGCGTGCTGCTGGACCCCTTGACGACAAAGTCCTCTGCATCGTTTTCGACAGACACTCTTCCAGCGAGGACACTTCCATCGGAAAATCCAGCGATGACACCATTGTGGCCGACAAGCCCTGTGACGGCCGTGCAAAGCTGCTTGCCGCCATAGGCGCAGGTTGCCGGCGCGCGCCCCAGGGGTCCGTCCTTACGCGATGGGTATAGCGGCTGAGATAGGCCAGCACCGCCTCTGGCCCGCCAAAT
>JAFMHE010000225.1:1625-5929 GCA_017854675.1 Paracoccaceae bacterium | reverse complement strand
CAGGGCACGCCGGTTCTGCACGAAACGTGGAGCGCGGGACAGCGTGTGTTCTGATTGCGCGTTGTGCGGGTGGTTGGGTAGCCTGTCGTCCCTACTTTGGCATGTACGATAGATAATTTATGGCGCTAAAGGCTGTTTTGTAATTAAAGCTTCAAACAGATTCGTCACACGCCAATGAAACGGGGACGCCTACCATGCACACAGATATTTTTTCACGTCCCGGCCAATTCTGGCGCGGCAACCTGCACACACATTCCAACAACTCCGATGGTGTGCTTGACCCCGCTGAGGTTTGCCGCCGCTACAAGGCCGAAGGCTATGATTTCATTGCGCTGACCGATCACTTTGTGGGGCGCTATGATTACCCGATCACAGATACCAAAGCGTTCCGTGACGCATCGTTCACGACGATCCTTGGTGCAGAGCTTCATTCTGGTGCCATGGAGAACGGCGAGCTGTGGCACATTCTTGCGGTTGGATTGCCTGCTGATTTCACGCCCCCAAATGTGCCGGATTTCCACGCCAACGCGGATCAGGAAACGGGTGCAGAATTGGCCAGACGCGCGCGTGATGCGGGCGCATTTGTGGCCATTGCCCACCCGGAATGGTCGGGGCTGACCACGGCGGATGCACGCACCATCGACGCGGCGCATGCGGTCCAAGTTTACAACCATGGCTGTGCCAATGGCTGTGATCGCCCACACGGATTTTACACGTTGGACCAATTGCTCAGCGAGGGGCGGCAGTTGACCCTGTGCGCGACCGATGATGCGCATTTCTCCGAGCCGGACCATTTTGGCGGATGGGTCATGGTCAAGGCGGAGGAAAACACGCCCGAGGCGCTGCTCGAGGCGCTGAAGGCAGGTCATCACTACAGTTCAACCGGACCAGAGTTGCGCGGCATACACTGGGAAGACGGCACCGTCACAGTCGAAAGCTCGGCCGTGCAATCGGTGATCGTGCAGGGCCAAGGGTCTGCGGCGGTTGCGGTGCACGGGCAATCGCTGACACGTGCAAAGCTGGATCTGACCCGGTTTAAAAACAGCGATTGGTTGCGTGTGACGGTTATGGATGTGGCGGGCAAACGCGCTTGGTCCAATCCCTATTGGCGCACCTGAACCGGCGACCCCGAAAGGACAGGTTCAAAAATACAATTGGCAGGTGTTTGATGCTGATCAATGTCGACCATTGCTTGATGCGGTAGCCTAAGGCGACCTCAAGCAAAGGAAGAACCATGACGCGTTCAAAAATACCGCCATCACCCAACGAGGCACACATGCCCGTGGACCCCAATCAGGGACCGGACAAGTCCGAAGTTCCGCACCAAACCGACCCAAAAGAACAGCCCGCGTCGGAGGACGTTTTCGAGCGGTCCGGCGTAGCGGAAGACGTCGATGATGACCCCTTTGATGAAGGGAATTTTCCGGTCTAGGCCGGGCGGGATTGCCGGCCTTTTCAGGTAGGGTGAGCATGATGCGGATACTCCTTTTTGGTACAATCGCGCTTGTTCTGATTGCATTGGTCGGTTGGCGGCACGTCGATCGTATTGCAGACCGGAGCGAGATGGACCGTCTGCTGGCTTTGCAGCCAGAGACGCCTGAGCGGTTCGACTATGCGATGATTGCAGACCTGCCAGAACCGGCACAGCGGTATTTCCTGTTTACCATTGCGCAAGGAACGCCGCTGCTGCCGGTTGTTGAACTGTCGATGACGGGTCTTTTCAGCCTTGGGGACAAAGATCAGCCAAATTACATGCAGATGCGGGCACAGCAGGTGTTGGCGACGCCGAATGGCTTTGTGTGGGAAATGCACGCACAATCGGGGCATCTGAGGCTGTCAGGGTCGGACAGTGGCGCGTGGACGCGGTTCTGGATGGGCGGGGTGATGCCTGTCGCACGGGCCGGAGGGGATGCAGATCACGCGCGCGCTGCATATGGGCGCATGGTGGCCGAAGCTGTGTTTTGGGCGCCTGCTGCCCTGTTGCCTGGGCCTGACGTGACTTGGCAGGCGGTGGATGCGGATACGGCAAGGGTGACCGTCCGTCACGGCGAAATGGTGCAAAGCGTGGACATTTCACTCGGGCGGGACGGTCAGCCCATGCATGTCGTTTTCGACCGTTGGAGCGATGCCAACCCCGAAAAAACGTATCAAAAGCAGCCGTTTGGTGGATATCTCTCCGCGTTCAGAACTGTTCAGGGCTACCGCGTTCCGACCCATGTCGAAGCGGGCAACTTCTTTGGCACTGATGCGTATTTTCCGTTTTTCATCGCAGATGTCACCGAGATTTCACTTCCCGACGTGCGGCGTTGAAATCTTGCACCTCTCGACGCCACGCTTGATAAATCTCAAACCGGCACCGCCAATTTCAATCCAGTGTGACCTAGTCACTGAAACCCGCAATGCGCGGGTCTAGTTTTTAATAAAAGCTGTGAATGGAGAGAAATATGTCAGAATTCCCAACCAACATGCATGTCCACCCCGAGATTGAATCGTTCTTTGATCCGCAGACGAACACGATCAGCTATGTCGTGATGGATCCCGGTTCAACCTCCTGTGCGGTGATCGATTCTGTGATGGACATTGATTATGCCGCCGGTCGGATCACCTATGAACACGCGGACGAAATCATTGCCTATATCGAGAAACACAAGCTCAAGCTGGAGTGGCTGATAGAGACGCATGTGCATGCGGATCATTTGTCTGCGGCCCCCTACATTCAATCCAAACTGGGCGGCAAGATTGGGATCGGCGACCAGATTACGGTCGTGCAAGACACCTTCGGCAAGGTCTTTAACGAAGGCACCGAATTTCAACGTGACGGGTCGCAGTTTGACCGCTTGTTCAGGGACGGCGATAGTTATGAGATCGGTGGACTGGCTGCATTTGTCATCCACACGCCGGGCCATACGCCCGCTTGTATGGTGCATGTGATTGGCGATGCGGCGTTTGTGGGCGATACATTGTTTATGCCCGATGGCGGGTCCGCGCGCGCGGATTTCCCCGGCGGCGATGCTGGAGAGTTGTACGATTCCATTCAAAAAGTTCTGTCCCTGCCGGACGATATGCGGTTGTTCATGTGCCATGACTATGGCCCCGATGGCCGCGAAATCATGTGGGAAACTACCGTGGCCGAGGAAAAGGCCGACAACATCCACGTCGGCCAAGGCAAGACCCGCGAGGAATTTATCAAATTCCGCGAGGCGCGGGATGCGACTTTGGCTGTTCCCAAGCTGATCTTGCCATCGCTTCAGGTGAACATGCGGGCGGGCGATGTGCCCAAGACCAAGGACGGCAAGCCGATGCTCAAGGTGCCGATCAACGCCATCTGATCCAGACGCCTATTGCACGTTCTCAGGAGAGAAAATCATGGATATTCGAGAAGTCTCAAGCCAGTTCTTTGTGGCCCCCCAGATCACCGAAACGGATCTGGCCGTTTTGCAGAGCAAGGGAATTAAATCCATTATCTGCAACCGGCCAGACGGTGAGGATGCGGATCAGCCAACATTCAAAGAGCTTTCTCAGACGGCGCAGAAGATGGGGATTGAAATGCGCTACATCCCCGTCTCTGGCGGCATTGTTCATGATAAAGATGCGGCTGATTTCAACGATGCCTTGAACACGTTGCCAAAGCCGATGTTGGCCTATTGCCGGTCAGGCACGCGTTCTGCCACGCTATGGTCGTTGGCACAGGCCGACCAATTGCCACTGGCCGATATCCTGAGTTCCACAAAGAAGGCAGGCTATGACATGAAGGGCGTCGTTCGCCGGATCGCAAATGGCGGCAAGACGCCAGTTGATCAGTCGGACGCTTCTTATGATGTTGTGATTGTCGGAGGGGGCGCGTCCGGTATTGCCGTCGCGGCCAGCCTGAAGGCCCGCAAACCGGGTCTGGGCATCGCAATCATAGATCCTGCGGATGCGCATTACTACCAGCCCGGATGGACGATGGTTGGTGGTGGTATTTTTGATGCTGACGAAACCGTCCGCACTATGGGATCGCTGATCCCGAAGGGCGTGCATTGGCTGAAATCTGCGGTCGCGGCTTTTGAGCCTGAAAAGGACGTTGTGATCCTCGATGGGTGCCGTGTGGTCAAATATGAACGGCTGGTCGTCTGTCCGGGTCTCAAACTGGATTGGGGGCGCGTTGAGGGGCTGGTTGAAACGCTGGGCCGCAACGGCGTTACATCGAACTACCGCTATGATCTGGCACCCTACACATGGGAACTGGTGTCGGGCATGAAATCGGGGCGGGCGGTTTTTACCCAGCCCCCGATGCCGATCAAATGTGCAGGCGCGCCGCAAAA
>JAFMHE010000225.1:0-1291 GCA_017854675.1 Paracoccaceae bacterium | reverse complement strand
GATGTCGATCAGGCGACCCTGCGCCACAAGACATACGAAAATATCTGGTCATTGGGGGATGTGATGAATGCACCCAATGCCAAGACCGCCGCTGCGGCGCGCAAACAAGCACCCGTGGTCGCCGATAACATAGTGGCAGATATCAGGGGCCGGGGGCCAGTGGCACAATACGACGGTTACGGATCATGTCCATTGACAGTCGAGCGCGGCAAAATCGTGCTTGCTGAATTCGGCTATGGGGGCATTTTGCAACCCAGCTTTCCACATTGGTTGATCGACGGGACCAAGCCGAGCCGTCTGGCTTGGCTGCTTAAGGAGAAAATTTTGCCCCCGGTGTATTGGAAGGCCATGTTAAAGGGCCGTGAATGGCTTGCCACGCCCGAGAAAATTTCGGCGCGCTGATGATGGCCTCAAAACCTGGCCGCAAGGGCGTTCGGTGGGCGCAATACCTGCCCATATTGGAGTGGGGTCGCACCTACAGCCGTCAAAATGCGTCCAACGATCTGGTTGCTGCGTTGATAGTGACGATCATGCTGATCCCGCAATCGCTGGCTTATGCGATGTTGGCGGGCCTACCACCCGAGGCAGGATTGTATGCGTCGATTGTGCCCATCCTGCTCTATAGTGTATTCGGCACCAGCCGGTCTTTGGCTGTTGGGCCGGTGGCGGTTGTGTCGTTGATGACAGCGGCCGCGATCGCCAACGTCACGGCCACTTTGGATGTCGGATACGCGGCGGCGGCCCTCAGCCTTGCGGGGCTGTCAGGGGCCATTCTGCTGCTGATGGGCATCTTGCGGTTGGGGTTTGTCGCGAACTTTTTGTCACACCCGGTCATCTCCGGTTTCATTACAGCGTCGGGTATCTTGATTGCGGTGAGCCAGCTCAAGCACGTTTTGGGTGTGGATGCAGAGGGTCATAACCTGCTGGAAATACTGGCCTCTATTGTGGGCCACATCGGCACGACCAACCTGCTAACACTGGCCATTGGTGCGGTCACGATAGGGTTTCTTTTCTGGGTCCGAACAGGGCTAAGACCTGCCCTGCTCAAAGCAGGTTTGCGGCCCGGTGCCGCAGATTTTCTGGCCAAGGCCGGTCCGGTTCTGGCGGTCAGTGTGACAACATGGCTGGTCTGGCAGTACGATCTGAACACCAGCGGCGTCAAAATTGTGGGCGCGGTCCCGCAAAGCCTGCCACCGCTCACGTTTCCTGATCTGTCGTTGGAATTGCTGTCTGCGCTTTTCCTGCCCGCGCTGTTGATCTCTGTCATCGGTTTTGTGGAATCAATTTCTGT
>JAFMHE010000224.1:3320-5930 GCA_017854675.1 Paracoccaceae bacterium | reverse complement strand
CTTAGGGCTCAAACACATAGGTGCCCGGGGCTGGACCGAGTGCCGCATGTTTCTTGCTGCCCGGTTTCTTGGGGGCCGCGACCTCTTTGCCGGATTTCTTTTTCAGCATGTCACCCCAATCAAGCCACCAACTGCCCTCGTGTTTGGTCGCTTTTTCGGACCATGTCTCGGGGTTATCCTGCTTGGCCTTGCCCTTCATGTACCACGATTTGGGGTTGCCCGGAGGGTTCAGCAAGCTTTGCAAATGGCCTGAATTCGACAGGATGAATTGCGTGTCATCACCGTAAAGGCGCGCGGTTTCATAGACGGCTTTCCACGGGGTGATGTGGTCAGTGGTGCCTGCAATGACATAGGTGTCGTAGTTCACTTTGGTCATGTCGATGGGATGCCCGCCGACGACCATTTCACCGGGGTTCAGGAACGGGTTGGTATAGATCATGTCAAGGAAATCACCGTGCAGGCCCGCAGGCAGGCGGGTGGTGTCGGCGTTCCAGTAGAGCACGTCAAAGGCGGGCGGCGCGTTGCCCATCAGATAGTTGTTCACCCAGTAATTCCAGATCAGATCATTGGGGCGCATCCATGCGAACATCTTGGCCATGTCTTGGCCGTCCAGCACGCCACGGCTGGAAGATGCAAGCTTGGCCGCTTTGACCGTTTCGGGCGTCACAAGCGCCGCCATATCGTTGTCGGTGGAGGCCATCGTGTCCAGCACGCAAACCGCCAGAATGACCGAGTTGATCTTGTCGGACTTGTCTTGTGCCGCCAGCCAGCCTGCGTAGCTGGACAGGGTGATGCCACCGGAACACGAGCCCATGATATTGACAGAATCCGATCCGGTGATCTCAAGCGCTGCATCGCAGGCCTCATCCAGCGCCTCGATGTAGGTGGTCATGTTCCAATCGCGCTGTTCGGCTGTCGGGTTGCGCCAGCTTACGCAGTAAGGTTGGACACCTTGGGACAGCAGGAATTCGATCATGCTTTTGCCCGGTGCCATGTCGATAGAATAGTATTTGTTGATCTGGGGCGGCACCACCAGCAAGGGGCGCGGATGCACCTTGTCGGTGTTGGCGGTGTAGTGGATCAGTTCAATCACCTCGTTGCGGAACACCACGTTGCCGGGTGTCACGGCAAGGTTTTCGCCGACCTTGAATTTCGACGTGTCGACGGACGACGGCAAGCCACCGTTTTCAGTCAGGTCGGTCAGCATGTTTTTCAGACCGTTCACGGCGCTTTTGCCGCCTGTCTCAAAGAACTGCTTCATCGCGGCGGGGTTGATGAAAAAATTGTTGGAAGGCGCCATTGTGTCGACAAAAATCGACGTGACCAGACGCGCGCGCGCGGCGTCCTTGTCGGGCAGGTCCAACTCCTCAACCGCTGCGGTCACTTTTTCCGCCCAAGACAGATAGCCCTGCATCATCCCTTTGGAGAACGCGTTGGTATCCCAGCCTTTGTCGGCAAAGCGGCGGTCTTTGGGTTCGGCGGCAATCTCGGACGATTGGGTGACGATCTTGGTCACATCGTTTGCAAAGGCCATCCACTGGTTCATCATCGCTTGCGGTTGGGATGCCATGGCGCGGACCAGATTGGTGCCTGCCCCTAACATGTCCTCGGCGCGCATGCTGACCAGCGGGTTCAGGGCCAGCGTGTTTTCAGATGCGTTTTCAGCAATGTCGCGTGCATTCTTGGACATCTTGGGTTTATCGTCGCTCATTGTCGCCCTCCTTGAGAGTTTATGCGTCTGGTCCGGGAACCAGAATTGCGAGGCTTTCGGCCAGCAATGCGGGGCGGCTGGCCCCTTCGATTTCCATCGTGTTTTCGGTTTTCATCAGGTACTGCCCGTTGTCCTTGCGATCAAAGCCCGTCAGCTTTGAATGCAGGCGGACTTTGGCACCGACAGGGACAGGCGCCAAAAAGCGGACCTTGTCCAAGCCGTAGTTCAACGCGGCAGCGGTGCCCTTTGGCACCACGCCGATCTCCATTGCCATCGCCGACAACAACGACAGCGTGAGATAGCCGTGCGCGACAGGACCGCCAAAGGGGCTTTCTTTCTTGGCGCGTTCGACATCGACGTGAATCCATTGGTGATCCCCGGTGCAATTGGCAAATTCGTTCACCGCCTCTTGGGTCACGACCTGCCAGCCGGAGGTGCCAAGCGGCTCGCCCACCATGCCGCCCATTTTCTCGAACGTCAGATCCGTCATGTCATGCTCCCTTGAATGCGGTGATCAGGTGTTGGCCCGATACGGGGGAGGCACAGATCAGATGTGCAGCAACCGCGCGCATGCCAGCAGCATGACGCGGGAGAAGATACCCGGTGAAAGTCCATTCAGTCCTCCCTTTGTGCGGCGCTCCCCCTCTGGAACCGGGGGGATTGGGCCGCACAGATGCGCACAGACAAGCGCGCTTGACGTAGGTTATAGAGTTTAGTCAACTGATCAAGCAGGCGCGTAGCGTCAATTTTACAAGGGGACTTGCGATCATGAAGCAGTTAAGCGGGATCGACGCCACCTTCCTTTACATGGAAACCGAACAAACACCGATGCATGTGGCGGGGTTAACGCTTTATGATCTGCCCAAGGGATTCAGGGGATCCTTTCACAAACACTTTAC
>JAFMHE010000224.1:0-3055 GCA_017854675.1 Paracoccaceae bacterium | reverse complement strand
CTTTATTCCAAGGTCCATCATGCGGCTGTGGACGGTGGTGCGGGCATGGCGATCACCAAAGCCCTGTATGACGTGACCGAAGAGCCGCGCGAGGTGGAGCCACCTGTGGCCAAAGAACCCGTGCGCAAGCCCAGCGATCTGGAGCGCGCGATCCTGAGCATGAGTGATGTGGCATCCAACGTGATGCGCCAGCAAATGACGATGGTCGAAAACATCCCCAAGATGATGGGACAGATGGCCGATATGGTCGCCCCGGTGCTGGCCGGAAAGGTCGGGTTGCCGCAACTGTTGGCACCGCGCACACCGTTTAACGTGACGGTCGGATCAAAGCGCAGCTATGCGGCACGGTCGATTTCGCTAAAGGACGTCAAGGGGATTGCAAAAGCGACAGGCACCAAGCTGAACGATGTGGTCATGGCGATCACCAGCGGGGCGGTGCGCGAATATCTGACAAAGCGGCAGGAACTGCCCGATGCGGCGCTGGTTGCGTTTGTGCCGATTTCGCTGCGCGAGGCCGGTAATACCGACAGCAACAATCAGGTCTTTGGGATGAACGTGCCGCTGGCGACGAACTATGGCAAACCGCTGAAGCGGCTGCAAAAGATTGCGCAGGAATCCGGTGCATCCAAAACAATGGCGGGCAGTATCAAAGATGCAGCGCCCAAGGATTTCACCATATTGGGCGCGCCGACCCTGTTGCCGGGTCTGATGCAGCTCTACGGGGCGACGAAACTTGCCGATTACATTCCGCAACCCGTGAACATGTGTATCTCGAACAATGCCGGGCCGCCCTTTCCGCTGTTTTGTGCGGGGGCCAAGGTGACAGCGCTTTATCCGGTGTCGATTGCCACCCATGGCGTGGGACTGAACGTGACGGTGCAAAGCTATCTGGACCACCTCGATTTTGGCATTACCGCCGATCACAAGGCGATGCCCGACCCGGACGTGTTTTGCGATATGCTGGTGACGTCCTTTGAGGAACTCAAGGCCGCAGTGGCGAAAGAGACCGCCAAGGCGGGCAGTTAATTGGCCTGTATTGTCAGACTGTTAAGTAGCTGAGGTGTAAACCTTACCTTACGGTGCAGTTGACAGATGAAAAATATGTCGATTGTATCCAAGCAAACGCAATATTATTGCGCAAATGAGAGGAATATTCCGTGGTAGCAGCGACATCCACCGCCCCGAAAAAAGCACTTTTGCTGTTGGAAGGGCGCGCCATCCCGGAACTCTTTGGGTTTGCCGCCGCTTTGCCGACGTTGGCTGCCCTGGCACCGCGCGGTGACGGACAGCCGGTGCTGGTGCTGCCCGGTCTGACGACGAATGACACATCCACAGTCGCCATGCGCCGCTTTTTGAAAAGCAAGGGCTACGCGACTTATGGTTGGGAGATGGGCTTCAACTTTGGCCCGCGCCCCGGTGTGGAACAAGGTCTGATTGATCTGGTGAACCGCCTGCACGACAAATACGAGCGTAAGGTCAGTGTCGTCGGATGGAGCCTTGGTGGAATTTATGCGCGCCAATTGGGTAAAATGCTGCCCGACAAAGTCCGTCAGGTGATTTCAATGGGCAGCCCCTTTGGCGGCAGCCCGCGCGCGACAAACGCGTGGCGTGTTTATGAAAAGGTTAGCGGACAAAGTTCGCATAACACGGATGAACATATGGGCGGCGCGATCTCTGCCCCGCCGCCGGTGCCAACAACGGCGATCTACAGCAAGACAGACGGCGTTTGCGCGTGGCAGAACTGTATCGAGGCCCGCTCTGACATTGCCGAAAACATTGAAGTGAAGGGCAGCCATTGCGGTCTGGGCCATCATCCGGCGGTCGTCTATGCGGTTGCTGACCGTCTGTCGCAGCCTGAAGGCGCATGGAAGCACTTTGACCGGTCCGGTTTCAAACGGGCGCTTTATCCGGCACCGGCCTACCCCGAGTAAGGGGCGGCCAACGCCTGATATGGTAAGTTAAGACTTCTTCTTCGGGGTCAGTTCTTCGACGCTTTCCATCACGCGGTTCTTGATCACATCGAATGTTTCGGTGCCGCCTTGGCGGACAATCTCTGCCATCTCGGTTGTGCTTTGAACGGTCGCGTCAAACGTCTTTTTCGCGAGCTCGACCGAGGATGCCATCGCCTGCGAGGGGTCCTTGCTGGAGGATGCATTCTGAAAGCTGTCAGAAATGTCCGCGAGGGTTTTTTCCAGCGCTTCACGCTGTTTGTCCATCATGGTTTGCGCGCTTGTGGTGCTGACCTGCACGGCAGATTGCAACGCCTGCAGGTTTTTGCGGTGGTAGTCCATGATATCGGTCATGTCAGGACCGGGGATGCTCATGGATTTTCCAAAATCCTGAAACATGTCCATAAAGGGGTTTTTATTGCTGTTATCCGCCATCTCGGTCTCTCTCCTGATAAAGCTGTCTCGGGGCATCCGAGCAGCGGTGGGTCATGCTAGGCGGGGCGGCGTGTCTATGACAAGAGCAGAGTTTCAATGCCGTATAGCACGAGGCCCACACAACCGCCGATGATCATACCGTTGAAACGGATGTATTGCAGGTCGCGGCCCACGTTTATCTCGATCATGAACAAGAGTTGCTGCATGTCCCAGCCTTTGACTTGTTCGGACACGTAGGCCGCAATATTGCCGCGCTGCTCTTCGACCAGATTTGAGATCACAAGAACCATCCCTGAATTGATGTCGCGGCGCAGGTTCGGTTCGTCCTCTAGGCTGGTGCCAACCTCGACCAGCATGTCCGTCAGACGGGCGACCAGCACGCTGTCCTCGGCTTTGACGTCAGCAAGAATATATTCCTTAAGACCGTCCCACAAATGCTCTGCCGCGTCTTCCAGTTCGGGGCGGGCCAGCATCATGTGCTTAAGGTTCTCGACCTGTTTGGCAAAGCCTTTGGTACGGCGGACCCGCTTGATGTAGGAGGTCAGAAATGTCTCAAATTCGGCGCGCAGCGGGTGGTCAGGCTGTTCCTTTATCTCGTCCAGCAGTTCGGTTGCAACGCGCACGATGCGCCGAACCACCAGCGTATCGCCCCCCATGACGTTAAAGATGAC
>JAFMHE010000223.1 GCA_017854675.1 Paracoccaceae bacterium | reverse complement strand
CCTGGGATTCTTCTGGCATTCACATCCCCCAGATCGGAGTGAATTTCGCAGGTTCCGAACTCAGCAACCCTCGTCTGATAGAGAAAATTAAATGGGAGTTGGACCGATTTGACCTGACACCGGACCGATTGGCTGTCGAGGTCCTTGAGACAGTTGTTGCAAGCTCACCCGACGACATGATCACACATAACATCAACGCGCTTGGGAAGCTTGGTTGCCGGATTGATCTGGATGATTTCGGCACCGGGCATGCATCCATTTCATCCATCCGACGGTTTGCCGTCAGCCGGATCAAGATTGATCGGTCATTTATCACCAAGGCAGATCGTGATCCCGAACAGCAGCGCATGGTCAGCGCCATTCTAACCATGGCAGAACGGTTAGAAGTCGAAACCCTTGCCGAAGGGGTCGAAACGGTTGGTGAGCACGTGCTGCTCGCACAGCTTGGATGCGATCACGTACAGGGCTTCGGCATCGCCAAACCCATGCCATTCGACCAGACCTTTGATTGGATCGCCGGGCACAACGCGAGGCTGGCACATACACCAAGAATAATGGATGGCAAGAAAATCTAAGCGGCATGCTGCGGAGCAACAACCCGCCTGCATCTACCAAAATGCAACGAACAGCGGCAAAATCACGCGTGTTATGGTCTTTATTCGGCCCGATTCCGCTTGACGTTCAGGGCTGTACTCTGTTCAACCCCAACAGGTTTTCAGAGACATCAGGTGACGGTCCCTATGGACGAACAGAACAAGAATCTTATCCTCGCAACGGCACTTAGCTTTGTCGTAATTCTGATATGGTTTGTGATGTTTCCACCGCCAGAGCCGGAAACGCAGTTGGATGCGACGACGCCTTCGTCTGCTGCGGCAACGGATGGTATCATCCCTGCTGCACCTGCGGATAGTGCTGTTGCAACAGGTGTTGCACCTGCTGCGGAAACACCACCCGATGCGCTGGCTGCTGCACCACGCATCCAGATCGAGACACCGCGTTTGACAGGGTCGATTTCGCTGCTTGGTGGCCGCATTGATGATCTCAAACTAAAAGACTACCGCACAACACGTAATGAAGACGCCACCATTGTTAATCTGCTTTCACCGCAAGGTACGCTTGACGCCTACTACGCGTTGCAAGGCTGGGCCGCAGGCTCTGGCATCGAACCGGACGCTGTCCCTGGCCCGGACACACCTTGGGCGCTGGAAAGCGGATCTGTGCTGAGTGCCGATGCTCCGATAACGCTGAGTTGGGACAACGGCGCCGGTCAGGTTTTTGGCCGTACTATCTCTGTCGATGCGGATTACATGTTCTCGCTGACGCAGACCGTTTCCAACAACGGTGGCACCCCGATCAGCGTGGCGCCCTATGGCATGATCGTGCATCACACCCAACCGGACGATCTGGAAAATTTCTTTATCCTGCATGAAGGCGCTGTTGCCGTCGCGGATGGCGAGTTGGCCGAGACAGATTGGGACGATATCGCCGAAGCGGAAGTCAACGCAAAATGGGGTCGGCAAGCCATCGTCAAAGAAGACGTCACCGAAGGCTGGGTTGGCTTTACCGACCACTTCTGGCAGGCAATCCTGATCCCCGGCAAAGGTCAGACGTTTGACCAAGCACTGACTTATGATGCCCGCACCGACATCTACCGCGCGGTCACCCGCCTTCCCACGCAGACTGTTGCCGACGGTGCCAGCGCCAGTGTGACAACGCAGTTCTTTGCCGGTGCCAAGGAATGGGCGATCCTGCGTGATTACGAAGACAAAGGCGTGTCAAAGTTCATCGACAGCATCGACTGGGGTTGGTTCTTTTTCCTTACGAAACCCATCTTTTGGCTGCTCCATGAGCTGAACAAGCTTATCGGCAACATGGGGTGGTCGATCATTGGCCTGACCTTGATCATCAAGGCAATCCTCTTGCCGCTGGCGTATAAATCCTACGTGTCGATGGCCAAAATGAAAGAGCTGCAGCCAGAAATGGAAAAGCTCAAGAAAGACGCGGGCGATGACCGCCAAAAGATGCAGCAAGGCATGATGGAGCTTTATAAGAAGAATAAAGTGAACCCGGCCGCGGGCTGTTTGCCAATCCTGATGCAAATCCCGATCTTCTTCTCTCTCTACAAGGTGATCTTTGTCACGATCGAACTGCGGCATGCACCTTTCTTTGGTCCTTTCCAGGACCTCAGTGCACCAGACCCTACATCAATCTTTAACTTCTACGGTCTGTTCCCATGGGCCACGCCAGAGCCGGGCAGCATCATGGCGTTGGTCTTTATCGGTATTCTGCCACTGCTGCTGGGCGTATCCATGTGGCTTCAACAAAAGCTCAACCCAGCACCCACCGACCCGACCCAACAGATGATCTTTGCCTGGATGCCTTGGGTGTTCATGTTCATGCTGGGTAGCTTTGCCAGTGGATTGGTCGTCTACTGGATCGCGAACAACACAATCACGTTCACGCAGCAGTATCTGATCATGCGCAGCCAAGGGTACAAACCCGATTTAATGGGCAACATCCTGGGGGGCTTTAAACGCAAACCCAAACCGGATGCGAAAAAGTAATGAAAATCACAGCGCTTTACCGGCATCCTATCAAAAGCCATGGCCGCGAGGCGCTGACCCAAACACGACTGACCGAAGGGCAGGCAATGCCCTTCGACAGACTTTGGGCCATCGCGCATGACCATTCAAAAGCGGACGGGAGCGCATGGGCACCCTGTGCAAATTTCAGCCGCGTATCAAAAGCGCCCTCACTGATGGCGATCACAGCAACGCTGGATGAAACAACCGAACGCGTGACACTGAACCACCCGGCACAGCCAAGTGTAACGCTGCACCCAGAAAAAGACGCCGACGCGTTGTTGGCATGGGTGATGCCGCTGGTACCCCAAGATAGAGCCCTGCCCGCCCGCATCCTGCGCCTTGAGGATCGCGGTTTTACAGACACACCTTATGCTTCGATTTCACTATGTAACACCGCATCCCACCGCGCTGTCGAATCGCTGCAAATGGCACCGCTATCGCCGCACCGCTGGCGCGGTAATATCTGGTTTGACGGTGACGCCGCGTGGCAGGAATTTGACTGGATCGACCGCGATCTGCGCCTTGGGGATGCGATATTGCGGGTAAAGGAACGCGCGGTACGCTGTGCTGCCACGACCGCGAACCCGGACACCGGCGAACGCGACGTTGACACGCTGCGCTCTCTGAACATCCTTGGGCATCAGGACTTTTCGGTATACTGCAGCGTCATAAAAAGCGGCACTGTGGCCGTTGATGACAAGCTGGAGCTGATCTGATGCAAATGCCCTTTCCTTTGGCCGAAGAGCCTGATCACGACGCCGCCGAAAAAGGCCGCCTGCTTTTTGCCGGTGAAACCACCTTTGTCAAAGGTGTGGTTGCGATGGACGGCCTGCCCCCTGCGGATAGGATGGAGGTCTGTTTTGCCGGCCGCTCCAACGTCGGGAAATCCACCTTGATCAATGCGCTGACGGGGATGAAGGCGCTTGCGCGTGCTTCAAACACGCCTGGCCGTACGCAGGAGATCAACTATTTCACGGCGGGTGAAAGCCATTATCTGGTCGACCTGCCCGGCTATGGTTATGCTAATGCGCCCCTTCCTGTCGTCGAGAAATGGCAGCGTTTGCTCAAACAATATCTTAGTGGGCGACAAACCCTGCGCCGCGCCTTTGTGTTGATAGACGCGCGCCACGGCGTCAAGAAAGTAGATGAGGAAATCCTTTCCCTGCTCGATAGTTCAGCCGTGACGTTTCAAGCTGTTTTGACCAAGGCAGACAAGGTCAAGGAAGCCGAGCGGGAGAAAGTCCTTGCGCAGGTTCGCAGTGCGCTTGCCAAACACCCCGCCGCCTATCCCGAGATCATTGTGACCTCTTCGGAAAAAGGCTGGGGCATCCCAACGCTACGTGCAACAATTGCGACGCTGGAATAGGCCGCACACCCGACCTATGGTCGGACCAAGAGGCTAAGAATTGAGAAAACAAGACATGAACCGCGATTGGATCGCCACTGCGCGAACACTCTCACAGGCACTGCCGTATTTACAACGTTATGCAGACGCAACTGTCGTAATCAAGCTTGGCGGTCATGCGATGGGCAGCGACGAGGCGATGGATGAATTCGCCCGCGATGTTGCCCTGATGCGACAAGTCGGCGTGAACCCCGTGGTGGTCCATGGTGGCGGCCCGATGATCAACGACATGCTGAAGCGTCTCAACATCAAATCGGAATTCGTCGACGGCAAGCGGGTGACCGATGCGGCCACGATGGAAGTCGTTGAAATGGTGCTGTCGGGCCTCGTGAACGCCCGGATCGTACAGGCCATTTCCGAGCAAGGTGGACGCGCTGTTGGTGTGTCGGGCAAGGACAGTGGCCTGATCATATGCGAGGCCGAAGACCCGAAATTGGGGCTGGTCGGTAAACCGACCAAGGTGAACCCACGGATTCTGCGCGATCTTGCGGAAAAGGGGATTATCCCGGTGATTGCCCCCCTCGGGATGGGTGCGAATGGTGAGACGTTCAATATTAACGGGGATACAGCCGCCGGTGCAATTGCCGCTGCACTGCGTGCCGACCGCCTGCTTCTTTTGACCGATGTGGCCGGGGTCAAGAATGCCGAAGGCGATGTGCTGACCGAATTAACCGCGACGCAGATCCGCGAGATGGTGGCCGATGGGACAATTGCGGGTGGTATGATCCCCAAGACACAAACTGCATTGGACGCGCTTGAAGGCGGAACCCGCGCGGCGGTTATCCTTGACGGGCGCGCGCCAAATGCTTGCCTGCTAGAGCTTTTCACAGAGCATGGCGCAGGTAGCATCATTCGTAACGATTAGGGCGTGGATATTCGGGCTATCCAAACGGCGGCGGCACCATTTGGTCTTATGTCCATGGGGGCATTGCACGAGGATGGCAAAACGCTGGTCTTGCTGGGCACCGACGCGCGGTTCTGGGATGTTTTCAGCACCACCACGGAGGCCATGGACAGGCAACCCCACCCCATTGATCGTTACTCGCAGCGCCTGGTCCCACAGATCGCAGACATTACGGGTGCGGTGGACATCGCCTATCCATTTGGTGGCCCGCCCTACGCGCCCTTTATCGCATGGGCCAAAGCCACGGGTGAGGCATTTGACAGCCCTACTGGCATGTTGGTCCATATTCGGGCCGGGTTGATGATCTCTTATCGGGGTGCATTGATATTTGACGGGGAACAGCCGCTTACGAAACCGGCCGTAGTGCACCCTTGCACAACCTGTACCGGACGCCCTTGCGAGGACGCTTGCCCTGTTGCGGCGCTGTCCACCGAACACTTTTATGACGTGCCTGTTTGCAAGGAATATCTAGGCACGCATGCCGGGGAAACCTGCATGACCCAAGGCTGCGCTGTGCGCCGCGCCTGCCCGATCTCGCAGCGTTTTGACCGACCCGAAGCGCAATCAGCCTATCACATGCGCCAATTCAAAGGGGCCTGACATGAAACGCGTGATCGTGATGCGGCATGCAAAATCTGACTGGTCGGGCACCGCCACGGCAGATCACGACCGGATATTGAACAAACGCGGACGCAGCAGCGCCACCGCCTTGGGCAATTGGTTGCGTGAAATCGACGTGATCCCCGACACCGTCCTGTGTTCCTCTGCGATGCGGACACGCGAGACGTTTGTGCGCCTTGACCTGCCGGACGCGGAACTGGACATCACGACCACCCGTGACCTTTATCTGGCAAGTGAGGATCAGATTCTATCGGCCTTGCAGCGTGCCAAAGGTGCATGTGTCCTGATCGTCGGGCACAATCCCGGGATTGGCATGTTTGCTGCCAATATCCTTGGAACCGCTTACCCACATCCCCAGTTTCCGCTGTACCCGACTGGCGCAACACTGGTTGCTGATTTTGACATCACCACATGGGCCGATGCGACATGG
>JAFMHE010000017.1:25743-28063 GCA_017854675.1 Paracoccaceae bacterium | reverse complement strand
CGCATCGACGTCTATCTAAAGGAAAACATGCCGCCCTGACGCGGCAGATGATTTGGGAGGATCACATATGAAAACCATCAAGGGCCCGGCGCTGTTTCTGGCGCAATTCGCAGGCGACGACGCGCCGTTCAATTCATGGGACGCGATCACAAAATGGGCTGCTGATTGCGGCTACAAGGGGGTGCAGGTCCCCAGTTGGGACGCGCGCCTGTTCGATCTGGCCAAGGCGGCAGAAAGCAAGGATTACTGCGACACTTTCAAAGGGCAGGCCGCTGAAAACGGGGTTGAGGTGACAGAATTGTCGACGCACCTGCAAGGGCAACTGGTCGCGGTGCATCCGGCCTATGACGCGGCATTTGACGGGTTTGCGGACCCGTCGGTGCATGGCAATCCAAAGGCGCGTCAGGAATGGGCTGTCGATCAGGTGATGAAAGCGATATCGGCCTCTGCCAACATGGGGATCAAGAACCATGTGTCATTTTCCGGCGCGCTGGCGTGGCCTTATGTCTATCCGTGGCCGCAGCGACCCGCCGGATTGGTTGAGACTGCATTTGATGAATTGGCCCGTCGCTGGCGTCCTATTCTGGACCATGCCGAGGACAATGACGTTAATATCTGTTATGAGATCCACCCCGGTGAGGATCTGCACGACGGCGTGACATTCGAGATGTTTTTGGAGCGTGTCGACAATCACCCACGCTGCAATATGCTGTATGATCCGTCACATTACGTGCTGCAATGCCTTGATTACCTTGATAATATCGACATCTATAAAGACCGGATCAAGATGTTCCACGTCAAGGATGCTGAGTTCAATCCGACCGGGCGGCAAGGTGTCTATTCGGGCTATCAGCCCTGGGTGGACCGGGCCGGGCGCTTCCGTAGCCTTGGTGACGGGCAGGTCGATTTCGCTGCGATCTTTTCCAAGATGGCAGCCAATGATTTTGACGGCTGGGCGGTCGTTGAATGGGAATGCTGCCTGAAACACCCCGAGGACGGCGCACGCGAGGGCGCGCAATTCGTCAAGGACCATATCATCCGTGTTACAGAGCGCGCCTTTGACGACTTTGCAGATGGCGGCACGGATGAGGCCGCCAACCGCAAGATGCTGGGGATTTCATAAGATGGCCCGCATCAGACTTGGCATGGTCGGTGGCGGCAATGATGCTTTCATCGGCGGCGTCCACCGCATTGCGTCACGCATTGCCCGCATCAGACTTGGCATGGTCGGTGGGGGCAATGATGCTTTCATCGGCGGGGTCCACCGCATTGCGTCGCGCATTGATGACCGGTTCGAGTTGGTCGCTGGCGCGCTGTCCTCAACACCCGAAAAAGCGCGCGTATCGGGCGAGGCGCTGGGCCTGCCGCGCATCTATGAGGATTACAAACAGATGGCGATCCGCGAGGCGCGGCTGAAGAACGGGATCGAGGCGGTGTCAATTGTGACGCCAAACCACGTCCATTTTGACGCGGCCCGCGAATTTCTCAAACGGGGCATTCACGTGATCTGCGACAAGCCGCTGACCTCCAATCTGGCAGATGCCAAGAAGATGGTTAAAGCGGTTGAAAGCTCGGATGCGCTGTTTGTGTTGACGCATAATTATACCGGCTACCCGATGGTGCGGCAGGCCCGCGAGATGGTTGCGGCAGGTGACATTGGCACCATTCGGGTGGTGCAGGTGGAATACCCCCAAGACTGGTTGACCCGGCACGAGGATTTCAAACAAGCTGAATGGCGCACCGATCCTGCGCGGTCCGGCGCGGGTGGATCAACGGGCGATATCGGCACCCATGCGCACAATCTGGCGTGTTTTATCACCGGGTTGAAGGTCGAAAGCCTTGCCGCTGATCTGGATGCGTTTGTGCCGGGGCGTCAGGTGGATGACAACGGACATGTGATGCTGCGTTTTGAGGGCGGGGCCAAGGGGATGTTGTGGTGCAGCCAAGTGGCACCGGGCAACGAGAACGCCCTGCGCGTCCGCGTTTACGGAGAAAAAGGCGGGCTGGAATGGGCGCAAGAAGACCCGAACTATCTGTGGCACACGCCGTTCGGTGAACCCAAACGTCTGATCACCCGCAATGGTGCAGGGGCGGGGGGGGCTGCCGCCCGCATCAGTCGTATTCCGCCGGGCCACCCCGAAGGGTATCTGGAGGGGTTCGCCAACATCTACAGCGAAGCCGCAGAGGCGATCATCGCGCATAAAGCGGGTCAGCCCTTGCCAGCCGATGTGATCTATCCGACCGTCTATGATGGTCTGCAAGGTGTGCGTTTTGTGGATGCCTGCGTCAGGTCATCGGGGCGGAATGCGGCTTGGGTGCA
>JAFMHE010000017.1:0-25493 GCA_017854675.1 Paracoccaceae bacterium | reverse complement strand
GTTGTGACGATGCGCAGGCTCAAGCACTTCGCATCTGCCTGACGCTACGTATACCTGCACAAAACCCATTGCGGTCCGCCAATCTCAATGCGTATCTTCCCACATCTGGTCTTTGGGAGGAGCACCATGGATTTTCTACAACTCATCGTGAGCGGGTTGGCCAATGGCTGCGTCTACGGGCTGATCGCTTTGGGGTTCGTGCTGATCTACAAGGCCACCGAAGCTGTGAATTTCGCCCAAGGTGATTTCATGATGCTGGGTGCGTTTGTGTGCATCGGATTTACCAACCACGAATACCTCGGCCTGAATTTCTGGCTGGCTGTGCCGCTGTCCATTCTGGTGATGGGAGTCTTCGGGTATCTTTTTAACTGGGGTATTCTGCGCCATATGTTTGGCCAATCCCAGACCTCTATCGTGATCCTGACGATTGCGATGGGCTTTATCATCCGCTTTTTCGCAGGCTCCATCTGGAGCCACGAGCCAACATCGCTGGAAACCCCTTATGCCGGCCAAGACATCCGCGCGGGTGGCGTTGTGCTGGGCGTTGACGAGGTGATGATCGTGGTCGTAACGGCGGTTCTGACCCTGCTGTTCTATCTGTTTTTCTCGCGCAGCCGGACGGGTCTGGCGATGCAGGCAGCATCGCAGAACCAGCTTGCCGCCTATTACATGGGCATCCCGGTCAAGCGCATTCACAGCCTTGTCTGGGGCCTGTCTGGTATGGTCGCAGCCGTCGCGGGTATCTTGTTTGCCTCAAAAGGCGCGATTGATCCCTCTACTGGTTTGCTCGGGATCAAAGCCTTTGCCGCCGCTGCCATTGGTGGTTTCGGATCTCTGCCCGGCGCGCTTTTGGGGGGGCTGATCATTGGTCTGGTTGAACCGCTGGCCTCGCGCTATGGCCCGCCCGGCATCAGCCAGATCGCACCCTATGCGATCTTGTTGCTGGTGTTGATCTTCCGTCCCGGTGGTATCTTCTCTCAGACACAACGAAAGAAGGTGTAAGATGCGCTTTGTCTTTAAAACCTCTTATGATGCGGACATTCAGCTGTTCAAACACCGCGCACAGGCCGTTTGGTATGCGCTGTTGCTTTTGCTGGTGCTGGCGACGCCGCTGTACTTTTTCGTCATCGGGGATGCCTATCTGTTGGGCGAAATCACCGGTGTTCTGATTTTGGCTATTGCGGGCATGGGTCTGATGCTGCTGACGGGTCACACCGGCCTGCCCAGCCTTGGGCATGCGACGTTCATGGCGTTGGGGTGCTACCTGAACATCAACCTGCTGGGTGCGGGTGTGCCTTGGCTGATCGCGTTTCCTTTGTCGGGCCTGATTGCGGGCGTTTTGGGCACGATGATCGCGCTGCCGGTCTTGCGCCTGCATGGTGTTTATCTGGCGTTGGCGACCCTTGCGATGTCGATGCTGACCAGCGACTTTGTTGTGATAGCAGAGCCCTGGACCGGCGGGATCGCGGGCGCTGCGGTGCCGGACATCAATATCTTTGGCGCGGAAATCAACCGCTACGCTAACCCCTACAAGTTCTATTACGTGGTGCTTTTCGTCGCGATCCTGCTTGTGTGGTTCTATCGCAACCTGTTGCGCACGCCCACAGGCCGCAGCTTTACCGCCATCCGCGATAGCGAAATCTCGGCGCGGGCCATGGGCATTAACCTGACCCGCACCAAGGCGATGTCGTTCTTCCTGTCGGCCACGGCCGCGGGTCTTGCGGGCGCTCTCTTTGGTCATTCGGCAGGATACGTTACCAACGAGACCTTCGATCTGGTGATGTCGATTACCCTGCTTTTGATGATCGTGATTGGCGGGCTGGGCTTTATCCACGGGGCGTTCTTTGGCGCCATCGTTGTGGGGATCATCCCCGTTGCCATCGCAAACGGGCGGTCGTTTCTGGCAACAACCTTTGATGTGAACATCAACGTGCCGGGGCTGGAAAGCGCTTTGTTCGCCTTCATTCTGGTGTGTTTCATCCTGTTTGAACCTATGGGGCTTTATGGCCGCTGGCTCAAAATCCGCACTTATTTTGAACTGTTCCCGTTTTACCGCAAGGACATGTTCAAACGCCAAAAATCCTACCTCAAGACGGATCGTGTCCAATGAGCTTGCTTGAAATTGATAATGTCACGCTGCGCTTTGGTGGCTTGGTGGCCGTTGATAATGTGTCGCTCAAGGTCAATGAGGGCGAGGTTTTTGCCCTTGTCGGTCCCAACGGCGCGGGTAAATCGACGATCTTCAACCTGATCTCGCGGTTCTATGACCCCGCCGGGGGCAGCATCAAGTTTGACGGCCATGATTTGTTGAAAAACACCGCCGACGAGGTGCCCAGTTTTGGCATCGCGCGCACTTTTCAGAACATCGAACTTTTTGAGCAGGCGACCGTGTTGCAGAACCTGCTGGTGGGCCGTCACCGGCACCGCAAAACGGGGATGCTGTCCAATATCGTGTTCTCGCCCAAGGCCTACCGCGAAGAGTTGCGCCACCGTGCAGCCGTGGAAGAGGTGATCGACTTTTTGAACCTTCAAGCCTACCGCGACAAATACATCGGCGGTTTGCCTTACGGCGTGCGCAAGGTGGTTGAACTGGGCCGCGCGCTGGCGTCAGAGCCAAAGCTATTGCTGCTTGATGAACCTGCCTCTGGTCTTTCGGTTGAGGAAACCCAGGATATGGCGTTCTGGATCGAGGACATCCAGACGCAGATGGGTATCTCTGTGATGATGGTGGAACATGACATGGGGCTGGTGTCTGCCGTTTCAAACCGCGTTATGGCGTTGTCGGATGGCAAGGAACTGGCAACCGGCACCGCGTCCGAAGTGCAATCGCATCCCGCCGTGATCGAGGCCTATCTGGGCACCGGCGAGATTTCCAAGACGGGGACATCACGCGCATGAGCACCGATACAGCCACACCAAAAGTCGTCCTGCAGATCGACAACCTTGAAAGCTACTATGGCCCCATCATGGCCATTCGCGGCGTCAGCCTGAAGGTATACGAGGGCCAGATCGTTACTGTTCTGGGTGCGAATGGTGCAGGCAAAACCACGCTGCTCAAGACGATATCGGGCGTCATGGACCCCGAAAAAGGCACCGTGAAAATGAACGGTGAGGAAATCCAGTCGCTGGAACCTGACGCCATCGTGCGCCGCGGTATCGTGCATGTGCCCGAAGGCCGCGAGATTTTCCCGCTGATGACTGTGGCTGAAAACATCGCCATGGGCGCCTATACCCGCAAAGACCGCAGCACGATTCAGGCGGATGAGGAGATGGTCTATTCCTATTTCCCCATCCTCAAAGACCGCCGCTCCCAGCGCGCGGGCACTTTGTCGGGTGGCCAGCAACAGATGCTGGCGATCGGACGCGGGCTGATGTCGCATCCCAAGCTGATGCTGCTGGATGAGCCGAGCCTTGGATTGTCACCGCTGCTGACGCAGGAAATTTTTGAGATCATCGTGCGGCTTAATCAAGAGCAAAAGGTCACGATGATGCTGGTCGAACAGAACGCCAAAGTCGCGCTTGATGCGGCTGATTATGGCTATGTGATGGAATTGGGTCGCATCGTGATGAACGACAAGGCCGAAGTATTGGCCGCCTCCAAGGACATTCAGGAATTCTATCTTGGCGTCAGTCAAGACGAGAACCAGCGCGGGCAACGCCGCTGGAAACAACGTAAAACGTGGCGATAGGGACTGATCATGACAGACACGCTCCCCCCTCAGGAAAAGATACACGGGCTGACGATCAACGCTGATCTGTCTCAAGGGCCGTTCTATATCGACGGTGAAGACACGACCCCCAAACTGTTCCGCAAACGCTGCAAGGCGTTGGGAACGCGCACCGCGCACCGTGAAAAGACCTTTGGCATCTGGCGGTCCCATTCGTGGAACGACTATTTTACCCATGCCAAACATCTGGGACTAGGTCTGGTATCCTTGGGATTGCAACGCGGCGAAGTCGTGTCGATCCTGTCCGAGGACAGCAAGGAATGGATGTACACCGATATGGGTGTCCAGTGCGTCGGTGGAATATGTTCCGGCGTCTATACGACTGATTCCGCCTCGCAGTTGGAATATCTGGTTAACAATTCCGATAGCCGGTTCCTGATCGTCGAAAACGATGAGCAGTTGGACAAGTTCCTGCAGGTCCGTGACAAGATGCCCGCCCTGACCAAGGTCATCGTGGTTGAGCGCGAAGGCTTGCATGGTTTTAGCGATCCGCAGATCATGTTTCTGGACGACCTGTATAAGATCGGTGCAGACTATGACGCGGCACACCCGCAGGCCTTTGACACGTCCATCGACGCAACCAAACCGGATGACACCGCCATTCTGGTCTATACCTCCGGCACGACAGGCAAGCCCAAGGGCGCGATGATCAGCCATGGCAACCTGATGTATTCGGTATCGGCGGGGCTGCACGACGGGCCTGTTTTCGACACCGACGATCAGCTTTGCTTCCTGCCGCTGTGTCACATTCTTGAACGGGTGTTTTCGGTCAACGCACCGATTGCCGCCGCCTCTACTATCAATTTCGCCGAAAGCCCCGAGACGATCTTTGACAACCTGCAAGAGGTCAGCCCGCAAACGTTTGTGGCGGTGCCGCGTCTGTGGGAAAAGATTTATTCGCAGGTCGCGATCCGCATTGGTGATGCGACGGGCATGCAGAAATGGGCCTACAGCCGCGCGCTAAAAGCCGGTGCTGCGCGCGCTGATTGTCTGGCTGATGGCAAACCCATGCCCTTGGCGACCAAACTGGCCTATAATTTCTGGGACTTTGCCCTGCTTCAAAACCTGCGGCGCATGATTGGCATGGACCGCCTGCGTCGGGGCGGGTCCGGGGCGGCGCCCATCTCGCCTGACTTGCTGAAATGGTATCATTCCATCGGCGTGCCCGTGCTTGAGGGCTACGGCATGACCGAAAGTTCCGGTGTGATCTCTATCAACAGCGAGGCCACCAACAAGTTCGGCACTGTCGGCCCGGCGCTGCCCGGTGCCCAAATCCGCATCACCCCAGAAGGCGAAGTGCAGTACAAGGCTGGCAACGTGTTTCAGGGTTATTGGAAAAATCCTGAAAAGACCGCCGAGACATTTACCGACGACGGATGGCTGCGCACAGGCGATGTTGGCATGCTGGATAACGAGGGTTTTCTGAAAATCACCGGCCGCCTGAAAGACATCATCATCACGGCTGGCGGCAAGAACATTACCCCGGCCGAAATCGAGAACAAGCTCAAGTTCTCGCCCTATATCTCGGATGTGGTGGTGATCGGTGACAAACGCAAATTCCTGACTTGTCTGGTGATGATTGATCAGGAAAACGTTGAGAAATTCGCCCAGGACCGGCGGGTGCCTTTCTCGAATTATGCCTCACTTTGCGCAGCAAAAGAGGTACAAGAGTTGATCCGCGAAACGGTTGAGGCCGTTAACAAGGACTTTGCCCGCGTCGAACAGATCAAGGATTTCCGCCTGATCGACGTGCTGCTGACCGCAGATGATGACGAATTAACACCGACAATGAAGCTTAAGCGCAGCTTTGTTGAAACCAAACACGGAGAGCTGATCAACCAGATGTATTGACATCAACGGGGGCTGCTTTTCACATAACAACACCAAAGGGAGAAGATACATGAAAAAACTATCCACCACGCTGGCCACCGCCGCGATTGCCGCAACAATGGCCGCAGCACCCGCCTACGCCGAGCAAGGCATCACCGACACCGAAGTTTTGATCGGCTCCAACAACGACCTGTCCGGTCCGTTCGCATCATTCGGCGCGCCCGCAACCAAAGCGGCGCAGTTGGTTTTTGACGAAGTAAACGCAGCTGGCGGCATTCATGGCCGCACGATCCGTTTCATCGTAGAAGATCACGCCTACCAGATGCCAAAAGCCATCCAGGGCATGAACAAGCTGATCAACGGCGACAAAGTCTTTGCGATGCTGCTCTCGTTGGGCACGCCGATGAACATCGCGGCGTTCAAATTGCAAGACGCCAAGAACGTGCCAAACGTGTCGCCGCTGTCTGCCGCCCGTCAGATGGCAGAGCCGTTTCACCCGCTGCATTTCGCGGGTACTGCGACATACTATGAGCAAATCCGTGTGGGTGTGACCTATCTGGCCGAGCAAAAAGGCGTCAGCAACGTTTGCGCCATGTATCTGCCGACCGACTTTGGTCTGGACATCAAGGAAGGCGCTGAATCCATCGCCGCTGACACCGACGGTCTGAACTTTGTCTCCGAGACGACGCACAAGCCAGACGACGCTGATTTCGTCGGCGCGTTGCAAAAACTGAACGCAGATGGCTGCGAGATCGTTGCAATGGCTCTTGGTGTGCGTCAGGCGATCACCGTTTCCGGTACAGCCAAGAAACTGGGCTTGGACAATATGTCCTTCCTGAACTCCTCTGCCGGTTTCCACACTGTTATGGCCAAAGTCCCCGGTGGCGTGACCGAAGGCATGTATGCCGCTGCAGGTTGGGCTGATCTGTTGTCCCGCATGGACCAACCCGAAGCTCAGAAGTTCTTTGCACGCTACACAGAAGCAACCGGTGAAGAATTGCCAGGTACCGGCGCATTGCTGGGCCATTCCGCGGCGATCACAATGGTGAAAGCACTGGAAGCGGCGGGCCGTGATCTGGATGCCAACACGTTCCAGGCGGGTATGGAAAGTCTGAACTACGAAGACGTAGTATCGGGCAACACAGTGACCTATTCAGCCACCGACCACCAAGGTGCGGATGAAGTTGTTGTCTCTGTGATCAAAGACGGTAACTGGGTCGAAATCGCCCGCAAGTAAGTTTGTCTTTTTGACATTGCGGTAAGCAGCTTAAGAAAGGCTGGCCAAGAAATTGGCCAGCCTTTTTGCATTCTCAGCAGATGGCGTGGAATGCTTGGTAGCCGCCCTTTGTTGGCGGCTTGTGTACATCGTTCAGAGCGCGCTCGACTTTGGGGCGGTTGCGCCTCTCGAGTTCCATCACCAATCTGCTAATTTTTGTTGGGTCAAAATGTGACTCTGAGTTTGAGAAGTTTTGGTGTTAGACTTCCGACTTCGGCAGTTGATACGAATAGGAACGCTCCAGATAGGCCAACGCAGCCCAATAACAATCAGACCCAACAGGGCATTCATTTCAAACTGGGAGGAACGATATGAATCTGAGACCTGACCCGACATTCCACGCGTCGCCAAAACTGGCGATGGAAGCACCCATAGAAAACTACGCCTTTACCGTCATGCTTAGCCCGGATGGGTCGCAATCTGACGGCATTGCTGTCATTGACCTCAAGCCCGGATCAGACACCTACGGCCAGATCGTGCATCAGGTGATCGTGCCCAACAAAGGTGACGAATTCCACCATTTCGGCTGGAACGCCTGTTCCTCTTCGCTGTCGCCAATGTCAGGCCACGCATTCCTTGAACGACGCTATCTGATCGTGCCGGGCATCCGGTCCTCGCGCATCTATGTGATCGACGTCAAAGATCCGTTGAAAGCCCATATTCACAAAACAATTGAACCCGAAGAACTGTTCAAGAAAACAGGTTATTCCCGTCCTCATACGATCCATTGCGGACCCGAGGGGATTTATGTGTCCTGCCTTGGTGGTGGTGGCGCGGACGGTACTGACGGCCCTCCGGGCATCTTTATCATGGATTGCGAAACGTTCGAGATCATCGGCCAGTACGAAATGGATCGTGGCAAGCAAGACAAGCACTATGATTTCTGGTGGAACCTGCCGCAAGACTACATGGTCAGCTCTGAATGGGGCCTGCCGCCACAGTTTGAAAACGGGATCGTGCCCGAGGATCTTTTGTCCAACAAATACGGGCATTCCATCCACTTTTGGGATCTGCGCGCGCGCAAGAACATCCAGACGATGGATTTTGGTGAGAACTATCAAATGGCGCTGGAAATTCGCCCCGCGCATGATCCCACCAAGTCATACGGGTTTTGCGGTGTGGTTGTAGATACGACCAACCTGCAAGGCGCGATCTTTACGTGGTGGCGTGGTGACGATGGTGTCTGGCAGTCCAAAAAGACGATTACCATTGATCCGCGCCCCGAAGACCCCGCCAACCTGCCGCCCCTGTTACAAGGGTTTGGCGCGGTGCCGCCGCTCGTCACTGACATCGACCTCAGCCTTGATGACAAATACCTCTATGTCGCGTGTTGGGGTTTGGGTGAAATGCACCAATACGATGTGAGCGATCCGATGAACCCGGTTTTGGCCGGTAAGGTCGAGCTGGGTGGCATTGCCAAAGGCGAAAACCATCCCAATGGCAAACCCTTCGCATATGGCCCGCAAATGGTTGAGATCAGCCGCGATGGCAAGCGTGTCTATTGGACCAACTCGCTCTATTCCACATGGGATGATCAGTTCTATCCGGACGATGAGGGCGGTCAAATGGTCATGGCTGATGTGGGCGAGAACGGGGGTCTGACACTGAACAAGGATTTCTATATTGATTTCCCCGCGGGCCTGCGTTCGCACCAGATCCGGCTTGAAGGCGGAGACTGCTCAACCGACAGTTTTTGCTATCCGTCTGTCTAAATGATTGATGATATTACCTCGGTGACGGCCCTTTGGGGGGCCGTCATTTTTTCTGGGCTCTATCACGGCATAAATCCCGGCATGGGCTGGCCGTTGGCCGTTTCGGCGGCATTGATGGAGCGCAACCACAAGGCCATGCCAAAGGCATTGGGCATGCTGGCCCTCGGGCACTTTCTGGCGATGATCGGTATTCTGTTGCCTTTCTCGATGATGGTCATGCTGGTCGACTTGGAAAAGGAAATCCGCATTGGCGCAGGCATTCTGGTCATTGCGATGGGGGTATATCTGCTGATCAACCGGCGGCACCCGAAATTTCTAGCGCGCGTGCATCCTGCGCGGCTTGCCCTGTGGTCCTTCCTTGCCGCGATGGCCCATGGTGCGGGTTTGATGCTGGTCCCGATCTATCTGGGTATTTGCGCCATTGCCGCAGATGATACCGGCCACCTCGCGGCGCAAAGCCTGATGACCGACAACATCACGACCGCCTTTGTGGTGGCTGCAGTGCACACCATGTCGATGACCCTTGCAGGGGGTCTGATTGCCGTCGTGATCTACTTCTGGCTGGGATTGAAATTTCTCTCGCGCACATGGTTCAATCTTGATGTCGTCTGGGCGCTGAGTTTGGTTCTGGTTGGCGGGTTCGGGATGTTTTCAGCGTTTACAGGGCACTGACTGAACACGCGCGTAATCTGCTTTTGGCCGCGCTATGCCGACACAAAACCAACTGATAATGTGATCATCATCCCCTTCGATCCGCCCGCGACTATTCCGCGATGGACAGCTCTTTCCACCGATGACACGCCACGTGATGCTCGGGGCCTGCGCTTTCAAGAACGGGTTCAATCTTGCGGCATTTATCAATCGCAGCCGGACAACGGGTTTGAAATTTGCACCCGGGCGGGGGGTTGGTGGGCGACGGGATTTCACCGACCAGTTTCTGTGCTTTTCCCCGGTCATCCGGATCAAGGGACGGGATCGCAGACAACAATGCCTTGGTATAAGGATGGCGCGGTGTTGAAAACAGCGTGCGGGTGGGCGCGGTTTCGACCAAGCGGCCCAGATACATTACGGCGACATGATCGCAGACATGCGCAACAACGCTCAGATCGTGGCTGATGAACAGGAAGGTCAGACCCATGTCCTCTTGGATCGCCTTGAGCAGGTTCAACACATCCGCCTGAATAGAGACGTCAAGGGCCGCCACGCTTTCATCGGCAACGATGAATTTGGGGCCTGATACCAAGGCCCGCGCGATGGAAATACGCTGGCGCTGCCCGCCCGAAAACGCATGTGGAAAGCGGCGCAGATGTTCGACGTTAAGGCGACATTTATCCGCGATCTCGCGCACGCGTTCGTCGGTTTCGGCGCGCGATTTGGTCAGACCCATCACTTCGAGAGGCTCTGCGATAATGTCACGCACGGTCATGCGCGGGCTCAGCGCTGCGTAGGGGTCTTGGAAGATCAGCTGTGCACGTTTGCGGTAGTCTTTCAGCTCTGCTTTGCCGAGGCTTTTTAGCGCATAAGAAACCTCGCCATCGTCAAACAGAACGTCGCCTTTGGTGATGGGGGCTGCGCGCAACATGGCACGGCCAAGGGTGGTTTTGCCGGACCCGGATTCGCCCACAAGGCCAAAAAAACTGCCTGCCGCAACTTCGATTGTGACGTTTTCGACCGCGGCGACGTAGGGCTTGGGCCCGATCAGACCAGCCCGCAAAGGGTAGTGGACAGACAGGTTCTGCGCCGTGATCAAGGGGGTGTCGCTCATGATGTGCTCTCCTGCGGGTCGTGCAAATGACACGCAGCGGCGTGGTCTGTATCCACAGGGTAAAACGCAGGGATTTCGCTGGAACACCGTGGGCCGATCACCTCTTGGCACCGGGTATTGTAGACACACCCCGGTGGCCGTTCCAGCGGCGAGGGGATGTCGCCGGGAATGGGGGTGAGGGGTGCGTCGATATCATCAAGCGTTGGCAATGCGGCGATCAGACCACGGGTATAAGGATGGGCAGGGCGGCGGATCACGTCGCGCACGGTGCCTTGTTCGACAAGGCGGCCCAAGTACATCACAGCGACTTTGTCTGCCGTTTGGGCGATGACGCCAAGATCGTGGGTGATGAAAATGATGCCCATGCCAAACTCCGACACGAGGTCTTTCATCAGGTCAATCACCTGCGCCTGAATGGTGACATCCAGCGCGGTTGTCGGTTCATCCGCAATCAGCAATTTGGGTTTTGTTGACAGTGCCATGGCGATCATCGCGCGCTGGCGCATGCCCCCCGACAGTTCAAACGCGTATTGGCCAAAGCGCGTCGAGGGGTCGGATATGCCTACGCGGTCCAGCATTTCGATGGACAGTTCTTTGGCCTGCGCCTTGGAAAACGAGGTGTGGATCATCAGTTGTTCGACCATCTGATCCCCGATGGAAATCGCGGGCGCAAAGCTGGCCATCGGTTCCTGAAAAATCAGCGATATCGCCCCACCGCGCACGATTTTCATCTCTGCGTTATTCTGTAGGGACATCACATCAACCGGCCCGTCATCCAGATGCAGGGTGATTTTCGTATCTGGCCCGTAAACCGCATTACGCGGATTCAGCTTCATCAGGGACTTGGCGGTTACAGATTTGCCTGAACCAGACTCGCCCACCAGCCCCATCACTTCGCCCGCCTCAAGGCTGAACGATACGTCGTCCACGGCTGTGATCCGTCCCTCGTCGGTGTCGAATTGCAGGGTCAGGTTTTCAACGTCGATCAGGCGGCTCATTTCTTGGTATCTCCGTAAGGGTCGGCCGCATCGCGCAACCCGTCACCGACAAAAACAAAGGCCATCACAAGGACGATGAAGAATATCACCGGAATGAAATACCATTGGTAATTGAGCAAGACATCCGCGCTTGTCACATTCTGCAACATCACACCAAGCGAGTTGACGGGGTCCTTGAGGCCCAGTCCGATAAAGCTGAGCGCGGTTTCTGACAAGACCATGTAGGGGAACGAAATTACGAGATCGACGATGATGTAGCTGGTGAAGCTGGGCAGCAGGTGTTTGCGGATCACATGGCCAGAGGACGCACCGCAGAGCTGCGCGGCCAGCACGTATTCCTGATTACGTTCGGTCAACAGATGCGTGCGCACGCGGCGCGCCAGTGTCGGCCACCCGATGAACCCGAGGATGATCGAGATAAAGAAGAACCTTTCCTCCGCGCTCCATGTATCGGGTATGAAAGCCGCCAGTGCCATAAACAACGGGATCGCGGGTATGGTGCGCACAGCGTCTGTCACCATCTGGATGACGCTGTCGATCCAGCCTCCATAGAACCCGGATATCCCGCCGATGATCAAGGCAAGCACAAAGGCGATGAACACACCGATCGTGCCGACCGCCAGCGACGTGTTGATGGCGTGAAAGGTGCGGGAAAAGATGTCTTTGCCAGTGGAATCGGTTCCAAACAGGTGGATGAACCCTTCGTCCAGCCCGAACAGATGGGTGTCGAACGTCATGAAGAACAGCTTGTATTCAGAACCTTCAACAAAGAACTGCACGTACTGCCGTTTGTCAGTATTGACGGTCGTGACCCAGCGGAAATTTGTTGCCGCAGACCTTTCACGTTCGAGCGCATAGACGAAGGGGCGCAGCGAACAGCCCGCGTCATCGCAGAACTGCGGGATGGTGGGCGCGCCGTTCAGATATTCTTTGTCGCGGCCCGCGATTGTGGGATCGTAGGGCGTCAGGAAGGGCGCAAAAATGCCTGACAGGATCAGGAAAACCAGTACCCATGCACCGACCATCGCCGCCTTTTGTTTTTTGAAACGGGCCCAGATCAGCTGGCCTTGGCCGGCGGTGTAATAGGCGTCTTTTGCGGATTGGTCGACGGATGCGTCGTAGATGTTTGTTTCGGTCATGTCTTTACCCCAATATGCTGCGGCGAATGCGCGGGTCGACAAGGGCCAGCACGATGTCGGTGATAAAGTTGATCGCGACGATGCTGCCCGTCAGGAAAAAGATGATCGCCCCCGCGAGCTGTTGATCGTTGGAACGGGCCAATGCCTCGATCAACAGTGATCCAGCCTCTGTCAGCGTCAGGATCAGGGCCACGATGGGCAGTTCATTGAAAATGCGGTTCAAATCAAACCCGAGCGAGTTGATGATCGGGCTGAGTGCGTGCCGTGCCGGATATCGCATCAACAAGCGGCGTCCCGATACCCCGCGCGCAGCGGCGGCGGTAACGTAGAGCTTGCTGATTTCATCAGACATCAACGCACGGACGGTTTGAATGGCGAACGCGGTCGCGGACCAGCCAAGGATAAAGACCGGCAACCAGACGTGGCTAAGGAAGTCTTTGACCCGCGCCCAGTCCCAAGCTGCATCGCGGAATTCCGGCGAAAACAGACCTGTCAGACTGTTGCCAAAGAACACAGTCGCAAACAGCATGATCATCAGCGCCAGCAAGAAGTTCGGCAGCGCGAGACCCAGATAGCTGATCAGGCGCAGTGAATTGTTGAGGTAAGGGTTACGCGATGTGGCGGCAATGATGCCCACGGGGATCGCGATGATGTAGGCAACCAGCAAGGAGCCAAGGCAGATGCCGATGCTCAGCCAGACTTTTTGGCCGAGCAGTTGGTTGATGTTCAGGCGCAGGATACAACTGTCACCGAACTCACCCTGAAAGGCGCCATATATCCATTTGACCCAGCGTTCAAAGAACGGGCGGTCAAGGCCAAGGCGGACGCGTTCGGCCTCGATATCGGCAATAGAGATTTGTGCGCCTTGGGAATTTTTGAAGGCCAGATAGCGTTCTGCGCAATCGCCGGGCACCAGTTCCATAAGCGAGAAAACGATGAAGGAAACAAGGCAGAGCGTGAAAAAGGCAAGGACGGCACGGATGCCCGCAAATCGTAGAAACTGGACCATTGGTCGATGCGCCCCCGCAGCAGATGCGGCCCAATTCGGGCGCGCTTATTATTGGGAGTTGCGGGCAGGTCGGACCTGCCCGCAACGGTTTCCTAGTCAGTCAGACGGGTGCTTATTCGTCCAAGAACCACTGTGACGGACGGTAAGGGTAAGTCCGGTAGTAGGCGTAAGACGCGGTCTTGAACTGCGGCACGTTCTTGAGGTCCGCATTGCGGTAGATCGGCTTTTGCTCTTTCACGGTGCCGATGAACAACAGGTTGCTGGTCATAGCTTCAACCAGTTTCAGACCGGCAGCATCAGATTCCGGGGTGCCGACCTGTGCGGCCTGAAACGTCTTGACGTCTTCGATCATCTGCTTGGCGTAGGCCGGTGGTTCAACACCGGATGCACCTTCGCTGTCCACCCATTCGCCCCATAGCATTGCGGTACGCATGTTGAAGTAGTTGTCATAAGGCGGAATGAAGATTTCACCGTTACCCAAGACAACTGCCAGAGGCACAGATTTTTCCCAAAGCGTCACGTCCAACTGGTTTGAGGACTGTGATGAACGGTATTCGTCTGATGTGACCTCTTTGACGGTGTTGTTGATACCAACCTCGCGCCATGTCTGGCCCACCAGTTCAACGATCTTGATCGAGATGCCTTGCGTCGCGACCTGCAGGTTCAATACCAGCGGATCTCCGTTTGGCAATTCGCGCATGCCGTCGCCGTCTGTGTCCACAACGCCGATTTCATCAAGCAGCGTTTTGGCCAGTTCCGGATCATACTGGGCAAAGTGCTGTTCCCATTCTGCCGGTACGAAATTTGGCGTCGGAGAGAAGCCGATGTACTGCTGCGGCGTGCCCAGACCGAACATCGCCACTTCGTTGATTTCGTCGCGGTTCATTGCGACAGACATCGCTTGGCGGAACTTCAGATCACCAAATACCTTGCGTTTTTCAAGGTCAGCCGAGGTGACGTTGAACGCAAAGGTCGGCATCGTGATGTCGGGTTTCAGGTCAACAACAAAGCCGCCTTTTTCCTGATTTTCCATCAGCAAAGGCACATAGTCGATCTGCAAAGCCTGCGCTTTGTAGTCTACTTCGCCGTTAACCAGTTTCAGCAGGCGCACTTCGCTTTCGCCAACAAAGATCTCGTCCATCTCGTTGATATAAGGCAACTGGTTGCCTGCGGTGTCGACCTTGTAGAAATACGGGTTTGCAACAAATGTGCGGCCTTCGGTGGTCTCTGAGGTGACGATGTGGCTTTCCAGTGTGGGGGCCGCATCAAGGGGCAGGTTCGCGACCTTATCGGGATGTGCCAGCATCGGCGTTGGCGTGTCCATCCAGTCAGATGATCCGTAATAGGCTTTGACCAGCGCGTAGCCATCCTCAAACCCCAGCGACTGCGCAAGCGCGTCTGCATCCGGGTTGATGGAAGGGTGGTACTGACCCAGGAAATGCTTGGGCTGGAAACCCTGCGCATAATGGTTGGCAAAATGCGCGAGGAAACCGGGCTTTGGCGACGGCATGTTAAAACGCACGGTTTGCGCGTCGATCACGTCAACCGTCATCGCCTCACCACCGGCCAGAACATAGTC
Source organism: Paracoccaceae bacterium (assembly GCA_017854675.1). Classification (GTDB taxonomy): domain Bacteria; phylum Pseudomonadota; class Alphaproteobacteria; order Rhodobacterales; family Rhodobacteraceae; genus Sulfitobacter. The sequence continues at coordinate 10,457 of JAFMHE010000017.1, read as the reverse complement.
TTTGGGGCTTTCGATGACTTTGGGGTCAAGCGCGAGGTTCTCGTACCAGAATTCGACATCCTCAGCGGTGAAGGGCTGGCCGTCAGACCATTTGTGACCCTTGCGCAGCACGAATGTCAGCTGCGTGAAATCTTCGTTCCAAGACCAGCTTTTGGCGACATTGGGCACGATGGTGGTCAGATCATCTGAGTAGCGGACCAGATTGACGTGGCGCACGGACATAAAGTCGGACGTGCCTGCCTCGGTCGCGTTGGACAGGGCGTTGAACGTGCCCCCGTAGGTGCCGATCATGTCATAAGGGGCGACGACCAGCGGCTCGGATGGCAGACGATCAGCCAAAGCGGGCATCTCTGGGTTGCCTCTGATTTTGGCATTCAACGCGCCGATGGCGGGATTCTCCGACATTTCCATGGTGCAATTGGCTGCGGTCTGGAACTCGCTTAGCTCATACTGCTGCGGGAATGCGCCTGCCGCAACGCCCATCGCGTCCGCGACGGTTACAGCAGGACAAGCCGCCATCGCCGTACCGGCAAAGGCGGTCATCGCCGCGCTGGATAAAAGTATCTTTTTCATAGAGTCTTTCCTTGTTGGATAGTCACCGTGTGTCGGCAATTATGTGTTGGACCGAATGGTTGTGCCATTTTCAGCTTGTTTAAGCATAGGGAAGGTAGAACGGTTTGACGCAGGTTTTGTGACAGCCGCCAGCCGATGATACGTGGAGTTCGCTACTGCCCGAAGGCGGCGCAATTGTCCAAAGGCGGAAATGTGCGGGGTTCCGCATAATTCAGTGGCGCAGTCAGTGCCTTTTGATGCGGGCACGCGCACGAATGGTCTCGTCATGGATTTTCCCCGCAGATGAACAAAGTAAGTAATAAAACTTTCATGCTGTCAATATTATTTATTTTCCTTGCAGCGCGTTCCATTAAGGAGCTTGTTAGGCATACCGGTTGGTGTGGTGCTGGTCAGAGCTGCAAAAGGCATTATTGATGATATACGATTTTCTTGTCATCGGCGGGGGCATTGCCGGCGCCTCGGCGGCCTATGAATTGGCCAAAGAGGCAAGTGTGCTGCTTTTAGAGGCAGAAAGCACGACAGGTTATCATGCAACTGGCCGATCAGCGGCGTTGTTTACCGCAAATTACGGATGTCCCGTTGTCCGCAGAATCACCAGACTGAGCGCGGATTTCTTTGACGCGCCGCCAGTGGGCTTTTGCCCGACGGATTTGCTGACACCGCGTGGATGTTTGACCGTGGCGGGCCCCGGTGAAGAAGCGGCGCTGGATGCGTTGATCGAGATGTCCGGCACAGACTCCCCGATTTGCCGTATCGCGCCCGAAGAAGCGCTTGAGCGTGCGCCGTTTTTGCGCGCAGACCGCGTGGCAGCAGCCGTCTATGAAGCAGGCGTCAGCGACATCGATGTGGCGGCGCTGCACCAGAGTTTCGTGACTGGCGCAAAAAAAAGGGGTGCGCATATTGCGACAAACCATTCCGTAACATCCCTGACCCGCGAGGCGGGGGTATGGTGTGCGGCGACGGCGACCGAACGGTTTCACGGGTCCGTTGTCATCAATGCGGCGGGCGCATGGGCCGATCACGTTGGCGCGCTGGCAGGCGCGCGCGCAATCGGTTTGGTGCCCAAACGACGTACCGCGATTATTATCAATGCGCCAGCAGGAACAGATTGTAGCACCTTGCCCGCAATCGATTTTGCCGGCACCGACGCCTACATCAAACCGGATGCGGGCAGGCTCATGGCCTCGCCCGGCGATGCAACGCCAAGTGCGGCCTTTGATGTCTGGCCAGAAGATATGGATATCGCGGTTCTGGCGGATTGGATCGAACGTCAAACCACGATCAAAGTGGCCAAGATTGAACACAGTTGGGCAGGGTTGCGCAGCTTTGTTGCGGATGATGCGCCGGTCGTGGGGTTCGATCCTGATGTGCCTGATTTTTTCTGGCTCGCCGGGCAGGGGGGGTACGGGATCATGATGGCCCCCGTCCTTGCGCAATTGACCGCCGAACTGTGTCAGGCGCCCGGTGGCCCGCTGACCAAGGTATTGGCGCATCTCTTGTCCGTAGAGCGCCTGCATGGGGCCAGCGCCGTGCAGACGCGGGAAGAAGAGGACGGATGACCAAACAAACACTTCGCGAAAGGTTGAATGACGCGGCGGTTTCCTCGTCAAAGGCGGACCGCGCGTTGGCGACTTATATATTGGCTGAATTGGGCAGCCTTCCGTTTGAAACAGCTGCCAGCCTCGCGGATAAAGTCGGGGTCAGCGAACCGACGGTAGGCCGGTTTTGTCGCGCCATCGGGTATGACGGGTTCAAGGACCTCAAAAAGAACCTGCGCAGCGATATCGGCGACCAACCTTGGCTGATTGGCGATAGGTTGCGTGATCTGCAACAGCGCAACCGCGCGGGCGAAGATCAACTGACCCGCGGTCTTGAGCTGGAAATGGCGGCACTTGTGACCGTCTATGAGGCCGCCCAAACACCCGAATGGGACCGCGTGGTGAAACGTCTGGCGCAGGCAAGGTCGGTGTTTGTGGTGGGCTTTCAAACCGAAAGAGGCATTGCACAAATCTTTACCCACCAGCTGCAATATCTGCGCGATAACGTGCAATTGCTTGATCTGGCCAGCGGTAATTTTGCGGATCTTCTTGCAGCGGATCAGGATAATGCGGCGTTGGTCATTTTTGAGGCGCGCAGGTATTCGCGTAATGCGCTGCTGCTGGCAGAAGAGGCGCAGGCCGCGGGCATCCCGGTCACGTTGATCACTGATCCCTATTGTGACTGGGCGCATACGTGTGCGGATGAGATTTTTGTTGTTCCCACGTCGTTTAACCTATTTTGGCACTCCACGGCACAGATGGCCAGTCTTGCCAATTTGTTGGTAAACGGGGTGTTTATGGAACTGGGCCCCGAGGTCGAAGCACGCATGAACAAGGTCGCGCTTCTTTATGGGAAATTTACCGGCCACGTTGAGAGCAGCGGGCGCAATAAACCTGAGACAAAGAAATAGTGGCAAGTGGCAGTGACCCGCGCCCGAAAGGAGAGTTTTCGTGAGTTTTAAGGTCCTGAGTGCTGAAATCGCTCATGAAACCAACACTTTCAACATTTACCCGACCACGCTGAAAAGCTTTCAGGACCGGTATCTTTTGGATGGCACGCAGGCGCTTGCCACACGCGGCAGTCAGAATACCGAACTGGCCGGCATGCTGGACGTGGGGCGCGATCATGGGTGGGACGTCACCCATGTCATCAGCGCCGCAGCGGGGCCGGGAGGTGTCGTAACAACAGACGCTTTTGAAGCGCTAGCCGCCCCTTTGATAGCTGCTGCTGCGCAAGGCCAATGGGACGGCATTCTGCTGATGCTGCATGGCGCGATGGTGACGGATTTCTGCGCCGATGGCGAGGGTGAGATCCTTAGGCGGCTGCGCGCGGTCGTAGGACCGGACGTGCCGGTCGCGGTAACGTTGGACCCGCATGCAAACGTATCGACCGCCATGTGCGATCTGGCCCAGATATTGGTGTCTTACACCACCTATCCGCATGTTGATTTTCGTGCCACGGGCAGGCGTTGCGCTGAATTGTTGCAGCGCACGATGCTGGGCGACATCACCCCCGTAACCCTGCGCGCGCACCGCCCCATGTTGGAAGAAGCCAATGCAGGGCGCACCGATATTGGCCCGATGATCGAACGCCACGCCATGGCCCGCGCTTTCGAGACACGCAAAGGGGTCTATGCGATCAGTATAAACGGGGCATTTCCCTGCGCTGACATCCCCGAGGTCGGCCCAACTGTTTTGGTCACTTGTGACGGTGACAGTGCTGCACATCGCGCCATCGCCGAGACGCTGGCTGACGACATCTGGGACCGGCGGTACGAGGCGCTGAACGTCTATGTGACCAGCACCGGGGCCGCGATTGCAGCCAAGGCCTGGAACAGTGACGCGGGCCCCTTGGTCATCGCGGATTACGCCGATAACCCCGGATCAGGCGCATATGGCGATGCGACCAATTTGCTGGCAGCCCTGCTTGACGCGGGTGTCGGTAACGCGTGCTTTGGCGCGTTGGTCGATCCGGTCGCGGCCAAGACACTTAACAGCCACGCGGTCGGGGAGCAGGTCACGCTGAATATCGGTGGCGCAACGGCACCCGACATTGGGGGTGGCCCGCTTTGCGTGACGGGCACGGTTAAATGGACCGGGGACGGGCGCGTGGTGGGCAGCGGCCCGATCATGGGCGGTCTGGAGCGCAGCTTTGGCGAGACGGCGGTGCTGGAGGTTGCGGGGATAGAGATTTTGATCGTCAGCATCCCGCACCAGATTTTGGACCTCAAACAGTTTGAGACATTCGGGATTGATCCCGCGCAAAAATCCGTGGTCGCCTTGAAATCCATGCAGCATTTTCGCGCGGCCTTCACACCTGTTGCGGGGCGCATCATCGTGTGTGACTGCGGGGCGTTGTGCACCCTTGATTACGCGTCACTGGGCTACAAGAACGTGCCGCGCCCGATCTTTCCTTTGGACGATGGTATGCTGGTTTAGATGGGGCGCGCGTCAACTCCTCACCCGGTAAAGGGCTTAGAATGTCACCGGTAATCATCGCGACGATTCTGGCGGCTGCTATGTTGCATGCGGTGTGGAACGCGATTGTCAAAACCGCCGTTGACCGCACTACGACATTGGGCCTTGTTGCGTTGGGGCATGTTCTGCCCGGTGCGGTGCTGATCTGTATTCTGCCGTTGCCAAACGCCGAAAGCTGGCCGTTTATTGCCCTGTCGACGTTTGTTCACTTTGGCTATTTCTACATGCTGGGGCGGGCCTACCAGCACGGGGATCTTAGCGTCATTTATCCTATCGCGCGCGGGATCGTGCCGGTGCTCGTCTCGCTTTGGGCCTGGCTGCTGTTGGGTGAGGTTTTACCCCCTTTGGTCTGGGCGGGCATCGCGCTGATCATGGCAGGCATATTCTTGAGCAGTTGGAGGTCGCTGCGGTCCGGGGTGGGACGGTCAGCGCTGGTTTTGTCATTGGGCACGGGGCTGTGCATCTCGGTCTATTCCGTGGTCGACGGGATGGGGGTGCGTTTGTCAGGCAATACACTGGGCTATTGGGCCTGGGGTGCGTTCCTGCATTTGTTCATTGCCGGATTTTGTGGGTGGCGCAGGCAACAGGTTCTGCGCCGCTTGCCGATCAAGATCTGGGCGGTGGGGATCGCCGGCGGCATGGTGTCGATGGCGGCTTACGGTCTTGTGCTTTACGCCAAGAATTTCGCGGATTTGGGGGTCGTTTCTGCCCTGCGCGAAACATCTGTTGTGTTTGCAACGCTGATCGGGTTTTTCGTGCTGAAAGAAGGCAATTGGAAGCGCAGGTTAAGCGCCGCCATTCTGATGGTGTTCGGCATTGTCACAATCGGGCTTAATGCCTGAACACACATTCTGAATGGCGGTCTGTCTTTTAGACGATCTCTAGCAACAGCTTTGTTGTATTTTCCTGCGTCATCTCGATCGGGTTGCCGCCTGTACTTGGGTCGATCAGCGCACCGGCCACGATGCGTTCAATATCAGGGTTTTCAACACCAAGCCCCGACAGTTTGCGCGGAATACCAAGCGCATCATTCAAGTCATCCACATAAGCGCAAAACCCGTCAAACCCGCCCGTCAGGCCAAGGTACTGCGCAGCCTGCTCGATCACGCCGGTGATTGCGGGTTTGTTGAATTGCAATACGGCCGGCATGCAAACCGCGTTCGTGGTGCCATGGTGGGTGTGGTAGATTGCGCCGATTGGATGCGACAAGGCGTGGATTGCGCCCAGCCCTTTTTGAAACGCTGTGGCACCCATTATTGCGGCTGACATCATATGCGCGCGGGCCTCCATATCGGTGCCATCGGCATAGGCGCGGGGCAGATAGTCTTTGACCAAACGCATGCCTTCTAGTGCCATACCCTGTGACATCGGATGGTAATGCGGTGAACAAAACGCCTCGACACAATGGGCAAAGGCATCAAGGCCGGTGCCCGCCGTGATGAAGTTAGGCATGCCAACGGTCAGTTCGGGATCACAGATCACGACTGTGGGCAGAAACTTGGGGTGGAAAATGATCTTTTTCTGCGCGGTTTCCGAATTGGTTATGACCGACGCGCGCCCCACTTCGGACCCGGTTCCAGCGGTGGTAGGCACTGCAACGATAGGCGCGATGACGTCCGCATCGGCGCGTGTCCACCAGTCCCCGATATCCTCGAAATCCCACAAAGGCCGGGTTTGACCCGCCATGAATGCCACCAGCTTGCCCAGATCAAGCCCAGAGCCACCGCCAAAGGCCACCACACCATCATGCCCACCGTCGTTATAGGCCTTCACGCCGGCAGCGGCATTCTTTTCGTTGGGGTTGGGGTCCACATCCGAGAACATCGCGCGGCCAAGGCCCGCCGCCTCCAGCAGATCAAGTGTCCTGGTGGTGATTTCCATACCGGCAAGACCACGGTCCGTGATCAGCAACGGCTTTGTGATGCCGGCCGCAGCGCAGGCTTGCGCGATTTCGGAAATGCGTCCCGCACCGAAACGGATTGAGGTGGGGTAGGACCAGTTTGCAGTGAGGTTCATGTGCATTAAGCCTTCTTGAGGTGGTATGACTTGGGGCGTGTCAGGTTGTGGTATCCGATGACCGAAAGGCCGCCGCCGCGTCCTGTATCTTTGCACCCCGTCCAGCACAAGGCGGGATCAAGGTAGTCCGCGCGGTTCATGAACACAGTGCCGGTTTCGATCTGGTCCGCGATGGCTTCGGCGCGTGCAGCATCGCGCGTCCACAGCGAGGCGGTCAGGCCAAAGTCGCTGTCGTTCATCAACGCGATGGCTTGCGCGTCGTCTTTGACGGGCATGATGCCGACCACCGGGCCAAAACTCTCTTCGCGCATAACCCGCATATCATGTGTCACATTGGTCAGGATTTGTGGCATCAGGTATGCGCCGCCGTCCTGCGGGAAATCTGCGGGGTCGATATGTGCCTTGGCACCATCTGCGATTGCCTCAGCCGTTTGCGCGCGCACCTCATCGGCAAAGCGGACATGCGCCATTGGTCCCAGCGTTGTCTCTGCGTCCAGAGGGTTCCCCAGTTTGTAGCCCTGAACAATCGCAACAGCCTTTGCGACGAAAGCGTCAAACAGGCTTTCATGCACATAAATCCGCTCAATCCCGCAACAGCATTGCCCTGAGTTGAACATGGCGCCGTCGATCAGCGTATCTACGGCTGCATCAAGGTTCGCATCGTCCATGACATATCCCGGATCTTTGCCGCCAAGCTCCAACCCCAAACCGGTGAACGTGCCACTGGCCGCTGCCTCCATCGCTTTGCCACCCCCGACAGAGCCGGTGAAGTTCACGAAACCAAACGCGCGGTCAGCGATCAGGCCAGATGTGGTGCCGTGGTCCAGAAATACGTTCTGGAATACGTCCGCAGGGATGCCCACAGAATGGAACGCTGCCGCCATCCGTTCACCCACCAGCGGGGTTTGCGAGGCGTGTTTCAACAGCACGGCATTGCCCGCAATCAACGCAGGCGCGACCGTGTTGATCGCTGTCATATACGGGTAATTCCAAGGGGCCACGATCAGCACAACCCCATGCGGCACGCGCTTGATCACGCGGCGAAAGGTGTCACTGTCCTCAATCTCGATCGGGGCCAATGCCTCGGTGGCGATATCTGCCATATAGCTTGCGCGTTCGTTAAAGCCGCCAAATTCACCGCCGTAACGCACAGGGCGGCCCATCTGCCATGCAAGTTCCGGCACGATCTCATCGTTCATCGCGCCCACGGCAGCGACGCCTGCCTGCACAAGTGCGATCCGCTCGGCCAAGGGGCGTGCGGCCCAGTCGGTTTGCGCGGATTTGGCCCGTGCCACGGCGGCATCCGCCTGTGCGCGCGTCAGTGTTTCGCGGGTGGCGTAAACGGACCCGTCGATGGGTGAAATACAGGTGAGTGTCATTGTGCTTATGCCCTCTCAAAGCCGCGTGCGATTTCCCAGTCGGTTACTGTCTGGTCAAACTCTTCTTGTTCCCATTCGGCCGCACGGGTGTAGTGATCGACCACGTCGTCCCCCAAGGCATCGCGCAAGAACTGCGATCCTCTCAGGGTTTCCGTCGCGGCGCGCAGTGTTTGGGGGATATCGGCTGCCTTGGCGTCCTCATAGACATCGCCCGTGGTGGCGGGGGCCAATGTCTCTGCATCCTCGATCCCTTTGATGCCCGCAGCCAGCATGACAGCTTGGGCCAGATAGGGGTTCAGATCAGAACCGCCTATGCGGCATTCCACGCGCACGCCTTTGGTGTTTTCACCGCACAGACGGAAACCGGCGGTGCGGTTGTCGACGGACCAGACTGTTTTGGTCGGGGCAAACGTGCCTTTGGAAAACCGTTTGTAGCTGTTTACGTAAGGCGCAAGGAAATAGACATAATCAGGCGCATATTTGATCAGGCCCGCCATGTAGTGTTCCATGACTTGTGACATGCCATGGGCGCGGGATTTGTCAAAGAACGCAGGCTCCCCCTTTTGCCAAAGCGACTGATGCACGTGGCTGGACGACCCAACCCGGTCCTTGTGCCACTTGGGCAGGAAGGTGGCCGCATGCCCCTGCTGCCATGAAATCTCTTTGATCGCGTGTTTCGCGATGGTATGAAAATCCGCGCAATCCAAAGCGGGTGAATAGCGAATGTTCAGCTCTTCCTGCCCTGCCTCGGCCTCACCTTTGGTGTTTTCGATGGGCAGGCCAGCGGCATAAAGGTGATTGCGGATCGGCCGCATCACGCTCTCTTCTTTGGTGGTCTGGAAGATGTGGTAGTCTTCGTTGTAGCCGCTCAGCGGTTGCATGTCGCGAAAGCCGGACTTGCGAATGTCATCAAGGCTTTTCTCGAACAGGAAAAACTCCAGTTCGGTCGCCATCTTGGCCTCAAAGCCCATGGCCTCCAGCCGCGCGATCTGCCGCTTGAGCATGGCGCGGGGCGAATGGGAGACGGGCGCGTGGGTATGGTGGTCGAGTATATCGCACAGGACCATCGCGGTCCCTTCAAGCCATGGCACGGGGCGGATGGTGCCAAGGTCCGGCTTCATCACATAGTCGCCATATCCCTTTTCCCAGCTGGTCGAGGCATAGCCATCGGGCGTTGCCATTTCCAGATCGGTCGCCAGCAGGTAATTGCAGCAATGGGTTTCCTCAAACGAGGTTTCGACAAAGTTGACCGCGTGAAACCGTTTGCCCATCAAGCGGCCTTGCATGTCTACGAAACAGACAAGAACAGTATCAATTGCCCCTTCCGCAACTTGGGATTTCAGGTCGTCGAATGTCATTGGTCCGGGCATGGTATTTCCGCTTTTCATGTGAGTGTTGGAGGCCGCAGGCAGCGGCCCCCAAAGCTTGGTTTAGCCGTAACGATAAGGACGGCCCGCTTTGACCATATCCTCGTTGTACTTCTTGAAGATATCAACGACGCGGCGCTTCACGTCGGATTCTGCTGCGATTTCTTCCCAGAAGACTTGCGCGGCGGCCTCGACTGTTGCCCATTCCTCATCCGGAATCGAGGTCAGCTCCATCTTGGTGCCGTTGACGCGCAGGTCCGCTTCGCCGCCCCAGTACCACCACTGACGGTAATAGTGTGATTGGTCACAGCAAACGCGGAACAGGGTTTGCAGGTCATCGGGCAGCGCATTCCAGCTTTCCATATTGGCAAAGAACGATCCTGCCCAAGCACCGGAAATGTTGTTGGTCAGGAAATAGTTGGTCACATCGGCCCAACCAACGGTGTAGTCTTCGGTGATGCCGGACCATGCAACGCCGTCAAGTTCGCCGGTTTGCAGTGCAACTTCGATATCTTCCCACGGCAGGGTGACGGGCACCACACCGAACTGGGTCAGGAAACGACCGGCAGTCGGGAAGGTAAATATCTTTTTACCTTTCATGTCCTCAAGGCTGCGGATTGGGTCTTTGGTCGCAAAATGGCACGGATCCCATGCACCCGCCGAGATGTGTTTGACGCCGACTTTGGAGTATTCTTCGTCCCAAATCTCGTTCAGGCCGTATTGGTTGAACAGCACGGGCACATCCAAAGAATAGCGCGAGCCGAAGGGGAAGTATCCGCCAAATACCGTCACATCCGTTGGCGACGCCATTGAGTCGTCGTCAGATTGCACAGCGTCGATTGTGCCGCGCTGCATGGCCTGAAACAACTCACCCGTTGGAACCAGTTGGTCTGCAAAGAACAGCTCGATCTGCATGCGGTCGCCTGCGATCTTGTTGAACATGTCGATGGCTGGCACGATGACTTCGGCGGCCAGCGCGGAACCCGCATAGGTCTGCATCCGCCATCTGATCGTGCTTTGCGCCAATGCCGGTGTTGCCAATGCGGCGGCCGCCGGTACTACGGCAGCCCCTTGGATAAATTTACGTCGCGTTGTCATCTCTAGTC
>JAFMHE010000222.1 GCA_017854675.1 Paracoccaceae bacterium | reverse complement strand
CAAGGTATGCCGCTTGCGGGGCGGTCAGATCGACGAACTTCTGACGCAGCTCGTCATTCGAGTTCATCTTGATCTTCCACGCCATAGACTGCGCCGAATGCACGGATTCTGCGTCAGATGGGCCGAACATCATCAAGGCCGGACCCCAGAAACGGTTCAACGCGTCCTGTGCCATCTTGCGCTGGGCTTCGGTGCCGTTGGCCATCTTCATCATGATGTCAAAGCCTTGGCGTTGGTGGAACGATTCCTCTTTGCAGATGCGGACCATCGCGCGGGCATAGGGGCCGTAGGACGTGCGTTGCAGCGGCACTTGGTTCATGATCGCGGCACCGTCGACCAGCCAGCCAACGGCACCCATGTCGGCCCATGTCAGGGTCGGATAGTTAAAGATCGACGAATATTTCATCTTGCCCGACAGCAGGTCGCGGGTCAGTTGATCGCGGGTCACGCCAAGTGTTTCAGCGGCACAATACAGATACAGACCGTGGCCTGCCTCGTCCTGCACTTTGGCCAGCAGGATCGCCTTGCGTTCCAGCGTGGGCGCGCGGGTGATCCAGTTGCCTTCGGGCAGTTGGCCGACGATTTCGGAATGCGCGTGCTGGCCGATCTGGCGGATCAGGTTCTTGCGATAACCGTCGGGCATCCAGTCTTTTGGTTCAATCTTGCCACCCGCATTGATGCGTTCCTGAAAGGCGCGCTCTTGCGGCTCCATCTCGTCGAGGGATTTTACGCCCTCGCCGGTCGACTTGATCATCTGTGCATACATCGTTCAGGTCCTTTCAAGAATGAGGGCAACACCTTGGCCCACGCCCACACACATCGTGCATAGGGCATAGCGACCACCGGTGCGTTTCAGTTGCAATGCGGCTGTCATCACCAGACGCGCACCCGACATGCCAAGGGGATGACCGATGGCGATGGCCCCGCCATTGGCGTTCACATGCGGCGCGTCATCGGGAACACCCAACGCGCGCAGGGTTGCGATGCCTTGGGATGCGAAGGCCTCGTTCAACTCGATCACGTCCATCTGGTCGATGGTCAGACCCGCACGGGCCAGAACCTTGCGACACGCGGGGATCGGACCGATGCCCATAACGCGGGGTTCCACGCCTGCGGCAGACATGGCGACAACACGTGCGATGGGTGTCAGTTTATGCGTTTTGGCGGCTTCTTCGGAGGCGATCAGCAAGGCGGCAGCACCGTCATTTACGCCGGACGCGTTGCCAGCAGTCACAGTCAAATCAGGGCCGTTGATGCCGCGCAATTTGGCAAGCTTATCAACGGTTGTACCGGGGCGCGGGTGTTCGTCGCGGTCCACGATGATCGCGTCGCCTTTGCGCTGGGGAATCGTGACGGGGGTGATTTCATCCGCAAAAAGACCTGCGGCGTCTGCTGCTTCCCAGCGGTCCTGGCTGCGCGCGGCAAAGGCATCTTGGTCAGCGCGGTTCACATCATGGTCTGCTGCGACATTGTCTGCGGTCTGCGGCATTGAATCGACGCCATATTGCGCCTTCATCTTGGGGTTCACAAAGCGCCAGCCGATGGTGGTGTCATAAACGGCATTGTTGCGAGAGAACGCAGTGTCGGCCTTGGGCATCACAAAAGGTGCGCGCGTCATGCTTTCGACACCGCCGGCAATCGCCAGATCCATGTCACCGGCGCGAATGGCGCGGGCCGCATTGCCAACTGCATCCATACCTGAGGCGCACAAACGGTTGATTGTGGAACCCGGCACATCGACGGGCAGACCCGCCAACAGCGCTGCCATACGCGCGACGTTGCGGTTGTCTTCGCCCGCTTGGTTGGCGCAGCCCATGATAACATCATCGACTCGCGTCCAGTCCACATCGGGGTTGCGGGCCATCAAGGCGGCAATCGGGACCGCTGCCAGATCATCCGTGCGGACCGATGCCAATGCGCCGCCGAAACGACCGATGGGTGTGCGCTGCGCGTCACAGATGAATGCCTGCATGATGTTCTCCCTGATTCAGGGAAAACTAGGCGATGAAACCTTTTGAGACAAGTTAAATGTTACGAAACGGCACGCGTAGGCGAATTTTGGTAACGCTTTTTCGCGGTGCTACGGGACGGCCCATTCACCCTAACAGTTTTGTCGCAAAATCTCCGCGCAATGCGACTTCAAGCAGCTCCAGATCGTCCGAACAGGCGTGATAGCGCGTTTCCATGCCCGGCGGGATCACAAAGGCGTCTCCTGCTTGCAGGTCGCGGTCGTCCTGACCTTTGGCGCTCAGCGTCATGGTGCCATCCATCACAAACGTGAAATGGATGTCGGCATCGTGAGTGGCTGCAGGGCTTTCGCCCCCATCCATGCGCACGACCTGAATACCGGCGACACCTTTGGTGCCTTGCGCGATGCCGGTATCGCGCGCGGTAAATCCGGGCAGGCGGAAGGGTTGCCAGACGGCCCCTTCCTTGACGTGGTGCACAAAGCGTTGTCCATCCCATTCGCGGGTTGGATCGCCGGTGCCGTTGGGCAGTGTAAAGTCGTGGTCGATGGTGGTGACATGTTCGGCGGGCACGCCAATTTCGATGACTTCAATCTCGGGAGATGCCTCAACCACGCGGTGGCGGATGCCGGGGGGTTGGGTGACGCAATCGCCCGCGTGCAGGCGGATCATATCGCCCTGATCTTCATACAAGACATCAACCCAGCCTTTGTAGCAAAAGATCAGTTGGAACCCGACGGTATGATAATGCACCATATCCGGCACCGGACCACCATCGGGAATACGGATGTGACTGGCGATGATCGACCCGCCCAGACGCGTAGGGATCAAATCGCGGTAATGCATGCCCGCGCGTCCGATCACCCAAGGTGCCTCGTCGCGCAGACGGCGCACGGCAAACTCATGGGCGGTTTCGGGTTGCACCACTGCGGGGGTCAGCGGGACGATGTCGATCTTTGTGCCATTGGGGGCGGTCAACTGGCGTTGCCCACCTGCAAACCCGTCGGGATCATCGGTCAGGATCCGCAGATGGCCGGGGGCCACATCCGCCCCTTTTTCGATGCGCAGGCGCAGACCATGCCCTGAAAAGCTGGCCACAGACGGATCATCGGCGGGAAAGATGTTCTCCAGCCGCATGCCCAGCACTTTGGTATAGAACGGCAGATCATCGCGCAGCTCGTCAGTGGGCAGCAGAAATTCCGCCCGAGTGTTTGTCGCAGTCATTGGCTTGCCTCTTATTCGTATCCTTGTTGCGCGCACTTTAGGCAGCACAGCAAGGTAAGGGCAAGATTGCCCGCGTCAGTCGATGAAATCCGGTGCCCATTCGACAAATTCAAACCCACCAGAGCGCCCCCCTGCATGGGTGGCAAGAAAGTCCTCGATCAACCGGGCGCGGCGCAACTCGTCGCGCCAATGCGACACGCCGTGCCCTGCGTTTTCAAAGTACGCCACCTCAATCTGTTTGCCCGCTGCGATTGCGGCAGCCTCGTAATCGCGCACCTGTTGGACGGCGGTGATCTGATCCTTGACGCCCCCGATCAACAGGATCGGACCGTGCAGGTCGGCGATCTGGTTCACCGGGGAATATTTGCGCATCAGTTCCAGTTCATCAGGGTTCTCGACATCCCCGAAATAACGCGACCAGCCGAACATGCCACTGTCCCAGAAACCGGGGTGGTATTTCGATTGAAATTCTACATCCAGCATCGGGAATTCGACGATTGCGGCATCAAACAGACCCGGATCACGTGACATCGCCAATGCAGCGGAATACCCGCCATAGCTGGCGCCCATCGCGATCAGCGCATCAGTATCTGCCAGACCTTCCTCTACCAGCCAAAGGGCGGCGTCGGTCACATCATCCTGCATTGCGCGGCCAAATTCCATGAAACCTTTGGCCTGAAAATCCTTGCCATAACCGGTGGAGCCGCGAAAGTTGACGCCCAGCACCCCGTAACCCCGGTTCAGCAGGAATTGCGACATGTGGTCATAACCCGAACCCCAGTGCTGTGCAGGGCCGCCGTGGATCATCACGACAAAGGGGATCGGTCCGGTTGTCCCTTTGGGGCGCAACAGCATCGCGGGGATGTCCAAACCGTCACGCGCGGGAAAGGTGATCGCCTGATCCAGCACCAGATCATCGGCAAACCTGCGGAAATGATATTCACCAAGGGTGATGTAGGACTTTTCCTGCAATTCGATCAGGATGGTGACATAGGACTGGTTCTGCGGTGAGAGCGACTGCACCACATACCGCCCGCCCGCCGTAGGATTGGTGGCACCCAGCGCAACAGGTTGCGGGAATGTTGCCAGAATATCCAGGTACACTTGACCGGCATCGGTCAACGCACGTCGCTCACCTGTGTCTGTCCTCAGACGGATGAAATCGGGTTGCCCGTCCAAGGTGATGTCGTTGGTCCAGCCCAGATCAGCGCCTTGTGCGCTGATCACGACGGTCTCCTCACCTGTTGTGACATCAAGGGACACCATTGCTGTGGTATCGCGTCCGCGCGACGATGTGACCAGAACGGTATTGTCGGCCCTGACCTGCCCCAAGGGATAGAACGCATCATTCAGGTTCACATCAAACAATGTGTTCCAGACGTCACCGTCCTTGCGAAATACCCGCTGGTGGGCCGCGTCCAGACTGTCGACCCGCAGTACGGGCGCGTCGTTTTCGTCAAAGACCCAATAGACCGTTTCATTGGTCCCCTCGGCGATCTGTTCTGCCTCCAGCCCGTCCTGGCTGACCAGCCACATGTTTGAGCCGCAGCGGTTGCAGGTTTTGCCCCATGCCAGGATCGTATCATCAGGTGTTTGTGCGATTTCGTTCTTGGACCAGCCACCCGACAATTTGACCGGTGTAATACGTTTCCAGTTCTGGCGGTCGGGGTTGTAGGGGTCTACCTCCCAATCGTTACCTTCAAAGATGAAACGGATAAGCGGTTCCGTGGGGTGCCAGCGCAGGAACGACAGTCCCAAAGGGAGCGTGCCGATTTGGGTGCGGGTGGCGATGTCTTCGACCACAATGTCACGGCCCAGCAGGCTTGCCTTGGTGTAGGCCATCAAAGTTGCGTCGGAATTGACCACATAATCATAGGCGGCGCGCGGATCGGCATAGAACGCGCGCGTCGGGATCAGCGGTGGCAGATCAGCGGCCTGAAGGGCCGGATGGCTGGGCCCGGTGTTGCGGGTCAGATACAGGGAAACGCCCCCGCCGATTGCGATCAGAACACCCACTGTGATTAGCAATTTTTTCATCGGCGCGATTCCTTGCAATATGAAACCCAACGTTACCGTCAGGCCGAAAAAGAGCCAGAGACGAAATGACGCGTGATGCGGTTTCTGCAATCGTATCCGCTTGCCGCAGGCGGCAAAACGCCTAACTGTGCGACATGAACAAAGCAGTGAAATTACCGCCCGATCATGTCAGCGACGTGGTGCAAATGGCGCTGTCGGACCACGTCAGCTTTGCCGATATCCGCCGCGAATACGGGATCGGCGAAAAAGACGTCAAAGCGTTGATGCGCGACACGCTCAAGCCCGGCAGCTACAAGGCGTGGCGCAAGCGCGTGCGTGATTTCGGGGACCGGCGGGCGCATCACAAATAGACGTCAGGCCATGCCAACCTGTGTTTGGATGGGCATCGCGTCATCCGGGCGTTGGCGCATGAATTGCATCAAACCATCTTTCAGATCGCTGTAACCGGCGTTGTCGAAAAGGTTGCGCATTTCATCCGGATCAGCGGCCAGATCATAAAGTTCCCCCGCGCCTGAATGGAAATCGACGGTCATTTTGTGCGTCTTGGTGCGTACCGTGCGCAGACTAAGCGGCACACCGGCGCGGGTGGGCAGCAGTTCCCATTCGTTCATTGCAAAATCGCGGGTGGCACCCTCTGTTTCAATCAACGGGCGCAGGGATTGGCCGTGTTGGGTTTGCAGTGCATCTGCACCGCCATAGTCAAAAAACGTCGGGCCAAGGTCTAGGGTTGAGACTGGTTCATCCACCCGTTTGCCGACAGGAACGCCCGGTCCTTTGACGATCATCGGCACACGCAGCAGCCCTTCGTAATGCATCGGCCCTTTCAGGATCAAACCATGATCCCCCAGCCAATCGCCGT
>JAFMHE010000221.1 GCA_017854675.1 Paracoccaceae bacterium | reverse complement strand
GCGGACCGCAATCAAGGTTTCCCCTAACCACCGTTTCCTGCTGAACGCCCCACAAACCAGCTTGTTGTTCGGTGCGGCAGAGGTGCTTGTTGCAGCAAAACATCTGATCGGCGATGGGGCTGTGCAACTGGACCCGCAGGGCAAGCCCCTGACTTATTACCATTTGTTGTTGGATGCCCACACGATTCTGATGGCTGAAGGCATCTGGACCGAAAGCCTGTTTCTGGGTGATGCCACCTTGGAACATCAAGAATTCCTGACACTATGGGATGCAATGCCGGCATTGATCTGAGTGCCATAACCCACGCCACAACCGCCCGACCGGTCCTTGCCGCCTATGAGGCAAAGCTGCTTTTACAGGTTCTGCGCCCGTCGGCACTGCGCCGCACCGCCTAAAGGGACGCCGGATCAGACACCGCGCACTTCGATCACACCCGTCTCTGTTACGATCAGATCAAGCGGCTGGTCAGTCTCCTCAAGCGGCACCTCGTCGGTTTCCTGTCCGGCAAAGGCAAAACCGATCGCAAGGGTCGCGCGCTTGGCGCGCAGCATCTCAAGCGTGCGGTCATAAAACCCGCCGCCATAACCCAAACGCCCGCCCTGCCGGTCAAATGCCAACAGCGGGACAATCACGATCTCTGGCTCAAAGAACTTTGGGTCTTCGGGGATTTGCGCCCCAAATGTCCCCGCCACCATCACCATATCCGGCGTCCATTCGGCAAACCGCAGCGGGTGATTTGCAGCGTGGATGACCGGCACACCGACGCGTCCGTGGGCGGCGGCCTCTGCCATGGCAGGGGTCGGGTCGATTTCCGTGCGGATGGGCATGAACCCCGACACCGGCACACCACGATACCCAGCCAGCACCTCGCTCAGATATCCGGCCTGGGCCGCATTTGCATTCTGGAACAAGGGCTTGCGGCGCAGAAATGCCGCCTTGCGCGCCGCATCCTTTATTGCTGCCAGATCGTTCACAGCAATACAGCCGCAGCCAACCCGAGGAAGGCGAAAAAGCCGACAACATCGGTCACGGTTGTCACAAACGCACCGGAGGCAAGTGCAGGGTCCACGCCCGCCTTTTCCAACAGGATCGGTATACCGGTGCCTGCAAAACCTGCCACCACCATGTTGATCACCATCGCAACCGCAATCACATAACCCAGCGCCGGTGAGCCGAACCAGATGATCCCGACAATGCCCATCACAACTGCAAAAATCACGCCATTGATCAGCCCCACCAGACATTCACGCCGAATGACCCGCCAGACGTTGGAGCCGGTCAAATCCTTGGTGGCAATCGCGCGCACCGCCACGGTCAGGCTTTGTGTGCCCGCGTTGCCCCCCATCGACGCCACGATGGGCATTAACACCGCAAGCGCCACAATCTGCGAAATCGCCATCTCAAACTGTGAAATCACCATGGACGCCGCGATGGCAGTGACCAGATTGACGGCCAACCACGGCAAGCGCTGCTTTGTCGTCTCGATCACCCGGTCCGAAAGCGAGCTTTCGCCAACACCGGCAAGGCGCAAGATGTCCTCTTCGTGTTCTTCGTCCAGAACGGCCATGGCGTCATCAATCGTGATGATACCGATCAAGCGCCCCTCGTCATCGACGACGGGGGCCGAAATCAGGTGGTACTGGTTGAACGCATAAGCCACATCACCCTCGGCCTGCGACGCGGGGATGATCCGAAATGTTTCTTCTAGCAGGTCGCGCAGCATCGTTGCACGTTTAGAGCGCATGAGCTTGCCCAAAGTCACGTTACCCACGGGATGCAGGCGCGGGTCCACCATCACAATGTGATAGAATTGATCCGGCAGGTCTTCTTCCTTGGTGGCGCGCAGATGGTCAATCGCTTGGCCCACGGTCCAGTGTTCGGGCGCCATCACGACCTCGCGCTGCATCAGACGGCCTGCGGAATATTCTGGCCATGCCATCGCCTGTTCAACCGCGACGCGGTCAGCGACTTCCAATGCGCCCAGAATTTGTTCCTGCTGCGCACCTTCAAGGTCTTCGATCAGATCGACGACATCGTCGCTGTCCATCTCGCGCACAGCCTGCGACAGCACCTGTGGCGTGAGCAGCGAAATGACCTCTTCGCGGATCGCTTCGTCAAGTTCCGACAGAATTTCGCCGTCAAACTCCCGGTCATAAAGCCGGATCAGCTTGCTGCGTTCGAACGCGTTGATCTGCTCCAGAAGGTCGGCGATGTCAGCCGCGTGCAGCGGTTCCATCAATTCGATCAGCCGCTCGCGGTCGTCGATTTCAACCGCATAAAGAATGGCTGAAACGGTCTTTGGGCCCAGCTTGTAGGCCTGTGCGTCGTCCTCTTCGGGGTTTTCGATGATATCTTCGGCCATGTCCTGCATCTTGCGCTTCTCCCCCGGGTTGGCGCGACCATAGGCAAGCGCTTTGGCAGTGACAATGGCGCACGACGACGCTTTGGGATTGTGGTGCGTCGACCTGCCCCATAGAGTATTTTTATGGCACATCAGACCCTGATCACCGGCCCTACGTTGCGCTTTGACGGCGACCCGATGACGGGGCCGTGGCAAGACGCCGTGCGGATCGACACCCAAGGTGCGGTTGTGCTGGCGGGCGGGCATATTGCGGCAGTTGGACAGGCTGATGCGCTGCGAACCGCGTATCCTGAAGCGGTCCAAATACACTACAGCGATGATCACCTGATCTGTCCGGGCTTTGTCGATGCCCATGTGCATTATCCGCAAACGGCCATCATCGCCTCGTGGGGCAAGCGGCTGATCGACTGGCTGAACGATTATACCTTTCCAGAAGAAACCCGCCTGCACGATCCTGCTTATGCGCAGATGATCGCCGCGCGTTATCTGGATCTGACGCTGGCGCATGGCACCACCACTGTCGCGTCCTATTGCACGATCCACCCACACAGTGCCGACGCCCTGTTTGAGGCGGCGGCCGCACGTGGGCAACGTATCGTCGCGGGCAAAACATGTATGGACCGTAATGCACCTGAGGCCCTGCGCGACACCGCGCAAACCGCCTATGACGACAGCAAATCCCTGATCGAGCGTTGGCATGGTGCGGGCCGCGCCACCTATGCGATCACACCGCGCTTTTCGCCGACATCGACACCTGACCAACTGGAAGCCCTCGGGGCGCTGTGGGCTGAACACCCCGATTGTCTGATGCAAACCCACCTGAGCGAGCAAACCGATGAAATCGCATGGGTGCGCGACCTTTACCCCGACGCGCGCGACTATCTGGATACCTATGAGGCGCATGGCCTTGTTGGCGCACGCGGTATATTCGGCCATGCCATACATCTGGAACCCCGTGAGATTGATCGCATTGCCGAAACGGGAGCGGCGGTCGTCCATTGCCCGACCTCCAACACCTTTATCGGCTCAGGGTTGTTCGACATGGCAGGCCTTGCCGCGCGCCACATCCCCGTGGGCCTTGCCACGGACACCGGGGGTGGATCGTCGTTTTCGATGCTGCGCACGATGGCTGCGGCCTATGAGATTGGCCAATTGCGAGGCACGCCGTTGCATGCCGCCCAACTGCTGTGGCTTGCAACTGCCGGATCGGCACGAACGTTGCACCTGTCAGAACAGATTGGGTCTTTGAAACAAGGGCTTGAGGCGGATTTGAGCATCATCAATCTACGCTCGACTGACGCGATTGCACAGCGCCATGCAAACGCATCCGACATCTGGGAAAGCGTGTTTGCCACGATCATGATGGGCGATGATCGCGCCATCAGGGATGTCTGGGTGAATGGCGTCAGGCGATGATCGCCTAACCCAGCCCGCACATCAGATCATTCTGACGCGCCACCACACCGGCCAAATCAATCGTCTGCATGTGTCCGTCCCGCACCACCTGACGCCCCTCGACAAACAGATCCCGCACCACTGTTGGACCCGCCAACAATAGCGCCGCCGGATCCCAACTGCCCGCAGAGGCGACACCGCTGACGTCCCAAACGGCCACATCCGCGCGGCACCCCACCGCCAAACGCCCGCAATCGGGCCGCCCCAGCACATCCGCACCGCCGCGTGTTGCGATTTCAAGCGCTTCGCGGGCAGACATCTGGTCTGCGCCATAAGCCACCCGTTGCAACAACATTGCCATGCGCGCCTCTGCCACCAGATTACCGGCATCATTGCTGGCAGAGCCATCAACACCCAGCCCCACAGACACGCCCGCATCGCGCATCGCGCGTACAGGCGCAATGCCCGACCCCAACCGACAGTTCGAACAGGGGCAATGCGCCACGCCCGTGCCGGTGGCGGCAAAAAGCGCGATCTCGCTTGGGTCCAGTTTCACGCAATGCGCGTGCCACACGTCCGCTCCGACCCAGCCAAGGCTTTCGGCGTATTGTCCAGGACGACAGCCGAACATTTCAAGACTATAGGCGATGTCTTCGTCATTTTCGGCCAGATGGGTGTGCATCATGACGCCCTTGTCACGCGCCAGCAGGGCGGTTTCGCGCATCAGATCACGGCTGACCGAGAACGGCGAACAAGGTGCCAATCCAACGCGACACATCGCACCTTCATCCGCGTCATGAAAACGGTCCACGAGGCGAATACAATCCTCCAAAATCGCGCTTTCTTGCTCAACCAGCGCATCTGGCGGCAACCCGCCGTCACTTTCCCCGATGCTCATCGAGCCGCGCGTTGCGTGAAACCGCAAGCCGACTTCGGCGGCGGCATGAATGGTGTCATCCAACCGCGCGCCGTTGGGATAGAGATAAAGGTGGTCGGAACTGAGCGTGCAGCCCGACAAGGCAAGCTCCGCCAACCCAATCTGGGTCGAGACGTGAAAATGCTCTGGCGTCAGCTGCGCCCAGATCGGGTACAGCGTTTGCAGCCAGCCAAACAACATCGCGTCCTGGGCGGCAGGCACCGCGCGGGTCAGCGTTTGGTACAGATGGTGATGCGTGTTCACCAAACCCGGTGTCACGACACAGCCCGCCGCATTGATAATCTCGCCAGTGCTGCGCAGGCCGGTGCCAATCTCAGCAATTACACCATCGCGCAACCGCAAATCTGCGCCCTGCAATTCGCGCCGCGCATCGTCCATCGTGACGATCACATCCGCATTCTGGATCAGGGTTTCTGCCATATTCTACACTCCGCTACTGTAGGCGCGCCCGTCTCAGAGAGTGTACTGGTCGGTGGAAACAGGCAGAGAACCGATCACGTGCAGATTAAGCCAAGCAGCAACGCGGTCAATGATCTTTCAGGATCGCCAATGCCTCGGCATGGATTGTGGCATTTGCCGCCGCAATGACGCGCCCGCCATGATGCGCAGGACCGCCCTGCCAATCCGTGACAATTCCGCCCGCCGCATGAATAACAGCAATAGGGGCATGAACGTCATAGGGTTGCAACTGAGCCTCTATCACCAGATCAATCTGCCCTGCGGCCACCAACGCATAGGCATAGCAATCCATCCCGTAGCGCGTCAGCTTGGCTTGAGCCGAGACCGCTTGAAACGCAACAGCGTCCTTTGGCGTGCCCACCTCGGGGAAGGTTGTAAAGACAATCGCTTCGGAAAGTATGCGCGCAGCGCGGGTTTTTAGATCATGGGATCCATGCGGGCTGGTCAGCCGCGCGCCGTCCGGCGCACCTTCAAACCGTTCGCCGATATAGGGTTGGTCAATAATGCCATAAAACGGGCCAGCATCGTCAGAAACGGCGATCAATACACCCCATGTCGGTGTCCCGCTGACAAACCCCCGCGTCCCGTCAATCGGGTCCAACACCCAAGTCAGCCCCGACGTACCGTCCTTGTTGCCGTATTCCTCGCCCAATATCGCATCTGCGGGGCGCTCAGTGTCCAGAATGGTGCGCATGGCACGTTCAGCGGCGCGGTCCGCCTCTGTTACAGGGTCATACCCGCCAGCAAGTTTGTTGTCGGTAAGCAGTGAGGTGCTGCGAAAATAGGGCAATATGACAGCCCGCGCAGCATCTGCCATCAGATGGGCGACCCGTCGGATGTCAGGATCAAAGGTGTTCAAAGCTGTCATGCCCGTATTTCTGCCTGCAAAATGGTCGCCAATAGTTCGACTTATGCAACGTCACTCAGCACACGCGCCAGTTCAAACAGGCGGC
>JAFMHE010000220.1 GCA_017854675.1 Paracoccaceae bacterium | reverse complement strand
TAACTCAAATTTAACTCAATCTATGCGGTATTTACTTTAGTTAACCGTGCGCACGCCGCACCGAACAAGGTAAATACATGTCCCTCGACCTACACCCTGATCTGCGTTGCCTTGTGATGGTGGACGGCACCGTTTTTGGCAACATCGACGACGCCGATACAATCCGCCCGATGGAAATCCGCCAAGGCGCGTCAATGGCCCCGTTCGAGCCTTGTGATGACAGCCCCGTCAGCCTGTTCGAAGTGGTTGAGGAATACCGGCTCCAGACCCGTTCGCTGGTCACGCAATCGCGGTCAGAACCGTCCGAAGATATCCCAGGCAGCATCTATGCCTGCTGGGTCAACCACCTGCCCGACTGGACGTTGAAGGGTGCCGATACCATCCAACTAATGATCAACCGGCACGACGCGCCTTGCACGGTGTTCTTTGACACCGACCTGCATATTCCCAGCGTAGATGGCGAGCTGTTTGTTGAAGCCTATCTGGCCGCGCACCGCGCCCAAGCGACCCTGTGCGTTCAAATGCGCGACCTCGAAACGGACGAGATCAAGGTATTTCGGACGAATTTTGACACCGCATGCGCGGGCGGGGTCCACCGCAATGGCTATGCCCATATCCGCCATGCGATCCCCGCGCATTTCACCCGCTGCGACATCACGTTCAGCGTCGATTATCAGGCGCGACAGCATGACAGCGCAGGTGTGGAACCGTACCTTTTCATCGCCGACATTCGCGCCGCCAAACTGCGCGAGGCTGGCGTGGCTGATCAAATCCTTGAACCCGAATGGCTTTATGGCCGTTCCCCAGAGGGGCGCGGTCAATGGCTGCGCGCACCCTTGCCCGATGTGCTGACCCCCGGTCAGGGCATCGACGTCACATTGGGCGAACTGTCCATCCCGCTGACGCCCATGCGCAAACCGGATTTTGCGGTGCGCGAAAATTACGGTCATACCCTTGTATGCTCCTGTTCCGAAGAAATGGACCTCGTCTTGTGTATCGACGGCCAACATGTCGAACAGATCAGGATCAACCAGAACGACACTATCATCCGTCTGCCTAACCGCTATCTGAACGGCCATATGCGCCACTTGAGCCTGAAGGACAAATCAGGCTCTGTTGTGGTGTTTGAGGCGCATCAACTGATGCCCTCTATCGTCACACCAGAGGACGTGATGCGCCGCGAGTCTGTCGCGCCTTTCCCCACCGCGCTCTTTGCGCAAACGCCCTTGCGCTATGCCGCGCTCAAGGCCGCGTTGACCCACGCGAAGCCCGGCACCGATCTGCCGCAGCTTGCCCATGCGCTGGATATTCTTGAGGGCGGGCATGAGAACGTCAGCCTGAAACCCCTGCGCTTTCCCGTCGTGATGAACCCCGACGTGTCGATCATCATTCCCGCCCATAACAAGGTCGAGGTGACTTATCTTGCGCTTTGTTCGCTTCTGCTGGCGCATAATCAGGCATCATTCGAAGTGATCGTTGTCGATGATGCGTCCACAGATGCGACCGCCGCGCTGGACCAGTTGGTTGAGGGGATCACCGTCATCCACAACACCACCGCCCAGCGCTTTGTCCGTGCCTGCAACACTGGGGCTGAGGCCGCGCGCGGCACCTACATCACGCTGCTAAACAACGATGTTGAGGTGACGGTTGGATGGCTTGACGCCTTGGTCGATGCCTTCGAACGGTTCGATAATGTGGGCATGGCGGGCTCCAAACTGCTCTATCCCAATGGTGATCTACAGGATGCAGGTGGCATCATCTGGGGCTCCGGCAACCCGTGGAACTATGGCAACCGCCAGAACCCGAATGAACCGCGGTTCAGCTATGCGCGTCAGGCCGATTACCTCTGCGGTGCGGCGCTTATGGTGCGCACCGATCTGTGGCGCGCCTTGGGCGGACTGTCTGCCGCGATGGAACCGATGTATTTTGAAGATACCGATCTGGCGTTCAAAGTGCGCGAGGCAGGATACACGACCTGGTTCGTCCCATCCTCAATCGTTTACCACTATGAGTGGCATGACCTCCGGCACCGATGTCACAACGGGCTTTAAAAAGTATCAAGAAATCAACCGCCCCAAGTTCAAACGTCGTTGGGCCGCCGCCTATGCCAGTCACGGCACCGAAGGGCATATGCCAGATCTGGAAAAGGACCGTGGCATTGTGGGCCGCGTGTTGTTCGTGGATTACGCCCCACCGCGCGCAGACAAGGATGCTGGGTCCTACGCCGCCTTGCAGGAAATGCAGCTGGTGCAATCGCTGGGCTACAAGGTCACATTCGTGTCGACCAACATGGCGCATCTGGGCAGCTATACCGAAACCCTGCAAAAGATGGGCGTCGAGGTGATCTACGCGCCCTTTTACATGAACGTCACCGAATACCTGACCCAGCACGCCTGTGAATTTGATGCATTCTACATCACACGCTACTACGTTGGCCAAGCCGTGTTGCAGACCATCCGCGCGCTGGCCCCAAAGGCCAAGGTTATCTTTAACAACGCCGATCTGCATTTCCTGCGCGAATTGCGCGCGGCCAAGTCCGAAGGCGATCAAGGTAAACTCGACCGCGCCCGCCAGACCCGCACCGAAGAGATGGATATCATCAACAACGTCGATGTGGTGCTGTCCTACACCGACATCGAACATTCAGTCATTCAGGCCTATACAGATGGTCAGGCATCGGTGCTGAAATGTCCGTGGGTGGTTGATGTGCCCGATACTATTCCCCCTGTAGATCAACGGCGCGGCATGTCCTTTCTGGGCAGCTACCGGCACCATCCGAACGCCGAAGGGATCACATGGTTCGTGCGCAACGTGATGCCTGCGCTACAAGGCGCGGGTTGCGATACACCGCTCACCATCTACGGCTCTGGCATGACGGATGACATTCGCGCCCTCGCCAGCGATCTGGTCACGCCGCAAGGGTTCGTGACGAACGTCAGCGACGCCTATCACAACCACCGCATTTCCGTGGCACCGCTGCTGTCGGGCGCAGGCATCAAGGGCAAGGTCCTGAGCGCGCTGGCCCACGGAATTCCCTGCATCGTCAGCCCCATCGCCGCCGAAGGGATTGGCCTGCGATCAGGCCATGATTGTATCATAGCGAAACACCCCAAAGACTGGGTCCAAGCCATCACTGCGCTGCAAACCGACGATGATCTGTGGCTCAGCATCTCGCAGAACGCGCGCAGTTACATGCGCGACAGTTATTCATTTGCGCAGGGCCGCGACATGATGCGCGCCGCATTCGAGGCCGCAGATATCTACAGTTCCCGCGCTTAAGGAGAAGATGATGCGCACCGTGATCCTCCATTACCATCTGTTCAAGAACGCAGGCACATCTGTCGATCATTTGCTGCGGCGCAATTTTCCCGGCGGCTGGATCAGCGCCGAATTTTCAGGCAACGGTGGCAACAACACCGCTGATGTGGCCCAGTGGATCAGGGACACACCCCGCGCCATCGCGTTTTCATCCCACACCATGCTGGGCCCTATTCCACAGATCGACGGGATGCGCATTGTGCCGGTTGTGTTGCTGCGTGATCCGGTGGACCGCATCCATTCAGCCTATCACTTTGAACGCCAGCAACAGGCCGACACAAAGGGCGCGCAGCTTGCCAAAGCACATGATCTGGCGGGATACGTCAACGCACGACTGGCGATCAACGGCGACAGGCAATGCCGCAATTTTCAAACCGCGCGACTGGCCAGCATGATACCCGGCGCCGCACCTGAACGCGCCCGCGCAGTTGAAGCTACGCAGCTGATCCAACGCCTCGGCGTCCTTGGCCTTGTGCCAGATTTCCGCGCCGCAATGGCGCAGCTTTCTGCGCGCGTTTCACGTTCCCTTGGCCCGCTTGATATCCCCGATGTCCGCGCCAACCGCGCCGCTGGCACCCGCGCGCCATTGGCACCACATCTGTTGGATCAACTGGTCGCTGAGAACGGCGATGATCTGGCGCTGCTTGACCACATCCGCCGCCAAAGCCGTGCCGCATGAACATCGCCGCAAACCTTACCGCGATGCCCTTTGCCGCGCCGCATCTCGACGGTCTGAGCGCGCTCAACACCTTCATCGCGCCCAAAGCGCTTCGCAGCTTTCAGCGCGATATTCTGACCAGCGGCCAGTTTATTTGCACCTGCCCGTTTACCGGCAGACCGTCCTCACCCGACGCACATTATGTCCTGCCGGGCAGCGGGGTGCTCTACTATTTCGGCGGATCGCACCCGTTCATCATCGCCGCCGCCTCGCTCAAAGACGGCTTTCCGCTTCTTTGCCTGATTACCGACGCCGACGTTCTATGGACGGACAAGCCTGAGCGCCATGATCTGATCCCGCTGGCCAGACAGTTGCTCGCCTCTGGCCCGGACGTCCTCGTTCAACCAGATGCGCCGCCCCGCGCGATGATGGGTGACCCGAACTTTGCCCATTTCATGTGGAACGAATTCCCCGCAGTGTTCGAGGCCGTAAGGCACACCTACAACTTCACGATTGATCTGCGCTTTGATCCATTGGGCATCATGCAGCGGTTCGCACACGAAACAGGGTTGGCGTTGAACCACATGATATCGCCGACCCAAGGGCGCGGCTGGACGGCACAGCCAACCATTAGTCTGGGCAGTACCGCTTGCGGACCCGTGGCCAAGGCCAAGCTGATGGATATGATGGACCTGCCTCCACAGCGCAAAACATCGCCTCGCATCTGGATTTCCGTCCGGGATCAAGGACGCACGATGGAGAACCAGTTTGAATTCCTGCGCGCCCTTGTTGCGGCACAATCTGCGCGGGCGCCTGAAACCAAATTCTTCTTCGACGGTTTTTCCGCACCTATGGACATGAGCCGCCAAATCTACGGCGCGCTGCGTCCCAAGTTCGCGGACCGCATCATCGGCGCGCAATCTGTTATCGCTGACCTGACTGCGGCCCTTCCCAACCTGCGGATGACGGATATGACCGGCCAATCACTGCATAGCGCCTTGACTAAGATTTCGACCTGCGATTTCTACGTCAGCCATACCGGCACCATGCAACACAAAGCAGCGTGGTTCTATCCACTGTCCGGCCTGCAACACGGCAATCACGCCAGCCTATCGCCCGCCGCCCTCAAGTGGGCCGCGCAGATGGTGGATGGTGCTGTGCCCCCCGGCGGCCTACCCGTCACGTTGATCAAGGATACCGAGGTCCGTGGCCTGCCCACACAGAATGCGCGCAACAAGGATTATGTCGTGACTGACATCGACGCAGCGGTTCAGGTCACGCTGGATCAGATCGCCGCTAGCACTGCCACGCGTCCGGCAACGTAAACCCCTCTGCGCGGACCTCGTCACAAATCCGCGCAATATCGCGTTGGAACAATTCCGCAAAGAACGCGGGCATCGCACGCTTTGGCCCTTCGGTGATCCGCCGCTCTAGCAAGGCTTGGGGGTACTGGAACGGTGCAATGCCCAGAAACTCCTCAATCTGGCGCAGCATGCCGCGCTGATCTGCGTGCAGATCTTCGTAGAACATCACCATCCGCATCTCGCGCGGCAAACCCTTGCGCAAATTGCGCAAAACCTGCCCGTATTCCGCATTCTGCCAAATGTGCGGGGCGCGGACAAAAGCGTTAAAATCATCTGGCCCCCAGTCATCCAACCGCTCAATCTGTCCGCTGACCTGCAGGTGAAATTTCGTGTGGCTCCACAGGCGCGCCAAAGGGTCACGCATCGTGTATATCACCCGTAGGGCTTGCGCCTTTTGCGCGATTTGCGGCCATGCCTCTGGCGGCAAGAGCGCGTTCAGGTTCGAGAAATCACAGGCATATTTCTGATGGTCGCGCAGCGGAAACAGGTTGCGATACCAATGATCATCCACGGGGCGGCTCAGGTAACTGCTGATCCAGTGCAGGTTTTCACGGACCGCATCAATGTTCGCCTTTTCAGGGTCAAAACGCGGCAAATAGCGATTTTTCGCCTCACGCAGCCGATAGCTTTCCGTCAATTGCGCGGGATTCACATAGCGGTGATAAAAATAGTGAATTTCCTTTTCCATCGCGAAATGCAGCGCAGGGTGGCGTGCCAGAACGGCATAAAGCCATGTCGTCCCTGCCTTCATCGCGCCAATGCTCAAAAACAGGTTCGGATAGGCCTTGGGCAATTGCATTCTATCTGTCTTTCTCACG
>JAFMHE010000016.1:16930-28497 GCA_017854675.1 Paracoccaceae bacterium | reverse complement strand
GGCGGCAGTCAGGACGCGGCTGAACTCTATGTCGCGTTCCGTGGACGTTTGCCGGGGGTAGAGGCGTTGCTGAAGGGGCGTGGCCTTGCCGCTGCATAGGCAGGCAAGTCAGTAACCCAGAGACCGGTCAACCAGATTGAGAAACGGCTCTCCCGCCTCACCGCGCCTGATGTTCTCGACAAGGGCCTGTGAGGCGGTGGAGGCGCGTGTTTCTGCGGCGATATGCGGTGTCACAGTGACAGACGGATGCGCCCAATAAGGGTGATCTTGTGGCAGTGGTTCAACGCGGAAAACGTCCAGCGTGGCATGGGCAATGTGGCCACTGTCAAGGGCAGCCAGCAATGCGTCGTCGTCGATCAATGGTCCGCGACCGGGGTTGATGATGAACGCGCCCTTGGGCATTTGGGTTAGTGTTTGTGCGTTCAGCGTATTCTCGGTCGCTGGTGTATCAGGCAGCAGCAGCACCGCAATTTCAGCGGCGGCAAGCGCCTTGTCCAATCCGCCAGGACCATGCAGCGCGGTGATCCCTTCTACCTCCTTGGGGGAGCGTGACCAGCCTGTGACCTTGAAGCCCAGCATCACCAAGGTTTCTGCCACGGCCATTCCAAGCGCGCCCAACCCGAAGATAACGACGGATCTTTCTTGCGCGAGTGGTGGCGTGCGGTAAACCCATTGCGCATCGTCGCGTTTGATATCGCTGTCCATGCCCAGATGGTGGCGCATCACATGGCCCGTCACCCATTCCACCATCCCCTTGGTCAATCCCGGATCAACCATGCGGGCCAGCGGGATGTGAAGCGTCTCATTGCCAGTGATCGTCTCAACACCGGCCCACAGGTTCAGAACGGCCTTGGCGCGGGTATAGGGTGTGAAATCCTGTAAGGGGCTGTTGGGCGCATAGACGATGTAATCAACCTGATCGGGCGCGATTTCGGTCGCCAGATGGGCGTCGATGCCCGCATCGGCAAGGGCTGCGCGCAAAGGGGCCTCATAGGTTTTCCACCGCTCGGGGCGGGCAGCAAACAGGATGTTCAGCGTCATGATCTACCTCGGTCTATGGATATGGGCCGATTGCACCAGACCGAAGGCCAGCAGCAACACCAGCATCGCGGACCCGCCATAGCTGACCAAAGGCAGTGGCACGCCGACGACGGGCGCAAGGCCCATGACCATCGACATATTCACGGCAAAGAACAAAAAGAAGTTAAGCGCGATGCCAAGTGTCAGAAGCGAGCTGAACCGGTCCTTGTTCATCACAGCGGTGGCGACGCAAAATACGATGATCAGCGCATAAAGGCCAAGCAGGGATATGCCACCGATGAACCCGAATTCCTCGGCCAATGTGGTAAAGATAAAGTCGGTGTGTTTTTCAGGCAGGAAGTTCAGCCGCGACTGTGTGCCTTGCATGTACCCCCGACCTGTCCACCCGCCAGAGCCAAGCGCGATCTTGGATTGCGTGATGTGATAGCCAGCCCCTAGCGGGTCGGCAGAAGGGTCCAGAAACGTGTCGATCCGCCGGTACTGATAGTCGTTCAACAACTGCCATGTGGTGCCGCGTGACTGGAATACAGCCGTGATCAAGCCGATGCCAGAGGCGATGACAACGCCGAAATACGCCCAATGCACACCAGCCAGAAACATCAGGCCCGCCCCCGCTGCCAGCAGCAAGATTGACGTGCCAAGGTCGGGTTGTTCCAGCACCAGCGCAGTTGGCAGAGCAATGATCACAACGGGCAGAAGAACCCAGAAAGGCCGTGATACTTTGTTGGCCGGAAGCCAGTCGTAATAGGCCGCCAGAAACATCACCAGCGTGATTTTCATCAACTCGGAGGGTTGCAGATCAATAAAACCAAGATCGAGCCAGCGTTGCGATCCTTTGCGCGCATCCCCGACCAAGGCCACCGCAATCAACAGCAGCAACGACACCCCGTAACCGATGCCGGACAGGTTACGCCACAGCCAGATCGGGATCATCGCCACGATCAGCATAAGGGCAAGGCCAAGCGCGAAACGCTTCATCTGTGGCTCTGCCCATGGGGTAAATGAACCGCCCGCCACCGAATACAGCATCAAAAAACCGACGCCACAGACCGAGGCCAGCAGCAGCGTCAAAGGCCAGTTTAAGTGCAGGACTTTGCGGAACCCGGTCGGGACCGATTTGACGGAATATTCAAGATAACTCATGCCTGATCTTTGCCTTTGATCGCGGCTTGTGGCTGTATATCACGCAAGCGTTCTTGCTGGTTTTTGATCCGCGCCTGATCGCCTTTGGGATAGGCATCCAACGGGGGCTCCCCTCCGTACAGGGCCTGTAGCATCACGTCGCGCGCAATAGGGGCCGCCGCAGTTGATCCGCCACCGCCATGTTCGACAAGGACTGCCATCGCATATCGCGGCTTGTCGTAGGGTGCATAGCAGACAAAGAGCGCATGATCGCGCCGTTCCCATGGCAGATCTGCGTTGCTTGTTACGCCGCGGGCACGTTCTGCTGTGGTGATGTTGCGGACCTGACTGGTGCCGGTTTTGCCCGCCATGCGCAGGTCATCCGCGACGATGCGGCTGCGGTAGCCGGTGCCGCGCCGGTCGTTTACAACCTCATACATCGCGCGGCGCATTTTGCGCAGGTTGTTTTCATTCATGCCAAGAGAGCCGTCCGCACCGGAGGTCTGTTCAACACCATCGACCGACTTGATCAAACGCGGTGTGACCTCGCGCCCGGTTGCGATCCGCGCTGTCATGACGGCCAATTGCAGCGGTGAGGCCAGCATAAAGCCCTGCCCGATAGACGCGTTCACTGTGTCGCCGATCACCCAATCCTCGCCACGCGCTTTGCGTTTCCATTCTTTGGTTGGCGTCAGGCCCGAATTTACCGATGACAACGCCAGATCATGGCGGATACCAAGACCGAACCTGTTTGCCATAGCCGAGATTTTCTCGATCCCGACCTTGAGCGCCAGATC
Organism: Paracoccaceae bacterium; assembly: GCA_017854675.1. Taxonomy (GTDB): domain Bacteria; phylum Pseudomonadota; class Alphaproteobacteria; order Rhodobacterales; family Rhodobacteraceae; genus Sulfitobacter. Next base: position 25,537 of record JAFMHE010000016.1, on the reverse strand, counting down.
GTAATAATAAACGTCACAAGACTGCTTGAGCGAGTTTTCCAGATCGACCCATCCGTGACCCGCGCGCTTCCAGCAGTGGAACTTGCGGTCGGCAACTTCCAGATGACCGGGACAGTAGACGGTGTCATCTGGCCCCATGATCCCCTCTTCGAGGGCAGCCATCGCCGTCAGCATCTTGAAGGTTGAGCCGGGCGGATAGGCACCCTGCACGGTCTTGTTCACTAGGGGGCGGTATTTGGATTGCAAAAGCGGGTCGTAATCTTTGGACGAAATGCCGCCGATAAAAAGGTTCGGATCATAGCTGGGCGCGGAGGAAATTGACACCAGATCACCGCTTTCGCAGTCGATCATGACCACGGCTGCGCTCTCATCAGTCAGGCGGGCTTGTACGTAACCTTGCAACTTTGCGTCAACGGTCAACTGGACATCCGCGCCTGATTGGCCTTCGCGGCGCGCCAGTTCGCGCATCACCCGACCGGCGGCGTTCACTTCAACCTGTTTGGTGCCTGCAGAACCGCGCAAAAGGCTCTCTTCGCGGGCCTCTACGTTGATTTTACCGATTTGGAATTGCGGAATACGCAGCAGCTGATCGGGGTTCTCTAGCGCGTCCAGATCTGCCTGACTGACCCGGCCCACACGCCCGACGACATGGGCAAAGTCGGACCCTCGCGGATAGACACGGGTCAAACCAACCTCTGGCGTGACGCCGGGCAAAGCGGGGGCATTCACGCTGACCCGGCTCACATCATCCCACGTGACATCGTCAATGATCGTGACCGGCAGAAATGGCGCAGAGCGCTTGATCTCGGCGATTGCGCGCGCCATCGTTTCGTCGTCGATGGTAATGACCTGCGCCAACCGCGCCATCACGGCGTCCACATCGCCTGCATCCTCGCGCACCATTACGATCCGGTAGGACGGTACATTTTCGGCAAGACGCATGCCATTGCGGTCAAAAATCTCTCCGCGTGCAGGGGGGATCAGGCGGATGTTGATGCGGTTTTCTTCGGCCAACAGACGGAATTGATCGGCCTGATCAACCTGCAAATACCGCATGCGCGCAGCCAGACCGCCCATAAACAACAGCTGCGCACCGCCCAACAGCGCCGCGCGGCGTGTCAGCTTGATGTGGCTTGCGTCATTTTCTGCGCGGTTGCGTCTCATGTTATCCTCGTCGGCATTAAATGCGCTGGCCTGTGGTGTCCAAATCGCCCGGCGCCGCTTTGCGCACCCCCATCAGGCCATGGGTGATTGCCACGACCAAAGGGTACACAAGCAAGGTCATCCCCAATTCCGATAGCGTCAGCGAAAGGCCCGGCACGTCCACCAATACCAACGCCAATATGATGCGATTGGCGACTAAAATAAAGGTGATCACGACGGCAACCGTCAAACATTCCACCGCAAAGGTGGCGTCGCGCAACGAACGACCACGAGATTTGAGGTTCTCGCAACCGATCAGGGCCAGCAGGGCCAGCAAGCCGGGGGGGCGTTGCAATAACAAATCAGCAATCAGAAAAACAACCGCAAGGAGGAGCGGCGGTACATAATCGGGACGCCGCAAAGACCATGCGCAGGCAAACGCAAGGATCAGATCAGGTCCTGCCCAGCGTGTTGGCTGCGTGTCCAACGGCAGTATGTGAAAAAAGACGATGACAAGCGCCAGCAGAACAAAGCCACCCCGCATCAACCAAAGGCGCATAGGCGAAAGTTCTGTCATTCTATGACGACCTCGGTTGCCTCGGTCACTGGACCCTCACCGGAAACCGGCGGCGCGTCAGAGACGACTTGCGCGGTGTCTGTCACATCTTCTGTGCCGTAATGGCGCAGCACACGCAAAAATTCGAGCCGTTCGTTATCTGCCGCCAACCGCACGCGCAGCCGCCCGCCGGGATCAGCAGCGACTTGCCCAATCAGCAAACCAGCAGGAAAAACGCCACCATCACCGGAACTGATCACACGGTCGCCGGGACGCACCAGATCAGGGCTTTCCAGAAAGTCGATGGGCGGTGCCGCAGAATTGTCACCCGCCACAATGGCGCGTTGACCGGAAGGCTGAATTGTTGCGGGAATGCGGCTTGATGCATCGGTCAGCAGGATGACCCGCGCTGTATTTTGCGCAACGCCAGAAATACGGCCCACAAGGCCGATGCCGTCCATTGTGGCCCAGCCATCCACCAGACCGTCACGCGCACCGACATTCAGCAAGACCGACTGGCGAAACGGGGAGCCTGAATCAGCCAGCACAACGCCGGTGATGAACGTCAGACGCGGATCAAGGCGAACCTTGTTGAGATCAAGCAGTCGCGCGTTCTCCTGTTCAAGCTGAAGGGCGGCTTCCTTCCACGCTTGCATCTGCCGAAGCTCACTGCGCAGCTCTTGGTTTTGATCTGCAAGTCGTTGATAAGACTGATAATCGCGCAGCAGGTTTACCGTGCCAGTCACAGGGGCCAGCGCCCAATCCATGTTAGGAATGATGCTGTCGGTGATCTGTGCGCGAAACCGTTCGACCCTCGGGCTGTCGATACGCCAGAGCAGGAAAATTGCACCAAGGATCAAGATCAGGACAGCCAGCAACAACCGGCGCAATGGGCCGGTAAAGTCATTGGCGTTTGATCTGTCTTTGGCCATCTTGCTCAATCCCGCCCCGAACCATTTGTGGGGTCTTGCGGTTATGTTGCCGCAGCAGGAGGCCCCGGATCAAGTCCGGGACGCGCATCACCTGAAATCAGCTCTCGTAATCAATCGCGTGGCGCAGTTGTTTTTCGTACTCCAGCGCCTTGCCGGTGCCCAAAGCCACACAATTGAGCGGTTCATCGGCAATCGACACAGCGAGACCGGTTTGTTCACGCAAGGCCAGATCCAGATCACCCAACAGCGCGCCACCGCCCGTCAGCATCACGCCACGGTCCACGATGTCGGCGGCCAGATCGGGCGGTGTTGTCTCAAGCGCGGTCATGACGGCCTCGCAAATCTGTTGCACAGGTTCGGCCAGCGCTTCGGCAATTTGCGCTTGGGTGACTTCGATCTCTTTTGGGACGCCGTTCAACAGGTCGCGCCCGCGAATTTGCATCGAGGTGCCGCGCCCGTCGTCGGGCATACGTGCGGTGCCAATAGAGGTTTTGATGCGTTCGGCCGTGGTTTCACCCACCAGCAGGTTTTGCTGGCGGCGCAGATAGCTGATGATCGCCTCGTCCATACGGTCACCACCAACGCGCACCGACCGCGCATAAACGATGTCACCCAGTGATAGAACCGCAACCTCGGTCGTACCACCGCCGATGTCGACAACCATGTTGCCGGTTGGGTCGGTGATCGGCATGCCCGCACCAATTGCCGCGGCAATGGGTTCAGCAATCAGACCTGCGCGGCGCGCACCAGCGGACAGAACCGACTGGCGGATCGCACGTTTTTCAACAGGCGTCGCGCCATGTGGCACGCAAACGATGATCTTGGGTTTGGAGAAAGTAGAGCGTTTGTGCACCTTGCGAATAAAGTGTTTGATCATTTCTTCAGCGGTGTCAAAATCGGCAATAACACCTTCGCGCATCGGGCGGATGGCTTGGATGCTGCCGGGGGTGCGGCCCAACATCAGTTTGGCATCTTCGCCGACAGCAAGCACCTTTTTGACACCATCCTTGATGTGATAAGCGACAACCGACGGTTCGCTCAGGACGATGCCCTTGCCCTTGACATAGACCAGTGTGTTCGCTGTGCCGAGGTCAATCGCCATGTCGGAGGAGAACAGCCCGCGCAGGCTTCCTAAGATGTTCATTCGCTTACGTACCTTGCCCATAATCGCTAGACCCGCGACTCTTTCGGGCCCGGATTAGAGGTTCTTATAGGCGCGCGGGCGGTGAGGCGAAAGGGGGCGCATCCGCATACTAGGCATGTTGTCGCTGGCATATTTTTGATTAACTCTGTTGCAGGATTTACTAAGCAGGCAGGAGCGCGTTCTTATGAAGAAAATTCAAAGCCTTGGTGTACATCACATAACGTTGATGGGCGCAGACCGGCAGTCGAGCATTGATTTTTGGGAAGGTGTTTTGTGTATGCCATTTATCTTTGATCAACCGAATTTGGATGATCCAGAGGAGGGGCACCTTTACTTTGACCCCGGCGACGGACGGTTGATTACCATTTTCACAAACGAGGCCCGCACCAAAGTGCATAACCGGACGCCAATGGATGCAGGCTGTGTGCACCATATCGCGTTCGAGGTGGACCGTGCGATGTTTGATCAGGTGTTGGACCGGTTGCGCGCGCGCGGGATCGACAATTCCGGCGTGAAAGACCGGGGGTTCATGCACTCGATCTATTTCAAAGACCCGCTTGGGTTCTTGATTGAGCTCGCCTGCTACACCTTCATTCCGCCGCGTGGGTCGAGCCATGCCGAGGTGATGATGGAGGCGCATAAACTGCGCGTGGCGCGCGGGGCGCAGGCGATTGAACGCGAACATCTGGCGGATGCGGCCGTGATGATCGTGGAGCGGTCGCAAGGATCACTGAGCGAGGATCGCGGCGCGCGGAATCCTTACCGCTGAGTGTGGTGCAAAGGTATGCGGGGCCGTGGCCCCGCATGGTTCATTCTGGTTTTGGCAAGACGCCACTGATCCGAAAGGCGTTTAACCCACGTCTTTGTAGTTGATCTCGCGCTTGTCGGTACCGCCTTTTTCACGGCGTACCAACAGGCGGTTGAGGGCGTGAATGTAGGCGCGAGTGGAGCTGACCACTGTATCCGTGTCCGCCGATTGGCCCGTCACAATGCGCCCGTCTTCTTCGATGCGCACCGATACGGTGGCCTGCGCATCTGTGCCTTCGGTGACAGCGTGGACCTGATAAAGTTGCAGGCGCGCGTTGTGGGGAACCAACGCTTTGACGCAGTTGAACGCAGCGTCCACCGGGCCATCGCCGGTTTGTTCGGTCTGGAGCTCGTTTCCGTCCACATTGAGCGTCATACGCGCCTGATTTGGTCCTTCGGTGCCACAAACGACATGCATTGAGACCAGTTTGACACGGTCCTCGAGAGGATCAGTGGTGGTGCGCATGAGCGCGATGAGGTCATCCTCGTAAATCTCTTTTTTGCGGTCGGCGAGTTCTTTGAACCGCACGAACACGTCTTTCAGTTGGTTGTCCCCAAGAGTAAAGCCAAGGTCTTCAAGCTTGGAACGCAAAGCGGCACGGCCCGAATGTTTGCCCATGACGATGTTTGTCTCTGACAGGCCAACGTCTTCGGGGCGCATGATCTCGAACGTTTCTGCGTTTTTCAGCATGCCGTCTTGGTGGATGCCGGATTCGTGCGCAAAGGCGTTCTTGCCCACGATCGCCTTGTTGAATTGCACGGCGAAACCGGACACGGCGGCCACGCGGCGCGAGATGTTCATGATCTTGGTGCTGTCGATGCGGGTCTGGTAAGGCATGATGTCGTTGCGGACCTTCATAGCCATTACGACTTCTTCGAGTGCGGTGTTGCCAGCGCGTTCGCCCAGACCGTTGATGGTACATTCGATCTGGCGCGCGCCAGCCTCGACAGCGGCGAGAGAGTTCGCTGTCGCCATGCCAAGGTCGTTGTGACAATGCGTGGCAAAGACGACTTCATCCGCGCCGGGTACATTTTCCAGCAGTTTACGGATCAGATCGGCGCTTTCGCGCGGGGCGGTATAGCCTACGGTGTCGGGAATGTTGATCGTGGTCGCACCCGCTTTTATCGCGATTTCCACGGTGCGGTAGAGGTAATCCAGCTCGGTCCGTGTGGCATCCATCGGGGACCATTGCACGTTGTCACACAGGTTCCGCGCGTGGGTGACCGTCTCGTGAATACGCTGGGCCATCTCGTCCATGGTGAGGTTGGGAATAGCGCGGTGCAGAGGCGAGGTGCCGATGAAGGTGTGGATGCGCGGTTGCGCTGCGTGCTTCACCGCTTCCCAGCAGCGGTCGATGTCGCCGATTTGCGCGCGGGCAAGGCCGCAGATCACGGAGTTGACGGAGTTCTTGGCGATCTCGGAAACGGCGGCAAAGTCGCCCTCGGATGCGATCGGGAAACCCGCCTCGATGATGTCGACGCCCATTTCGTCCAACAGACCGGCGATTTCCAGCTTTTCGGCGTGGGTCATTGTCGCGCCGGGGGATTGTTCGCCATCGCGAAGGGTCGTGTCAAAGATCAAGACGCGGTCTTGTTTGTGCATATCAGTCATTTTTGGGTTCTTTCGTGTTGCTGTTTTTATCCGTGGCGCGCTGGCGTTCCCTCTGAGCGGGCGCGCCGGGATGGCACGCTCAGAGGCGGATTAGCAGCAGCAGGTTGGCACGCAGCAGCGCCGCGGCAGGGCGCGGGGCGAAGGGGGTATGTGCGGCGTGTGTCATGGCCGTAGTTATAAGGGTGCGGTTTGAAATGGGAAGAGGGTTTTTACCGCAGGCCTTGGCGCGAGGACGATGTGGCAGAATTTCAGTATTTAAAGCGAAAAGAAGTGTTGAAGAGGCGCGCGGTGCCGCTAGCTGACTCAAAATGGATAAAACATTGATAATCGGGGCGTCGGGCGGGATCGGCGCAGCGTTGGTTGCGGCGTGCTGCGCGCGGGGCGAAGACGTGGTCGGATTGTCGCGCAGTGGCGATGGGTTTGATGTGACGGACCCCGCGTCGGTGGCGTTGCATTTTGGCCGTATCGCGGGACAGTTCAACCGGATCGTCGTTGCGACGGGCGCGTTGGAGATTGCCGGGGCCGTGCCGGAAAAGTCGATCAAGGCGATTTCCAAGGAGGCGATGATGGACCAGTTCGCGTTGAACGCGGTGGGGCCAGCATTGGTTTTGAGCCATGCGCATGATCTGCTGGCGCGGGATGAGCGCGCTGTTTTTGCTGTGCTATCGGCGCGGGTCGGGTCGATTGGCGACAACCGGATCGGCGGCTGGATCAGTTACCGCAGTGCCAAGGCGGCTGTTAATCAGGTGGTTCACACATCAGCGATTGAATTGGCGCGGACCCACAAGCAGGCGGTTTGTGTGGCCCTGCATCCCGGCACGGTCGAGACGCCATTTACGCAGAAGTATCTAGGGCAGCATCCGGCAGTTCCGCCCAAAGAGGCGGCTGAGAATTTGTTAGCGGTGATGGACGGACTACTTCCTGCGCAGACCGGTGGATTTTACGATTGGGCTGGCAAAGAGGTGCCTTGGTGAGCCGTCTTGTTCTGGTGCTGGGGGATCAGCTCTCGCATGGGCTTTCTGCATTGAAAAAGGCGGACAAGGGCAGCGATATTGTCGTGATGGCAGAGGTTGCCGAAGAAACGGAATACGTGGGGCATCACCCCAAGAAGATCGCGCTTCTCTTTGCTGCGATGCGCAAATTTTCCCATGAACTCCGTCAGGATGGGTGGGATGTTCATTATACGCGGTTGGATGATGCCGACAATGCAGGGTCTATCGTAGGCGAGCTGTTGCGACGCGCAGAGGAAACCGGGGCAGTCGGGGTGATCTGTACCGAGCCGGGCGAGTGGCGGTTGATCGAGAAGCTGAAGTACGCGCCGGTCAAGACGCATATCCTGACCGATGACCGGTTCATCGCCAGCCATGCGGAGTTCGAGGCTTGGGCCGAGGGGCGTAAAGCGCTGCGGATGGAGTATTTTTACCGCGACATGCGGCGCAAGACGGGCCTGTTGATGGAGAGCGACAAACCTGCGGGGGACAAGTGGAACTATGATCACGACAATCGCAAGGCGGCCCCCGGTGATGTGTCGGTTGAGGGGCCTTTGTGGTTTGAACCTGATGAGGTGGTTGAGGAGGTTCTGACGCTGGTTGAAGCGCGGTTCGGGGACAACTTTGGTGATCTGCGGCCTTTTGGGTATGCGACGACGCGGGGACAAGCGTTGGAGGCGTTGGATTACTTTGTTGAACATGCTTTGGCGCGTTTTGGTGACTATCAGGATGCTATGCTGGAAGGGCATCCGTTTTTGTATCATGCGGTTCTGTCGCCCTATTTGAATATTGGGCTGCTGGGGCCGTTGGAGGTCTGTCAGGCTGTTGAAAAGGCGTGGCAAAACGGGGATGTGCCGATCAATGCTGCTGAAGGGTTTATCCGTCAGATCATTGGCTGGCGCGAATATGTGCGGGGCATCTATTTCCTTGAAGGGCCAGAATATCCCAAGCGTAATGTGCTGAAACATGAGCGCGCGCTGCCTGCGTTTTATTGGGGGGCCGAGACCAAGATGAACTGTGTCTCGCATGCGGTGGCGCAGACCAAAGAGCAAGCTTATGCGCACCACATTCAGCGGCTGATGGTGACCGGTAATTTTGCGCTGTTGGCGGGGATCGACCCGACGCATGTGCACGAATGGTATCTGGCGGTTTATGTGGATGCGTTTGAATGGGTGGAAAGCCCCAACACCGTGGGCATGTCGCAGTTCGCGGACGGGGGTGTGATTGCGTCGAAACCTTATGTGTCTTCAGGCGCTTACATCAACCGGATGTCGGATTATTGCAAGGGATGCGCCTATAAGGTGAGCGTCAAAACAGGCGAGGATGCCTGCCCGTTCAACCTGTTGTATTGGCACTTTTTGGATCGGCACCGCGCGCGATTTTCGAATAATGCGCGGATGGGCAACATGTACCGGACGTGGGAC
>JAFMHE010000016.1:14797-16670 GCA_017854675.1 Paracoccaceae bacterium | reverse complement strand
AGAACTTGGGTAGAGTTCCAGCGCTTCTCGCCCTCGCAACTGATCTCATGCTTGAGCGTTACTGAGGACCGGCCGACCTTGATGACTTGCAATTCGAAAGTCAGTGTTTGGCCAAAGAGCGACGGGATCGAAAAGTCGCAGGTAAGATGAACCGTCGGAGTCCCCCAGCGCTCTTTCCAGATGATTTCGTGCCACGGATAACCCAGATGCGCCCAGAACTCCTCGTTCACACCATTAAGGATGTCGAGGTAGGCAGGGAAATACGCGGTGCCAGAGATATCGCAATCGCCAAAGCGTAATTCTCGGGTTGTGGTAAAGATTTTGGGCATGGAAGTGTGCCTTGCTTTTGGAATGATCGGTTTCGTCGGTTGTAGGGCAGTGATCGGTGAGAGTCGACCACAGCCGCGCGGTTCAAATCCGGGAAAAGGTCTGGGCCATTCCCGTTTGGGGCGGTAGTCTAGTGTTGCACAATTATGGTTAGATCCCGCGCATGTATGATCCCAAAGGCAACGGTAAAGACAAAGATGTGCAGGCTGTACAGTTTGTCGAGATTGAACCGCCGTCCCATCTGCGCGGCGTTGTGCATCGGTATCTGGAGTTGAAAACAGACGGTGTTTTGGCGCAGGACTACCGGTTTCACGCCTTGCCTGATGCCTGCAGCTACATCGTGTTTGATCAATTGGACGCCCGCATCACAGGTGTGTCGAAATTGCGCGCTGCGTCAGAGGAATTCAACCTTGGGCGACAGTTCCATTTTGTGAACATCCGGTTTTTGCCGGGCGTCTGGCAAGACAGCCGAGAAGAGGTTGCCTATGGAATGCTGGATCAGCCCTATAAGGGCGACCTGCCTTTGGTTGCTATCAATCGTGATCTGGCCACACTGGATTTCGCCGATATGGTTCCGCTGCTCGACAGTTTGGTCGACCGGTTATTGCAGGCGGGGCTGGTTGCGCCCAATGAGGTCACGGAGCTGATCTTCCAGCATCTGGATGACATCCACACTGTGGCGGATATGGCGGAGATTGTCGCGCTGTCGCCGCGCCAGTTGCAGCGGACGCTGAAACGCACGACCGGCTTTGCGCCGCATGATTTTCTCAAGGTGCTGCGCTTGCAGATGGCGTTGAACGGAAATGACACATGGTCGTACGCGGATCAGTCGCATTTCATTCACTCGTTTCGCAAGGCGACAGGGTACACGCCAGGAAAATACGCGCGAAAGTTCGATGTCTGAAATCTACAATACAGGGTGCGGCCCTCTTGGTACGTCAGGTTCATAGAAGACATACATAGAGGAATTGATCATGTCTAAGATGAACGCAATTGGCTGGTTTGACATTTTTGTCGACGATCTGCCGCGCGCGACTGCCTTTTATGAAACTGTGTTGGGCACAACGCTGGCACCGATGGGCGACCCGACCGGAGAAACCCAAATGATGAACTTTGCCGCCGACATGAGCGCCTATGGTGCAGGCGGTGCGCTCAGTAAATCGGACCATGGGCGGCCCGGTGTGGGTGGCACGGTCATCTATTTCAACGCTCAGGATTGCGCGGTGGAGGAAGCACGTGTTGCAGGTGCGGGCGGCCAAGTGGTGCGGCCAAAGTTCTCAATCGGGGAGTTCGGCTTTGTCAGTCTGTGCATGGATACCGAAGGGAACATGTTCGGCATCGCGTCAATGGCGTAACTTGATTCCGGTGCGGGCAGTTCGACGGCTGCCCGCATTTCGCATTTCACCCATGAGAGGCACGGCTGTCGGTCGGTGCCTCGTCGCGGTCGAACATGCCATAGTCCCGGATCACATGAGCGATGCGCAGGTGATAATCGGTGAATATTCCGCTGCGCCCCTTTGATTGCGCGCCCCGGTGGGCGGCGAGT
>JAFMHE010000016.1:2543-14385 GCA_017854675.1 Paracoccaceae bacterium | reverse complement strand
CAGGTCGGCACCACAGCGCGGGATCGCAGCGCCCCAATTACGGGCGTATTGTTCGAATTGGGCTTTCTTGGTCGGGTCAATTTCGTAGCGGATGATGCAGGTCAGCATGGGGGGTCCTTTCGTTGTTGCCCTATAGGTAGCGGATTGTCAGGCAAATATGCTTCGGCTACGGTCGAAGTATGAAAGAAGGTCCAGACATATCGCGCATTGCGGCACTGATCGGTGATCCGGCACGTGCCAATATCCTGACAGCGTTGATGTCTGGAAAGGCGTTGACCGCAACTGAACTCGCGTCAGAGGCCGGAGTAACGGTACAAACCGCCTCTACCCATTTGGCAAAGCTGGAGGCGGCCGAGATGATCGTGTGCCGCAAGTCAGGGCGACACAAGTATTTCACTTTGGGCGGTGATGACGTGGGCCATGCGCTTGAGGCGTTGATGGGGCTGGCGGCGGGTGCGGGGCATTTGCGCATGCGGACCGGGCCCAAGGATGATGCGTTGCGCGAAGCGCGGGTGTGCTACAACCATCTGGCGGGCGCCAAGGGAATTGCGCTCTATCAGGGATTGCTGGGGCAAGGTGTTGTTGTTGAGAACGGCGATGATGTTGTGCTGACAGATCAAGGTGCGACGTGGTTGCGTGAATTTGGTGTGGATGTGGACGGGTTGATGCGGTCCAAGACGCCGCTGTGCCGGACTTGTCTGGATTGGAGCGCGCGGCAGACCCATTTGGCGGGCAGCGTAGGGCGGGCGTTGCTGGTGCGCATGCAGGATTTGGGCTGGGCGAAGCGGGTAGAAGGCACGCGTGTGGTGCAGTTTACGGCGCGAGGTGAGGCCGCTTTCACGGAGGTTTTCGGGCGCTAGAACTGACCGGCTGCCTTGAGGCGGTCGATGCCGTGACGCAGGTGTTCGGTGCGGAAAGAATGGCCACCTGAAAACAGGCAAAACTCAAGGATTTCACCGCCCGCGTTGCTGCGGTTGCGACACCTTAGAGTGCCCGAAGTGGACGTTGTCGCGTCCCCGTGATTTGCGAAATCTTCATACATCGCAAGGGCTTGCTCGACCTCTCCCTGTTTGGTTTCGCGGATGGCGCGGCCCATCAAGGGGACAGTTTTGTCTGCGTCGCCGTGGATGTGCACGATGCTGGAAACTGGCGCGGCGCAGGTTTCGGGTGGTTTGAGCCAGAAGGTGCCGGACATCGGGACAAAGCCCGCGAACTTGCCGGGATGGGAACACGCAAGGTTCCAGACCATCATGCCGCCTGCCGAAAAGCCCGATGCGATGATACGGTCAGGATTGATGTTATGATTGGCGGTAAGGTCGTCGATAACAGCGTCGAAATAGGCGAACTCCGCCGCACCTGTGCTGTCAAAAGTACGCGGTCCGTAAGGCAGCTCCCAAGTGCCGCCCACTCCTTGCGCGCCGATCAACGCAAGGCCCGCATCCGACACCATGCGCCGGAGCGAGCCATTGCGCATGACCCCTGCCGCAGACCCGCGATACCCGTGCGACCAGATCAATGCGCCCACGGGCGTCACGCCATCATGCCCTTCGGGCATGGCGATGCGGTAAGACCGGTCGCCCACCTTGCAATCGGTATCGGTGCCGCAGGCCAAGGCCGGTGTGGTGAAAAGCAGGAAAAACAAGGTGATCATACGCATGGGTACGAGCATGATCAACTTTTTTGGCAGTGGCAACTCACAGCCCCGTGCGCGGTCGGCTTTGCCCGCAACTTCTTGCCAAGACCGCTGCTCTTGTCTTTCTTTTTGGCCTTAAATACTTCTGCGCTGCCCGATGCACCGCACCCGTCACCCGCTTGGGTCACGCCACCGGTTCACCATCGGATAACGCCGGTCCAGCCAGAATGCGCCCTTGGTGAGACGCGGACCGGGTGCGGATTGAAAGCGTTTGTATTCCGAAATATAGATCAGGTGTTCCACCTTTTTCGCCGTGGCGCGATCATAGCCTTCAGCTACGCAATCGGCGATAGAGCCGTCTTGATCCACCAGAATATTGAGGATTGCGTCGAGTTCTGGATAATCGGGCAGGGAATCGCTGTCTTTTTGATCCTCCCGCAGCTCGGCTGTCGGGGGTTTGGTGATAATACTCTCGGGGATCATCGTCCCTTCTGGTCCCATCATCCAGTCGCGGTGGTTCGCGTTGCGCCAGCGGCAAGTCTCGAACACGCGGGTTTTGTACATGTCTTTGATAGGGTTATAGCCGCCCGACATGTCGCCGTAGATCGTGGCATAGCCTACCGCGACCTCGGATTTGTTCCCCGTCGTCATCAGCATTTCGCCAAATTTGTTGGACAGTGCCATCAGCAAAAGACCGCGCAGGCGGGACTGGATGTTCTCCTCTGTCAGCCCCGGTTCGGTGCCTTCAAAGAGCGGGGCGAGGGTGTTGGTGATCGCCTCCCGCCCCTCCGAAATCGGCACATAGTCATAGCGACAGCCAAGCGCATTTGCGACGGCTTCAGCATCGTCAAGCGAAGCTTGGGAGGTGTATTCAGAGGGCAGCATCACACAGCGGACGTTTTCAGGGCCAAGCGCATCTGCGGCGATGGTCGCGACAATCGCTGAATCAATGCCGCCCGATAGGCCCAGCAACACCTTTTTGAACCCGGTCTTGCGCATGTAATCGCGCAGGCCCTCCACGCAGACGCGGTAGTCGGCTTCATAATCATCAGGGAAAGTAGCAAGCGGTTGTTCCAGAACGCGCCAACCGTCAGGTGTGCGTTCCAGATCGACATGGGTCGTGATCTCGTCAAAGGCGGGCAGTTGCATCGCCAGCTTGCCGCCGGGGTTAAGCGCGAAAGACGCCCCATCAAAAACCTGATCGTCTTGGCCGCCCACCATGTTCAGGTAGATCAATGGCAGACCCGTTTCGATCACCCGAGCGACCATCATGTTCATACGGGTGTCCATTTTGCCGCGATAATAGGGTGATCCGTTGGGCACCAGCAGAAATTCCGCCCCGGTTTCCTGCAGGGTTTCTGCGACTTCGGGATGCCATGCGTCCTCGCAGATGGGAGAACCGATGCGGGTGTTGCCGACCGAATACGGACCACCAAGTGGACCACTGTCGAAGATGCGCACCTCGTCAAAGACAGTTTCATTGGGCAGGTTGTGCTTCAGCGTCCGGCTGGCGATCTTGCCATCCTTCAGGATCACATATGCGTTGAACAGTTCGGCCCCTTCGGCCCAAGGGGTGCCGATGGCAAGTGCCGGGCCGTCGGCGCAATCTTCGGCAAGCGCTTCGATGTGGGCCATTGCATGAAGCTGAAAGGCGGGTTTCATCACCAGATCCTGGGCGTTGTAGCCGGTGATAAACATCTCTGGCAGGGCGACCAGATCGGCGCCTGCGGCTTTGCCCTCGCGCCATGCGGTGCGCGCCAGATCGGCGTTGCCTGCTAAATCGCCGACGGTCGGGTTCAGCTGGCCCAGAGTGATGCGAAAACGGTCTGCCATGCGCGTGCGGCCTTTCCTCAGTTGTTGCTAGGGATGTAGCAGATCAGCCTATGGGGGAAAGGGGGAATGGGCTGTTTTGGCCAATCGAACGCATCGTTGACGCGGGCCTATCGGGGCGGGATGCGTTCAAATGCGGGCAGACCGTCGGGGATCAGATGGAAAGGTTGCTGGTCGATGGTAAAGATTGCAGCCGACGGTTCGCCATACTTGGCCGGATCGTCCAGCGTCCCGACCTTGAGCACCACGTAATCGCGTCCCGGCACGCGGGTCATGATATGGGTGCCGCAATCGGGGCAAAACCAGCGGGTGACAGCACGGTCCAGATCCGGGCGGGTGAACGATTTTGGTGCGCCTTTGTCCCATGAAAAGCCGACTTTGGGCATCATCATGAAATAGTTCGGCCCGCCGCCTGAGATATATTGGCATTCGCGACAGTGACATTGTGCCTTGAAAACAGGATCACCCTGCGTCGAATAGCTAAGCGCGCCGCAGTAGCATTTGCCGGTGAGGGTTTGTGTGTCGGCCATTTTATGCACCTTTACGCTTATCTCGGCACGATACCTGAATGGGGTGCGCCCGCAACAGGGCAAAGAGCCTGAAAAGGCGTTGCCCCCTTTGCCCCCATTAACTAGGCTGTCAAGGAACGGTCGCAGGGGGTGCGGCCGGTGCGCGCAAGCGGCGGTGCTGCTTGCCCAACACGTAGGTTTCTTCATGTCGCTTCGCGCTTTTGCTCTATGTCTTTTCCTTGTTCCGGCTGCAGTGGCGGCACAGGACGGTCAGGTCCTGACCAAACAATATGATGACGGCGGCGTTTACGAGGGCACTTTCCGGGGTGGCTTGCAGCACGGGACAGGCACCTACCGCCTGCCCAATGGCTATGAATACACCGGCAACTGGATTGATGGTGAGATCAAAGGCGAGGGCACAGCGCGTTTCCCCAACGGTTCAGTTTATGTCGGCAGTTTTGACAAGGGCAAGCCTGACGGTTTTGGCAAGATTACCTTTGCTGATGGCGGCACCTATGAGGGCGACTGGCAGACCGGCGCGATCATGGGCCAAGGCGTCGCGCAATATGCCAATGGCGTGCGCTATGAGGGGCAGTTCCGTAATGCCAAGCACCACGGAAAGGGCGTCATGCAAAGCCCGGGCGGCTATGAATACAAAGGCGACTGGATTGACGGGATCAAACAGGGTGTCGGAACGATCACCTATCCTGATGGTGCGGTCTATGAAGGTGAGATCGAGGCAGGCAAGCGCAACGGCACCGGCACGCTGACCATGCCTGACGGTCTGGTGTATGTCGGCCTTTGGCGTGATGGCCAGATTGACGGAACTGGCAAGCTGACGCAGCCCAATGGTGATGTTTACGAGGGTGATCTGGTCGGCGGGCGGCGCGAGGGCAAAGGCAAAGTCGCTTATGAGAACGGCGATGTCTATGTCGGCGATTTCAAAGATGACCGCCGCGACGGACAAGGCACATTCACCGGCACGGATGGTTATGTCTACACTGGCGCCTGGGCCGCAGGACAAATTCAGGGTGAGGGGACTGTCACCTACCCCGACGGGTCTGTTTATCAGGGAGCGTTCCGGGACGATCTGGCCGATGGGCAGGGTAAAATCACCTATCCAGATGGCTCCACCTATGACGGCACATGGGCGTCCGGTGTGATTGAGGGGCGCGGGATTGCCACATACACCAACGGCGTTGTCTATGAGGGCGATTTCGTGAATGCGCGCAATGACGGACAAGGGGTGATGACCTATGCCGATGGCTACCGCTATGAGGGTGGCTGGAAAGACGGGCAGCGCAACGGGATCGGCAAAGCCGTCTATCCCGATGGCACCGTGTATGAGGGTACATTCGAGGCGGGGCAGCGGCACGGCACCGGCAAGATCACGATGGCCAGCGGTTTTGTCTATGAAGGCGAATGGCAGCGCGGCGAGATAGAGGGTCAAGGCATGGCGACCTATGCCAATGGCGATATTTACGAGGGCACGTTCCGGGCGGGTAAACGTCAGGGAGCGGGCACCATGCGGTACGCCTCTGGCGAGCAGAGCAGTGGCGAATGGGACAATGGCGCGTTGAAGGAAGGCGGCTGAGCGCCCGCGCTAGCGATCGAGGAGGCAGCTTTGAGTGACGAAATCCCGGCGTTTCTAGATGCTGTTTCACCTGAGCGGCGCCGGAATGAGGCAGCGGTGCTTGATGCGTTTTTCCGAAAGACGACTGGCTGGCAGTCTCAACTCCATAGCGGGAATATGCTTGGATATGGCCGGTATGATTACACCTATGCCTCTGGTCGCAGCGGTACATGGTTTGCGACGGGATTTGCGCCGCGCAAGGCCAAGATTTCTATATATATCATGCCGGGATATACTGATTTTCCACTTATTCTGGCAAGGTTGGGCAAGCATACCAAGGGCAAATCCTGTTTGTATCTGAACAAGCCGACAGATGTGAACATGGAGGTGTTGGGAGAGTTGGTGCGTGCCGGTCTGGATGATCTTGGCAAACATTGGCCAGTGCATTCGACCTAAACTGTCTGGCGTGCCCATGTCTGTGCCAACTGGACAATTGTCGATCCCTGTGACAGGTCACGCGCACCTTGAGGAGAACGCGCATGTCTGAGACCGTCACCCGATTTGCCCCATCACCGACTGGATATATCCACGTCGGCAACCTGCGCACTGCGCTGATGAACTACCTGATTGCGCGTAAGGCGGGCGGGACGTTTATCTTGCGGATCGACGACACCGATCCAGAACGGTCCAAAGAAGAATATGTTGACGGGATCAAGCAGGATCTGGCGTGGCTTGGCCTGCACTGGGACCGGGTTGAACGGCAGTCCGAGCGGGTGGAACAATACCATGCCGCCGCAGATGAATTGCGCGCCAACGGACGGTTCTACGAGGCGTTCGAGACGCCTGTTGAACTGGACCTCAAGCGCAAGAAGCAACTGAACATGGGCAAGCCCCCGGTGTATGACCGCGCGGCGCTGAAGCTGTCGGACGCCGAAAAGGACGCATTGCGCGCGGAGCGCGGTGCAGGCGTGTGGCGCTTCAAGCTGGACCAAGAACGGATCGAGTGGGTCGACGGTATTCTGGGCGATATATCTATTGATGCGGCGTCTGTCTCTGACCCGGTGTTGATCCGGGGCGATGGGCAGATTTTGTATACACTGGCCAGCGTCGTTGACGACACCGAAATGGGCGTGACCCACGTGGTGCGCGGGTCTGACCACGTCACCAATACCGCGACGCAAATTCAGATTATGCGGGCGCTCGGCCATGATCATCCGTCTTTTGCACATCATTCATTGCTGACCGGACCGCAAGGTGAAGCGCTGTCCAAACGTCTTGGCGTTCTGGCGTTGCGCGATTTGCGCGAGCAGGGGATTCAGCCTTTTGCATTGCTGTCGCTGATGGCACGGTTGGGGTCGTCTGACACAGTTGACCTGCGTACTGACATGGCCGCGTTGATTGACGGGTTCGACATCAACCGTTTCGGGGCCGCGCCGACGAAATTCGATGTGGCGGACCTGTTCCCGCTGACCGGACGCTATCTGCAAACGCTGACGGCAGAGGATGTTGCGGATGAAATTCGTGCGGCGGGCGTGCCGGACGCATTGGCGGCCCCCTTCTGGAAGGCCGTGCGCGAGAACGTCGAGACGCTCAAGGAATTGGGTGGCTGGTGGGCGATGTTCCGTGATGGGGCAGAGCCAGTGATCGAAGAAGACGATCAGGCGTTTGTGGCACAGGCGATGGCGTTGCTGCCCGACATGCCGTTTGACGAGACAACATGGTCCAACTGGACCGCGACTGTTAAAGAAGCGACGGGCCGCAAGGGGCGCGGATTGTTCCGGCCTTTGCGTCTGGCGCTGACGGGTCTGGAAAACGGGCCAGAGATGGGCGCGGTGATGCCGCTTTTGCAGGTGGTCAAGGCCAAGGGCTAAGCGATGTGGCCCAGCGCAAGAGGTTGCGTTTGAGCGGTATTTGCAAAATGATTGACAGGGGTGTTGGTGTTCAACCAGCACCCCTTGCCTGTTTTGAGGGGGTGATATGGCTGAAGCGAAGTTCCTGAAAGGCAATCTGTTCGGACATGTGACGGTGATGTCGCTGACGGCCTCGATCGGGTTGATGGCGGTCTTTCTGGTCGATTTTGTCGATATGATTTTCATCTCGATGCTGGGCAAGGCCGAATTGGCCGCCGCCGTTGGCTATGCCGGGGCGATCTTGTTCTTTACCACGTCTTTCGGGATTGGCTTAGGCATTGCGGCAGGGGCTTTGGTGGCGCGCGCGCTGGGTGCGGATGATGCTGAATTGGCGCGCGAACGCACGACCCACGCGCTGAGCTATGGGTTGGTCTTTGGTGTGGTGTTTTCAGTGCTGTTCTGGCTGTCGCTGGGGCCTTTGGTGGCACTGTTGGGTGCTGTGGGGGAGACGGCTGAACTGGCCGTGCATTTCCTGCGCATTGTGGTGCCGTCGGTGCCATTTTTGATGCTGGGCATGATGGGGGCCGCAATTCTGCGCGCCCATGGCGATGCCAAGCGCGCAATGCTGGCCACGATTGCAGGCGGTGTTGTGAATGCGGTGCTGGACCCGATCCTGATCTTCGGTCTGGATCTGGAACTAACGGGGGCTGCGATTGCGTCCTCTGCGGCGCGTGTCGTGATTGCGGGCATGGCATTGTGGCCGCTGTGGCGCATCTATGGCGGGATCACACGGCCCAAGCGTGCGGGCATGGCGCGCGACCTGAGCCCGGTGTTGGCCATCGCGTTTCCTGCCATTCTGGCGCAGATTGCCACGCCGGTGGGTCAAGCCTTTGTGACCCGCGCGATGGCTGGTTATGGCGAAGAGGCAGTTGCGGGCATGGCGATTGTCGGGCGTCTGATCCCGGTGGCGTTTGGCGTGGTATTTGCGCTGTCGGGGGCCGTCGGGCCGATCATCGGGCAGAACTACGGGGCCGGAGACATGGACCGCGTGCGGCGCGGGTTTAATGCGGCCGTCCTGTTTGTGCTGATCGTCATCCTGACAGTGTCGGGGTTGTTGTTCCTGCTTCGGGGGCCACTGGCGGATTTGTTCGGGGCGACCGGGTTGACGCGCGAATTGATCTATCTATTCTGTGGACCGCTGTCGCTTGCGTTCTTTTTTCCGGGCGTTCTGTTTGTTGCCAATGCGGCATTCAACAATCTGGGTCAGCCGTTTTTGTCGACCTTTACCAACTGGGGGCGTAATGCGCTGGCGTTGATCCCGCTCGTTTATATCGGATCGTCGCTATACGGCGCGCAGGGTGTTTTGATCGGGCAATCGGTGTCCGGCGTGGTGTTTGGTATCGTGGCCTGGGTTCTGGCGCTGCGATGTATCGCGCGGGGCGGTAAGCCGGACAAGAAAGGGCCGGACATGTTCGGACGCGAGGGGCGGTTGATGACGCTATTTCATGCGCGCCGATAGACGGACAAGGTGGCTATCTACAAGGGCTGTCTGATCTGGCGTTAGGGTTTGGGCACGCGGATAAAGGGGTGCCGCGCGGTCGTTCAGAACAGGCGTGTCCCAGCCAAGGGTTGTGTCAAAGAAGCGTTCAACGCCCTTTGTGCCGAACTCAAGCGCGAAGCCTTGTACAACCACATCAAGATAGCTGAGCAGGATCGCGTGATCGCCCGGCACGCCGGTATCGGTCGGCGGAACGGCATAATGGGCGATGTCAGGCGCAGAGGTGAGGGCGTGCCGCACCGCGTTGCCCGAAGACAGGCGCGCGTAGCCCGCCTCTCGGGCATCAAGAGCATGCCAATCGGAGCCCGGAACCGCAGCGATAAGGCCGTCGATCGTGCTGGATTCGTCCTCGACCACGCTGAGAAATACCAGATCGCGGACCGCGGTTCGTACCCACGCCCGTCGCCATCCATGCAGCGTTGCGGGCTGCGCGTCGGGATAGCTGTGGGTTTGGCGGTTCACAAGGCTGCCGTAGCCGAAAAAATAGGGGGTCATGGTTGAGCTTTTGTTCAGAGTATCTGGCTGGAAGCAGAACATGTCGAGCAGGTTTTCGCAAGGATGCACGGTGCGGAATAGACGCCAAAGTGCTCTTGCCAAGGGCTAAGATTTGGCCTCAATGTCGGAACAAGAGACAAGCAAGGAATGAGACGATGATTTTTACAGAAGAGCATCTGTGGCTGCGTGAGGAAGACGGCGAGATGGTAGTTGGCCTGAGCCAACATGCGGTGGACGAGCTGGGTGAGATTGTTTTTCTGGAACTGCCGGAGGAGGGCACAACGATCAGCAGAGACGACGAGGTCGTCGTGATCGAAGGGTCGATGGAGGCCTCTGACGTGTTGGCCCCGATCGATGGTGAAATTACCGAAGCCAATACCGCGTTGACAGATAATCCCGGTTTGTTGAACGAGGACGCGCAAGGGGAGGCATGGTTGTTCAAGATGACCGTCAGTGACGCGTCGCAGATGGACGAGTTCATGACTGAAGCGGCGTACCAGAAGTATATTTAGACGGCGATTGATGCGCTGTCGGAGCCTCCGGCGGGAGGTTTATTTGGAAAATTGAAGATGAGGTCTGGGCGTGGCCTCAGCTCGAAGGTTCTGCGTCGAGCAGAAAAGCGAAGACTTTTTTGAGTTTGTTCCACGTGGTTCGGTCGGGTGCAGCCAGCAAGACGCCTGTTTGGCGGGCCGCTGTATAGGGGCCACCGTCCAGCATTTCCACGTGTCCGCCTGCCTGTTGACAGATCAAGGCACCGGCTGCGTGATCCCATGGGTTCAAGGTTGCGGCGATCAGAAAGTCGGTGTGGCCCTGCGCGAGCATCCGGTATTCGTGGGCTGAACAACGCAACGCTTCGGTGTGACGGAAAGTGGGCAGCAGGGCCGCCACTTTGTGTTGTGCCTCTCCCTTGAACTGGTGCAGGTGGATGTGGCCGCTGAGCGCGTCGAGGGGTTTGCCCATGCTGACCTTGAGGGCTGTGGGCGCACCGAAGGGGCGTTGCAACATGGCAGGGTTTTCGTCATCTGCAATGGCCCAATCATCGGCAACAGGGTCATAGATCAAGCCGAATACCGGGCGCCCAAATTGGGTTACAGCAAGGATCGTGCCAAACAAGGCGAGCCCTTTTGCGAAATTCCATGTGCCATCAATCGGGTCGATTATGAAGGCCAGTGGCGCGTCTGCGATTTGGGATGCGAGATCGGGGTCATTGTTTGCCGCCTCTTCGCCGACGATCAATGCATTGGGAAAAGCGATTGTGAGGGCGCGGGTGATCATAGCCTCGGCCGCCAGATCAGCGGCGGTCACCAGATCGTCGGGGTGTGCTTTTGTCGCAATGTCAGCGGCAGACAGGCTGCGAAAGCGCGGTATAATTTCGGCTTTTGCGGCGCGGCGAATGATGTTCAGGACATGGTTCTGCTGCGCAGGCGTAATTGCGCGGGGCAGCGTGGCGGGAAGGTTGTCTGACATCGGATCTTTCCTATCGGTGCTATTCGCGCGACCGCAGCACTTGGGCCGGGCGCGCGTTCAGTGATTTGAGGGCAAAGCCCAAGCCTGCCAAGACAGTGGCAAGAACGCCGCCTGCGATGATCATAAGGGCAGAGGGCCAGATCAGTGTAAAGTCGGTTTCCATCACATAACGGCTGACAGCCCAGCCGCCCAACGCGCCTGCAAAGAGGGCGACGGTGCCTGCAAAGAGGCCCAAGAGGGCCGCGCGCAAGACAAAGCTGGTGGCGATCTGGCGACGGGATGCGCCGAGGGTTTTGAGGACTGCTGCTTCGTAGGTGCGGGCCTCTGAGCCGGCCGCAGCCGCGCCGATCAGAACGATGAAGCCAGTGAGCAGTGTCGCAAGCGCCCCGTAGGACGTGGCCGCAGCCAAGCTGGCAAGAACGGAGGAAACGCGGTCGATGGCGTCGCGCACACGGATTGCGGTGATGTTGGGGTAAGCGGTGGCGAGGTCGCGCAGGATCGCGGCTTCGGCGGTTTCGTCGGCGTAGACGGTAGAGATAAAGGTGTGGGGCGCGCCGGAGAGGGCTGCGGGGTTCATTGTAAGGATGAAGCCGATGCCTGCGGTGGAGAAATCCACTTCGCGGAACGAGGCGATGGTGCCTGTTATGTCACGGCCAAGTATGTTGACGGTCAGGGTGTCGCCGAGCTTCAGGTTCATTTCAGCGGCTTCCTCAGCGGCGAAGCTGATCAGGGGGGGACCGGTGTAGTCTTCGGCCCACCATGTGCCTGCAGTGATCTTGGTATCTTCGCCCGGCAGAGCTGAATAGGTGACGCCACGATCTCCGCGCACGACCCAATGGTCGCCTGCGGTATCACGGGCAGGTGCGCCATTAATCTGGGTTATGACACCGCGCAGCATAGGGGCGCTATCGATGCGGGTGACGGACG
>JAFMHE010000016.1:0-2230 GCA_017854675.1 Paracoccaceae bacterium | reverse complement strand
GATGCCGCCGAGGGTCCAGAGGGTAAGCCACCATGAGCCGTTGAACCAACCGGCGAGGCTGATGAGGCTTGCGGTAATCAGGGCGATGGTGATCAGGTAGCGTGGTGCAGGAAGGCGGTTTGCACCTGCCCATGCATCGCGAAAGAGGGTTGCGGCGCGCACATCTTCGCTGCGCGCGAGGGGCCAAAGGGTAAAGGCGAGCGCAGTCAGCAGGCCGTAAAGGGCGGCTTCGATCAGCGGTGCGGGGTAGAGGGAAAATGTCGCCGGAACGGGTAGGCGTGCCTCGATGAGGGGGGATAACAGCAGCGGGACGAAGGCCCCGAGAGTGAGGCCAATTGCGATACCGAGCAGCGACAGTGCGCCGATTTGGATGAAGTAGGTTTGGAATATCGTCGCGCGGTCTGCGCCCAGTGCGCGCAAGGTGGCGATGACGCCTGTTTTGCCTTGGAGATAGGCACGGACCGCAGCGGAAACGCCAACGCCGCCGACCGCCAGGCCCGATAGTCCAACAAGCACAAGGAAGGCACTGAGGCGGTTCACGAATTGCGCGACACCGGGCGCGCCGTTGCGGGCATCGGTCCAGCGCATACCTGCGTTTTCAAACTGGGCTTCGGCCTGCGATTGCAGGGCGGCAAGATCGGCGTCTGGCGGTAAATCAAGGCGGTATTTGCTGTTAAATAGAGTGCCGGGGGTCAGCAGGCCGCTGCCTTCAAGCGCGTCGCGCATCAGCAAGGTGCGGGGGCCTAGCGCAAAGCCACTGGCAGCGCTGTCAGGTTCGCGCACCAAAAGAGCGGTGAGGGTGAATGTCTTGGTGCCAAGCTGGAACCTATCGCCGGGTGTCAGGCCAAGGCGGTCCGAAAGGGCGCGTTCCATCACCGCACCGAAGATGCCGTTCGTGTTTGCCAGAGCCGCGTCTAGCGGCATGTCGGGCGACAGTGTGACGGTGCCGACGAGGGGGTAGGCGTCATCAATACCTTTGATCTGGGTCAGCGCGCGGTCGTCTTTCACCACGGCCATAGACCGGAATTCGACGATTTCGGAAACGGCATTTGCGCGGCTGGCCATCCAAGCCCGCTCTTGTTCAGTTGCGAAGCGGTAGGTGAAATCAAGCTCTGCGGCGCCGCCAAGGATCGCGGCACCCTCGCGGGCAAGACCGGCCTCAATCGCCGCGCGGACAGAGCCGACGGCGGCGATGGCGGCGACACCAAGCGCCAGACAAGCGAGGAACAGGCGGAAACCGCGCAGGCCACCGCGCATTTCACGGCGGGCGAATTTCGCAGCGAGCGATAGGCTCATGCGATGCGCCCGTCAGCCAATGCGATGGCGCGGTCGCAGCGGGCGGCGAGCGCGGGATCGTGGGTCACCAGAACGAGCGTGGCACCGTATTGGTCGCGCAGATCAAACAGCAGGTCCATGATCGCCGCGCCATTGGTGCTGTCGAGATTGCCGGTAGGTTCATCGGCAAGCAGTATCGCGGGACGTGGGGCGCAGGCGCGGGCAAGGGCCACGCGCTGTTGTTCACCGCCCGACATTTGTGCCGGATAATGGTCTATCCGGTGGCCAAGACCCACGGTTTCCAGCGCCGCTTCGGCCTTTGGGAAGGCATCGGGGTCGCCCGCCAGTTCCATCGGGGTGGCGACGTTTTCGAGGGCCGTCATGGTGGGGATCAGGTGAAAGGATTGGAACACGATGCCCATGCGGCCAAGACGGAATCGGGCAAGCGCATCTTCGTTCATGGTGGTCAGGTTTTCGCCAAGCGCGTATACGCTGCCGCCAGTTGCCTGTTCCAGCCCGCCCATGACCATCAGAAGGGATGATTTCCCCGAACCGGAGGGGCCGGTGAGGGCGACAGTTTCGCGGGCTTGGACATCGAGGGAAATACCGCGCAAAATATCGACGGTCCCGGCATTGCCCTTGAGAGATAAAACCACATCTGACAGGTGGAACACGGGATCGGACATGGAAGGCGGCCTTTTGGGTTGGGTACCTTTGGATATGGAGTAGGACGCAGGATGCGCAAGGTATTGATTGGTATGATTTGCTGTGCGGGCAGCATAGCGCACGCCGATGAGGTGGTGATTGCCGCCCTTGGCGACAGTCTGACGCAAGGGTACGGGCTGCCAGTAGAACAGGGTTTTGTGCCGCAGTTGCAGGCTTGGCTGGATGCGCAAGGTGCGCAGGTGCGGCTGATCAATGCGGGGGTATCGGGGGACACGACAGCGGGCGGTCT
>JAFMHE010000219.1 GCA_017854675.1 Paracoccaceae bacterium | reverse complement strand
TGGAAGGCAAAACAAAGCCCTAAGAACAAAGGCACCCAAGGCGCATCAAAGAAGGCAAGAATGCCCTGCCCCGTCAGAAATTCACGCACTTTGTCGATGTCATTCAAAGCAATCTGCGCACCACTGCCGGGCATGGCCGTTTGTTGTTTGACCACCAGATGAAAGGTCGGATGCGCCAGCACTTCGTCAAACTGCAGGCCTGCGCGTACCAGCAGTTTGGAGCGGGTGAATTCCAGCAACCCATACGCCATCAGCAAACAGACCGCGATCACCGTCAGGGCAATCAGCGTGGTGCTGTTGCGGCTGGACAGCACGCGGTCATAAATTTGCAGCATGTAGATGGGGCCAACAAACATCAGAAGGTTCGTGAACATCGAAAAAATCAACGTTGCCGCAAACGCCATTCGGTATTTACGGTACGCTTGTTGAAGCGAATTCTGTTTCTGCATGGCGAAATCTTACCTTTAGACGTCTGTTTGTCTATCTAACGAATATATCCAAGCCACTAACACTGCCGGATATCAAATGCCAGTATTGCGGACATGCCTGTGTGTACAGCAATGATTATACCCCAATTGTGCCCAAAAAGACAATAACTTCGGATTTTTACAGACCTCGGGTTCAAACATCAGGGCGTCCGGCTGATAAATGCGTGCGCACGGCGTGCAGGATGTCTTGGGCCACATGCTGCCAGCTGCGCAGCTGCGGATGGGCCGCTGCAATCTCTTGACGCAGCCGGGCTTGTATCTTTGGGTCCGCCTGCAGCTTGGTGATCAGCGCACTCAATGCTTCATGTTTGTCGGGGTCAAAATACCACGCCAGATCCTGCCCCACTTCAAGCAAGGCCGGGGCCGTTGACGCAAGGCCGGGCGTGCCAACCCAAAGCGCCTCTCCCAAGGGCAGGCCCCAGCCTTCCATGTAGCTGGGAATGACCAGAGCCAGCGCATTTTTATAAAGTGCGCGCAGTTCGGTCTGGTTGGGGTCGCGAAGCTGGTGGATTTTGCTCTGCAGGGGCGTAAAATGGGGTTTAGCGATAAATTCATCCGTCCGTTTGCGCCGCGCGCCTGCCAGCACCAGATCCGGCACATTCTGCCCTGTTGCGTGCAAATGCAGCATCGCCTGCATCATACATTCAAGGTTCTTGCGCCCCGTCAGCGTGCCCACACATAAAAGATAAGGCTGCGCAGGAAGGGTCATGTTCATCGGCTCACCAGTCTCGCGCAGCTCATGGGCCAGTGGGACAGGCACCACCTTTGGCAGGCCGGGAAACAACCCCTTACCCGCAAAATGTGCGATCTCATGGCCGGTAAACTCCGAATTGGCCAAAACTAGATCGGAATGCGCAATCACCCGCGCATTATCATGCATGAAATTGCTGGTGAAAATCTTCTGCTCGCGGTGTGCAAAAGTGTGTAGCGGGATCATGTCATGTAGCAGCGGCACCATGCGCACATCGGTGCCCTTGCGCTTAAGCGCCACCAGATAATCCGCCATGATCTTGGGCCGCCCCAACGCAATCAGGGTCTGGCCTGACAGATCGACCGGCGTGATCCCCTCTTTGGGCGCATGCTGCCAGCGTTTAAGGTTGATCCCGCGCACCACAGCGCGCACCAGCGGAAACAGCGCATCACGCAGCACATTGCGGGTCGGATAGGTCTGGCGCAGACGGATCGGCGTCGCCTCGGGGGGCAGGCCGGGGTCCATCACCCCCGTGGGGGACGCATCGTCAAACCGAGGTGTGACCTGAAAAAATGACCCATGCGCCGGTGAGAAGATAACAAACCGCACATCGGCATCGCGGGCCATCTCATAGCCGACTTCCATGACCGTGCGCACAATACCGTAGTATTTAAAGCGGTGCCCGTTCGCCAAAAACTGCTCTGAAAGATCAAAATATATCGGGGCCATGGGGCCTCTTAGCACCACAACAGGGGTTGAGAAATAATATAATTATCGGCAAACAGCGGTATGTCCGGTTTGAGCGGCGTCCAGCCCATGCAAGGAAGCGCCTGCGGCATCGACGCCCGCCGCGCCCCGGACCACGTTTTTTGAAAGGCTGCCGTGTCCGTCCGCTATTTCTTTGATGTCACCGACATCAAGCTCTACCTCAAAACACATACGACGGTGTCAGGCATTCAGCGTGTCTCCATCGAGGTGATCCGTGAATGTGTGCGCAGGCTGGGGGCGGATCAGGTTTTCCTGTGCGTTTGGGATGGTCGGCGCAAATCCTATACCGCGCTCAGTTCCGGCTTTGTGGATGAGATGGATGGCATTGATGTCGATGTACTGAACGCCGCACTGCACGGACGCGCGGTACGCCCGACCCATACGGTGCCGTCTGTTCTGACCCGCTACCGCAACAAGCCGGTAAAATACCAAATCTACCGCGCACTGGCCAACCTGCAGGCGCTGCGCGGCAAGGAAAGCTATTTTGCCAAACGCGGCAGCTCCATTGAACAATGGCGCGAAAGGACCGCAAAGGCGGAAAACATCGCCCTGCCCGACTTTGACACCCATGCCGTTGCGGACATCATCAAGCCCCGGGACCAGTTGATCGTTCTGGGTGCGACCTGGGGGCTGGACGGGTTTGATACCTATCTGCAGCATCTGCATGACACAAAGAGCGCGCAGATCACCCTGCAGGTTCACGACCTGATCCCGCTTGTGATGCCGCATCATCTGGTCAGTGAATTCTCGCTTGAATTTCACCGCTGGCTTGAAGCCTCAACCCGCTATTGCAGCCGCTATTTTGTCGCCGCCGAGAACACCTGCCGTGATCTGGAACGCTTTATGGACGAGGTCGGCGTGCGCCACCCCGTCAGCGTCATTCCCTTTGCACGCAAACTGGGAACCAACGCCACATCCCCGCCACCTGTAACGCTCAAGGCGCAGGCCCAAGCCCTGCACCACATCCCCCAAGACATCCGCAACAAAACAAAGGTGCCCTATGTGCTGGTCGTGGGCACCATGGAAAGCCGCAAGAACCTGTGGCGTCTGGTACAGGCGTGGGATCGGTTGACCCGCGACGATACGCTGGACATGCCCAAGCTGATCCTTGCCGGCAGAAAAGGCTGGTTCAACGACGATCTAATAGACTGGATGCGGGCCTCTGGAAACCTGCGTGGCTGGGTGCAATTCGTGTACAGCCCCTCGGACGAAGAGCTCGCCTATCTCTACCGGCATTGCCTGTTTACCGCGACCGTCAGCCTCTATGAGGGATGGGGCCTGCCGATCGGAGAAAGCCTCGGGTTTGGTAAAACCGCTGTGGTCGCAGACAATTCCGCCATGCCCGAAGTGGGCGGTGATCTGGTGGAATACTGCGATGCGCAATCGGTCACCTCGATCGCTGCGGCCTGTCGCAAACTGGTCGCAGACCCCGATCATCGCCGCGCATTGGAAACCAAGATCGCAAATACCGACTTGCGCGGCTGGGATGATGTGGCTGCAGATTACATCACGGCCCTACTCAGCAAAGCACCCTAGCGGTCACCTGCGTTATCCGTCCCGTCCGGGTTCGTCTGGGTTGCTGGAAAACAATGCAATCTTGTTGCCCTGAGGGTCGCGCAGATAGCTTACATAAAAATGAGGGCCATATGATGCGCGAAAGCCGGGCTGCCCCTCGTCAAAACCACCCGCGGCAAGGGCGGCGGCGTGCAGTTCACGCACCTGCATTTGACTGCGAGCCTCAAATGCGACCATAGCACCGTTTCCAGCCGAGGCGGGACGTCCATCAAAGGTCGGTTTGACATAGAAATCAGGCAGAACCGGAGACTGCCCCGGCGCCACGGGTAGTGCGTAACTCAGGCCCTCGGGGCCCTCCTTCAGCCCATAATCAAGGGCGGGCAGAAACGCCGAATAAAACCGTTTCGCACGTGCGATATCATCGGCACCGACAGTGACATAGGCAATCATGCTGCATGTTCCTTTTCGCAAAGTCGGTTATTGCACCCAGAATACTGCATTTGGATCGGCCCGCACAAAAAAGCGCGGCCCCTCAGACCGGCAGCGGCCGCGGTGGAAGTGCCGCCAGATCGGACACCCAAGCCAGTTGTCGCGGCAAGCAAACCGTCTCCAGATCGTAATGCTGTTGCACATGCGCGCGCGCCGCCTGCCCCAGCCTTGCGGAGGTTTCAGGATCATCCAGCAACGCCGATGCCCGTGCCACCAGCGCAGCCCCGTCAAAGAAATCCACCAGCGCGCCGGTCACACCGTCCTCGATCAACTCGCGCACCGGTGCTGTGTCACTGGCCAGAATGGTGCCCTCGACACTCATGGTTTCCAGCAAGCTCCAGCTCAGGACGAAAGGATAGGTCAGATAGATGTGCAGCCGCGAGACCTGCAAAAGCCCGACAAATTTGGCATAGGGCAAGGTGCCCACGAAATGCACCCGCGCCCAATCGGCGTCGGATATCTGGCCGCGCACCTCATCTATGTAGATCTGTTTCCAGGTCTGGCCTGCGGGCGGCTTTGATCCGTAACTGACCCCGTCGCCCCCGACAATCACCACCTGCGCATTCGGCCGCTCCCGCAACAACGCAGGCAGGGCGCGCATGAACACATGATACCCGCGGTAAGGTTCAAGGTTGCGGTTCACAAAGGTAATCACCTCGTCGTTCCGGGTCAGTGTCGGGCCCTCTGGCACCTGAAACACGGCCCATGCTTTTGGCACCAGCAGCTTCGTGTTCACCCCGTCATGAATGACCGAGATGTCCTTGCGAAACGGATCAGGAAAGGTATCGGCCTGAAACAGGGTCGGGCTTATGCCCTTGTCGGCAATGTCGAAATGCAGACCGTTGTTGATGTTCTTCATCCGCAGCCGCAGCGCATCCTTGCCCGGCGCCACAGGCGGAAATTCAGGATCAAAATCCGTATAAGGTTCGCCCGTACGGTAAAACAGCTCGCAATAAAGCCCCAACCGCGCCTGAGGCCACACATCGCGCAGAAACAGCGGCTCGCCCCAGCCGGGGTGCCCAAGGATCACATCGGGATAAAACCCCTTGCGGTCGCGCAGTTGAACGGCCGCATCATGGCAAGCCTCCGCCCGCAATAACTTGGTCTCGAAATCCGCCAGCCACGGATGGACGCCCTTGGTGCTCCCCCGCGTCACGGCATAGGGGAACACGGAAATGCCCTGCCATTTGCCATATTCCTTGACCCGCAAGGTCAGCGCCATAACCGTATGGCCCTGCGCCACCAGCGCGGGGCCGAGGTGTTTGTACTGGCCCGGAAAGTTCTGATGGATCAGGAGTATATTCATCGGTTCAGTTCAGACGCAGCGCATCCGGCCCCTCGTCCCACCCCTTGGCGGTAATCCACTTGGGCCAGATGTCTTCTTTCCACTCTGCCTTGCGGAAAGTGTTGTTCAACAATGCAAGCCACTGGCGCAGCGCTTCTTCGGTAAAGGGAAAGGTCTGGATCAACTCGTCCTCACCTGCCTTGAAATCCAGCAACATCCCGGCACTGCGTACCCGCACCCCCAGACTGTTGATCAGATGGCTTTCGATATCGCCGGGCAATTCGCCCGACAGAACCGGTGCCTGTTGTTCGATCTTGCCAAGCGCATCCATCTGGTTGCGGCGCTGCACGTTATCTGAGGGCGCGGCCGTCTTGGCCTGCCCCCCCAAGCGCGGCAGCGCATCCACAACCTTGACGATCTGCGGCACCAGACGCACGGCAAGCCGCCGGGTCAGCCACAGCAAAACAAGACTGTCATCCGCCCGCTCGACCGAGATGCGGATACGGTCTTCCGCCGTCACATATTCTGTTGTGAAACGCTTGACCGCCTCCGGCATGCTCAGTTCCGCCTCTCAGCTGGCCGCGTCGTCCGCGCCTTCGCCTTCCAGCTCTTTTTTCAGCGCTGTGACATAGGCCTGACGCGCAGTCTGGATCGCGGCGTTCTGCATGCGCAGACGGGCCAGCTCCTGATCGGCGAACTGCACATTTGCAATGATGTTCTTGGCGTTGTCGGAAATCGTCTCTGGATCGTATTCCTTACCGTCTACGGTCAACACTGGTTTTTTCGCTTCTTCGGCCATGGGTGGCTCCTTTGGTCATCGTATTAAAATATCGTGCTGCGTCAGAGCTATTGCCCGCAGGGCGAAATGGCAACCGCACCGGCACCTTATGTCTTTCAAAACAAAGCCCCCACATTCGATCGAATGCAGAGGCTTTGAAAT
>JAFMHE010000218.1 GCA_017854675.1 Paracoccaceae bacterium | reverse complement strand
CTCCGCGCTTGCCGCAAACGCCCGCGCATGCGCATCCACCTCTGCCAGCGCGTCAAGGCCCTCACATAAAAAAGCCGCGCGCAGCAAGATGCAATCGTTGCGCCCTGAACCATGCACCAGCACATCGCGCAGCCAGTCCTGCAAGGACGCCGCTGACGTGATCCGGCCATCCGAAATCGCAGTTTCCAGCCCGTGCGAATAGGCAAAAGCGCCCAACGGATAGCTGGGCGTAAACCACTGCGCGAGGGTCAGGGTATCGTGCTCAATGGGCATGCGCGCTGTGTCCATGTTCGTGGCTGTGGGTCCGGCCTATCCCGTATGCGCCCCCCTCAGGTGTAAACGGTGCGGTGATCTTTTCGACCTCTGCGCCCACATGGCTTAGCATATGGGCAATAACCGGATCATCCTGAATGACCACATGATCCTTGCCGATCTGGCAGGGCGTGTGCCGGTTGCCGATGTGCCACGCGATGCGCACCATATCCGCGCCCGTCACCCTCAGCAGCGTCTCATCCGCCGCAACGATCTTTACCCGCCTGCCATCGCTCAGCTCAAGCGCATCACCATGCTCCAGCGACGTGGTATGCGCCAGATCAACGACAAACGCGGTCCCGTCCGACGCCTCCAAGCGCTTGCGCCGCAGGAAACGGCCGCCATAATCCAGCGCACACGTCAGTGCATCGCCGGACCATTCGCCGCTTTTCAACAAGGTTTGTGCAATAAGTGTCTCAGTCATATCCGGTCCTCAAAACATGAAATAGCGTTGCGCCATCGGCAGCACTTCGGCGGGTTCGCACGTCAGCAGCACCCCGTCGGCGCGCACCTCGTAGGTCTCGGGGTTGACCTCGACCACTGGCAATGCGTCATTCAGGATCATGTCCTTTTTGCCGATACTGCGCGTGTTCTTGACCGCAACAGTCTGCTTGCGCAGGCCCAGCGCATCGCCAACCCCATCCGCCTGCGCCGCCTGAGACGTGAAAATCACTGACGACGCCTCCAATGACCGCCCATAGGCCCCGAACATGGGCCGCGAATAGACCGGCTGCGGTGTCGGGATCGACGCATTGGGATCGCCCATTTGTGCAACCACAATGGTGCCGCCCAGTAAAACCATCTCGGGCTTCACGCCAAAGAACGCAGGGCTCCAAAGCACCAGATCAGCCCGCTTGCCGACCTCGATTGAGCCGACAGCATGGGAAACCCCCTGCGCAATCGCCGGGTTGATCGTATATTTTGCCACATAGCGCCGAACACGTAGATTGTCGTTCTCACCCGTCTCACCCTCAAGCCGCCCCCGCTGTTTCTTCATCTTGTCGGCGGTTTGCCACGTGCGGATCAGCACCTCACCCACACGCCCCATCGCCTGACTGTCAGACGCGATGATCGAAAACGCGCCAATATCGTGCAGGATATCTTCGGCGGCAATTGTCTCGCGCCGGATGCGGCTCTCGGCAAAGGCGATGTCCTCGGGGATCGACTTGTCCAGATGGTGACAAACCATCAACATATCGAGGTGCTCTTCCACCGTGTTCACCGTAAAAGGCCGCGTCGGGTTGGTGGATGACGGAATGACATTCGCATCACCACAAATCTTGATGATGTCCGGCGCATGACCACCGCCTGCGCCTTCGGTATGAAAGGCGTGGATCGTGCGGCCCTTGATCGCGGCAACCGTGTCCTCGACAAAGCCGCTCTCGTTTAATGTGTCGGTGTGGATCATCACCTGCACATCCATGTCGTCGGCGACAGACAGGCAGCAATCAATCGCCGCAGGTGTGGTGCCCCAGTCTTCATGCAGCTTCAACGCACTGGCACCTGCCTTGACCATCTCGACCAAGGCCTCCGGCTGGCTCGCGTTGCCTTTACCGGACAGGCCAATGTTCATCGCAATCCCGTCAAATGCCTGCATCATCCGCCCGATGTGCCATGGCCCCGGCGTGCACGTCGTGGCAAGCGTGCCATGCGCAGGTCCGGTGCCGCCGCCAAAACACGTGGTGACGCCCGAATGCAGCGAATCCTCCATCTGTTGCGGGCAGATAAAGTGGATATGGCTGTCCACGCCCCCCGCCGTCAGAATGCGCCCTTCGCCCGCAATAATCTCGGTCCCCGGCCCGATGATGATATCGACACCAGATTGCGTATCGGGATTGCCCGCCTTGCCAATCGCGGAAATCCGCCCGTCCTTCAAAGCGACATCGGCCTTGTAGATACCTGAATGATCGACAATCAGCGCATTGGTCACAACCGTGTCCACCGCACCACCCGCGCGCGTGACCTGAGACTGCCCCATCCCGTCGCGGATCACTTTACCGCCGCCGAATTTGACCTCTTCACCATAGGTGGTCAGATCGCGTTCGACCTCGATGAACAGATCCGTATCGGCCAGCCGCACACGGTCGCCTGTTGTGGGTCCGTACATCGCCGCATATTGATTACGTGGAAGTGTCGTAGCCATCTCAATTCCCCTGAAATTCAAGCAACATACGCGTGCGCTCAGCGGTCAACTCGCTCAAACAACTGAACCGGATCAGTGGCTGGATAGAGCCGCCCTCATAGGGGCTGGCCTGAACCTCACAGGCCGCATCGCGATACGTCAGCCACGCCCGCTGCGCTTTTAGCAATGCATCCCCCTGACCGATCTGCCTCGCATAACTGCGCGCAGGCCCCCAAGCCGCATTCAGCGCCGCATCCGCCTGCTCATAATCCCGGGCTGCACACATGTTCATCAACAGTTGTGTCTGCGGTGATATGCAATCCGCCGCCGATTGCGCCTCCGCTTCCAGTGGCAACATCAACGCCAAAATCAACGCCAGCGCCCCCATAACCTTGCCGTTAAACCCAAATACCTTACGCGCGCCGCCAAACGGAATGACCTGCACCTCACGCCGCTGCCCGGGCTCAAACCGCACAGCTGTGCCTGCGGCAATATCCAAACGCATGCCCCGCGCCGCATTGCGGTCAAACGCAAGCGCCGCGTTCGTCTCGGCGAAATGGTAATGGCTGCCCACCTGCACCGGCCTGTCTCCTGTGTTGGCCACCATCAGCGTCACTGCCTCGCGGTCTGCGTTCAACGTAATATCACCTTCTAAAGGGATCACTTCACCGGGGATCATGGCACCACCTCATATTCTTTTCGCTCTAAATACTGAAATTCAACGGATCGGATTATGCACCGTCACCAGTTTTGTGCCGTCGGGGAACGTCGCCTCGACCTGCACCTCGAGGATCATCTCGGCGATGCCCTCCATACATTGGTCACGGGTGATCACTTGCCCGCCCGCCTCCATCATATCCGCGACCGACCGCCCGTCGCGCGCGCCCTCGACCACGGCGTCAGTGATCAGCGCGATCGCTTCGGGGTGGTTCAGCTTTACCCCCCGCGCCAGCCGCTTGCGCGCGACCTCTGCCGCCAATGCGATCAGTAATTTATCCTTTTCACGCGGGGTCAACTGCATGTGTCAAAGTCTCCAGGATTTGGGCAATAGTGTTTCATTCAAAAGCATAAGCACCGGCACAAGTGTCTCGCGCAACGCAAATCCATCGGCCGCAACCACCCGCATGACCAACACATCCTCGGCAATCAGGCTGGCACCCGCAGCAAAGGGCAGCATCGCCCGCAACGGCGCCAAGAATGCCGCCGCCTGTGGATGCACCAGCACGATTGAACTGACCGCTTGCGCGCCCGCACCGCAGGCCGGGGCCATCATCTGCCGCGCAACATCGCCCCGCAAATCAACGCCGTCCAGATAGACCGGAACGCCCTTGCGCCGGATTGCGATGCGGTCGTTGAAATCAGCGGCCCTCAGGACTTCGCCCATCGCTGCGCGGCCAAAAATCAGGCTTTCGACCATCAAAAAGGTCGCGCCAACAGCTAGCTCGACATCCAGCGTCCTGCGCGCCGCACAACGGTCAAACAGGATCGTTTCCTGCGGCAGCCAGTTCAACCGCGCGCCTGCTTCAACATCTACGCGGTTGCTGATCCGGGCGCATTCACCGGGCTGTGCACGATATAGGCGCTCAGCGGCTTGGGTCGTCACGCTCACGGTGGTGCCTTCGCGGGCTGTCACGTCGACGCTCAACTCGTCGCCCCCCGTCACGCCCCCGCTGGTGTTGACCAGAACCGCTTCCAGATCGTCGCGAAACAGCGTCGGCAAGACCAGCTTCAAGGCACCTTGTTGGCGCAACTGGTCCAGTTTTGTGGCTCTGCCAACCGCTTTGGCGGTCAAACGCACCGCACCGCGCGCGCGCGGTTGCGCCTCCACTTGCACTGTGCAGTCCCAGTCTGGATTTGGCCGAATGTCGATTTTTCAAGCTTTCTTGAACATGTTTTGCTCACGATGGCCAAACTCTGAACACAGCGCCAGAGCACCGCCGCGCGAACCCCTGATTTTCGAACTTACTTTTCCGCAAGCGCCCAAATTTTGGGCGAAGTGCGCAGCGATGAGGCCCTGCTTGCGTTTCACACGCCCCCACGCCAGTTTACGCCGATGTCGCCACTCACGATCACCTCCTCTGCTTTGACCGCAACGCTTTTGCCCCAAGGCGCTGCCTTGGTCGGGCTGCGCCATCACAAAATCCCCCATGATCTTGTCTTGGGCTTTGCCGACCCCGCCGCCCATGCGTCGGTTCCGGTCTATGCAGGCGCGCTGGTGGGGCCCGTCGCCAACCGCATCGCAAACGGCGAAATCACCCTTGATGGCGTCAGGTATCAGATGCCCCGTAACGAGGCAGGCGAAACCACGCTGCATTCCGGACCCGACGGCCTGCATGCTGAAACGTGGCACATATTGCCCCATGAAACCGACAGCATCACGTTTACAACGACCTTGCAGCCCAATGCCTGCGGCCTGCCCGGCACGCGCCACATCCGGGCAACCTATACCCTATTGCATTGTACGCTGACGCTCAAAATCACAGCCACGACTGACGCGCCAACGCCCTTGAACATCGCTGCCCATCCTTATTGGAACCTCGACGGCACGGTTGATCTGTCAGGCCACCAATTGCATCTGGCAACGGACCGGTATCTGCCCACCAACTCAAAAAATCTGCCAACGGGCGAAATCAAATCTGCGGACGGGTCGGTACTTGATTTCACAGAGACAGCCAAAATCCCCCTGATCCCGGACCTTGACGTGAACTATTGCCTCGCTGATGCGCCCCGAACCGGACCATACTACGCCGCGACGCTCATTGGTAAAAGCGGGGCAACCTTGCGCATTGCGACAACCGCCCCCGGTCTCCAAGTCTACAATGGTGCTTTTCTGCCGAACCTGACGGGCGTCCTGCGGGGGCACCGCGATCTTGGCCCTTACGGTGCCATCGCGCTTGAACCACAGCACTGGCCCGACGCGCCCAACCAACCCGGTTTCCCTACGATCACCCTGCGTCCGGGGGCGACCTATACCCAAATCACAACATACGAGATCAACGATACAGCAACGTTGCCGACCGCTTTGCGCCCGGAATAAGACCCTTGTGCCGCATTTGAGTGTGGAATGTCATAATGTTGCCATATTTCGGCCCTCTCACCGACCAAAGAAAAGCGCAGCATTTTGGGGCGCGGTGAACCCCCTTGCCGCGATCCGCTCCATAAAAGGAATGATCCAATGGCCCGTCTGGACAAACCCCCATCCCCGGCAAAGCCGCAGACCGCACAATCCGCGACCACCAACACTGCGCCGCCAAAACCGACAACACAGCCCCTGATCCGCGATTACGCCAGCTTGTAAGTGGTGACAGCCCGCGCATGCTACGCTAACAAAAGCCATGGCAACACCAATTACATCTATCCGCAACCTTGGCCCTGCATTTGAGCAAAGCTGCCATGCCGCAGGTATCCTAAGCGCCGAGCAACTGCGCGACATCGGCGCAGACGCCGCCTATGCATTGATGCTGCGCGCAGGGACAAAACCGCATTTCATCGGTTATTATGTGCTGGTCATGGGCCTGATGGGCCGTCCGTGGAACGATTGCAAAGGCGCTGAAAAAGCTGCTTTGCGCGAAAAGTTCGACGCCTTGAAAGCCGATCATGCCAACCCGGCCCAGACCGAATTTGAACGCATGATGAACCTTATCGGCGTGGTAGACGGCTAAAACACTAATCACCGGACATAGAAAAAGGCCGCATCGCTGCGACCTTTTTCAACATACCCTGAAATTATCGGTGGCTTAGCCCACCAACTCCAGACCAGAGAAGAAATACGCGATCTCTTCTGCTGCTGTCTCTGGCGCGTCTGATCCGTGAACAGAGTTTTCGCCAA
>JAFMHE010000015.1:27709-28954 GCA_017854675.1 Paracoccaceae bacterium | reverse complement strand
CCCGAAACCTTGGGCCCGACAGATTCGACAGACGTGAATTTGATGTTTGGTCTCACGACCAACAAAGCAGCCTCAACCGCCTCGATGGTTTCGACAGTTACCGCTTCTTGGTCGTCTTGCGCCTGAATGCGGATCATCGCGACATTCTGATCTTCCCGAAACGAGGGATCGAACACTTCAGTTATGGAAATATCGCCCAACTCAAGCGTGTCAATCGCCGCCCGGTAGACCGCAATATCGACAGCCTGCGGGCTTTCGGCGCGGATTGTGGTCCCGCCGCGAAAATCAATACCGTAGTTCAGGCCTTGGATCAGAAACGACGCAAAGGCCACGACCATCATCAGGCCCGAAATACCCAACCACAGTTTCCAGCGACTGAAATAGTCGAAATTCGGTGTTTGCTTGAATAAGCGGAGCCGCATATCAGACCTCAATCGTTTTGGGACGCGCCCGTTCAAACCAGATCACGATAATCAGGCGTGTCACAAAAATCGCGGTAAAGACCGACGTTACGATGCCAAAGCCAAGCGTAATCGCAAACCCGCGCACAGGGCCGGACCCCATGACAAACAGGATCACAGCAGTGATCAGCGTCGTGATATTCGCGTCCAAAATGGCGCTCAACGCCTTTTCATAGCCTAACGCAATTGCGCGCGCAGGCCCTTTGGCGGTCAACAACTCTTCGCGGATACGCTCAAAAATCAGCACGTTGGCATCCACCGCCATGCCGACAGTCAACACGATACCCGCAATGCCCGGCAGTGTCAGTGTCGCGCCGACAAGACTAAGCAAGCCAAAGATCAGCGCCACGTTTATGATCAGCGCGATGTTGGCGAAAATTCCGAACAATCCGTAGCTCATGAACATGAAAAACAGCACCGCGACAAAGGCGACAACTGTGGCGACCTTGCCCGCATCAATGCTGTCCTGCCCCAGTTCAGGGCCAACAGTGCGTTCTTCTAGAAAATCAAGACCGGCAGGCAGGGCACCTGCGCGCAACAAAACCGCAAGGTTGGTGGATTCCTCAACACCAAAGTTGCCGGTGATAATGCCCGATCCGCCCGGAATATGGCTTTGGATTGTCGGGGCGCTGATCACCTCGTTGTCCAGAACAATCGCAAACGGGGAGCCGATGTTTTCAGCCGTGTAATTGCCGAATTTGCGCGCGCCCGTCGTATCAAACCGGAACGATACTGCAGGTGATCCGTTCTGATCGAAACTAGGCTGTGCATCAACCAACTCTTC
>JAFMHE010000015.1:14956-27462 GCA_017854675.1 Paracoccaceae bacterium | reverse complement strand
TCATCAATACGGCGGCGGATAATTTCCAGCGATTGCTGCATGGTGCGTTCGTCTGTCGCCTGCTTTTCGGCATCCGACAGGGTTACGATCAGCATTCCGGCGTCGCCGCGCACATCTATGTCGCTGGCACCCGCACCCGAAAGCGTCTGCACGGGCCGCGACAGATCACGCACGATCTGCAACGCTTCGGCCATTTTTGTCTCGTCGTTCAGGCGCACCCGCAATTCATCCGGCGCGGATTGTTGGCGGCGCACCGGCGTCAGGCTGCGCAGCGCATCGCGGACCTCGGGCCATTGCGCTTCCATTCGGCTGGCATAAACATCCTGAACGCGAACCTCTGCCAACAAATGCGCCCCGCCCCGCAGATCAAGACCCAGATTAACCAAGCCTGATGGCAGAAACTCTGGCCATAGACTGCGCTGCTCTTCCAATTCAGGGGTCGCACCGCCCAGCTCAATCGCCGCGACCGCATCATTATGCTGTTCAACAGGTCCGTAAAACGCATTCGGCAATGCAAGAAAGATGCCAAGAGCACAAGTCAGCGCAATGGCAATCCGTTTCCACAGATCAATCTGAAGCATAAGATCGCCCTTTTATCAGCACATGGCACACGGCCAGATCGCCCGCAGTTACTTGGCTGGTTCGGTCTTGGATACAACAGTTGCGATGGTGGACTGGATCACACGCACTTTAACGCCATCCGCAATCTCGACCTCCAACTCGCCATCGTCTTTGACCTTGACGACTTTGCCGACCATGCCGCCTTGGGTCACGACCTGATCACCACGGCGCAGGCCCGCGACCATGGCCGCGTGTTCCTTCAGCTTTTTCTGCTGTGGGCGGATCAAGAGGAAATACATGATGCCGAAAATCAGGATCAGCGGGATAAATTGCTGGATGCCTTGCATGGGTCAGGTCCTTTTTACAGTGCTGCTTGGGGCCTCTCGGGACCAGCCCGCGGCGTTTGGCAGAACCTATGCATGGGGGCGGATGGGCGCAAGGTCGAAAGGGGCGATTACAGGGCAGAAACCTGTGTTTTCAAACCTGCACAGGGTATCTACCGCAGCAGCTCCGAATAAGGCATAACGCGCCCAATCGATTCAACGAACAGGACCGCTCCCATGCATGACATCCGCGCCATCCGCGAAAACCCCGATGCCCTTGATGCCGCCCTTGCGCGCCGTGGCGATGCGCCCATGTCCTCTGAGGTGCTTAAACTTGACGAAGCCCGCCGCGCCCGCATTGGTGCTGCCGAAACCGCGCAGGCCGAGCAAAACAAGGCATCCAAACTGGTCGGTGCCGCAAAAGCCAAGGGCGACGAGGCTGAATTTGAACGCCTGCGCGCGCTTGTCGGCGACAAAAAGGCCGAAGTTGCGACCATGCAGGCAGAGGCCAAAGAACTGGACTTGCAGCTGACCGACATGTTGGCGCGCATCCCCAACACCCCAGCAAATGATGTGCCCCAAGGCGCCGATGAGGCCGATAATGTCGAAGTCAGCCGCTGGGGTGACATTCCAACATTCGACTTCACCCCGAAAGAGCATTTCGAGATTGCCGGTGTCGCAGGCAGCATGGACTTTGAAACCGCCGCTAAAACGTCTGGCGCGCGTTTTGTGATGCTAAAAGGGGCAGTGGCCCGCATTCACCGCGCGCTCGCGCAATTCATGCTCGACACCCACGTCGATGTGAACGGCCTGCTTGAGGTCAACACACCCGTTCTGGTCCGCGACGAGGCGATGTATGGCACCGATAAACTGCCGAAATTCGGTGAAGACAGCTACCAGACAACAAATGGCTGGTGGCTGGTGCCCACATCCGAAGTGCCGCTGACCTACACCGCTGCGGGCGATGTGCTGGACGAAGACGCGCTGCCCAAACGCTATACCGCACACACCCTTTGTTTCCGTTCAGAGGCGGGATCAGCGGGCCGTGACACGTCCGGCATGCTGCGCCAGCACCAGTTCGAAAAGGTCGAGATGGTCAGCGTCACGCACCCGGGCAACAGCGATGATGAACAAAAACGCATGCTGCGCTGCGCCGAAGATCTGCTGGAACGGCTGGGCATTCCCTATCGCACAGTATTGCTGTGTACCGGCGACATGGGTTTTGGCGCACGCCGCACCTTTGACATTGAGGCATGGGTACCAGGGCAGAACACATACCGCGAAATATCTTCCGTCTCCACCACGGGTGATTTCCAAGCGCGCCGCATGAACGCCCGGTTCAAGCCGAAAGACGGCGGTAAACCGCAGTTTGTCCATACGCTGAACGGGTCTGGCCTCGCCGTCGGGCGTTGTTTGATTGCGGTCTTGGAAAACGGCCAACAGTCGGACGGATCAGTCACGTTGCCGGACGTCCTCGCGCCCTACCTCGGCGGCAAAACTGTCCTGACCGCCGAAGGTGGCTTGGCGTAAGCACAATTGAAAATCCCTTCTGCGGCATTATTTTGTTAAGATAGCGAAAGAAGCCGCAGAAAGGCCCAATATGCTGACCTCAAACCGATCCTTGATGGCGATTGCCTGCCTCTTAATGGCCATCGCTTTCGCAGTCTCCCCCTACTTTGTACAAAGCTTTTCGGGCTTTGACCCCAACCAGTTTCCAATTCCGCAGGACGACCCACCGGTGCAGCCCGAAGGCTATGCTTTTGCCATCTGGGGCCTGATCTATGGCTGGTTGATCATAGGCATGGGCTGGGGTCTGTGGCGCGCACGCGAAGACGCGCAATGGCACGACATGCGCAAACCTTTGGTGATTTCGATGGCCGTCGGGGCGGTTTGGCTGGCTGTCGCAGTCGCCAGCCCGATCTGGGCCAGCGTGCTGATCTGGGTGATGCTCCTCAGCGCGCTTGCCGCGCTTTTCCTCGCCCCTGTTGCGAATACCACATGGGCGGCGTGGCCTGTTGGGCTTTACGCTGGATGGTTGTCTGCGGCGTCCTGCGTATCGCTTGGTCTGTTGGCGGCCGGGTATGGCTACATGAGCGAAACAACCGCCGGCATCGTTTTTGTCGCGCTCGCCATTGTCATCGGCAGCTTTGTCCAAGCCGCATTAGGCCGCGCCCCTACTTACGGGATCGCGGTAATCTGGGCGCTGGTTGCAGTCGTCGTCGCCAATCTGGAGAGCACCCCAATTGTGGCCTATATCGCAGGCGGCGGCGCGCTTGTTATGCTGGTCCCGACACTCCAAGCGTTCCGCAAAGGTTAATTCTTGCGCCGCCCGTCGGTATGTTTACGCAGTTTTGACGGCGGTGCTTTCTTGCGACCCTTGTAGGGATTCGCATCGTTTTGACCGCGCATCCACAACCGGATCGGCGTGCCAGGCATGTCGA
Organism: Paracoccaceae bacterium; assembly: GCA_017854675.1. Classification (GTDB taxonomy): domain Bacteria; phylum Pseudomonadota; class Alphaproteobacteria; order Rhodobacterales; family Rhodobacteraceae; genus Sulfitobacter. Next base: position 24,137 of record JAFMHE010000015.1, on the reverse strand, counting down.
AATCGACCCGCAAGTTGTTGACCAGATAACGGCTATAGCTTTCGGGCACCTTATCGGGGTGCGAACACATCACCACAAAACCCGGTGGGCGCGTCTTGGCCTGGGTCATATACCGCAGTTTGATGCGTTTGCCTTGTGGTGCGGGCGGCGGATGCGCCTCCATCATGCCAGACAGCCAGCGGTTCAACTGCGCTGTGGTCACGCGGCGGTTCCACGTCTCGTAGGCGCGCATGATCGCCTCTTGCAAACGGTCCAGACCACGCCCTGTTTTGGCGGAAACAGTGATCAGCGGCGCGCCGCGCAACTGTGGCAACAACCGCTCAAAACTCTCCTTGAGGTCCTTCAGTTTCGCCTGACGGTCCTCTTCGATGTCCCATTTATTCACGGCAATGATCACCGCTCGGCCTTCACGCTCTGCCAGATCGGCGATGCGCAAGTCTTGCTGCTCAAACGGAATTTCAGCGTCCAGCAACACGACCACGACTTCGGCGAACTTTACCGCACGCAGGCCATCCGAGACGCTGAGTTTCTCAAGCTTTTCCTGAATTTTGGCCTTTTTGCGCATGCCGGCGGTGTCAAAAATCCGCATCGGCACGCCGTTCCATTCGGTGCGCAGCGAAATAGCGTCACGCGTGATGCCTGCCTCTGGGCCCGTCAGCAAACGGTCCTCGCCCAAAATCTGGTTAATCAGCGTGGATTTGCCGGCGTTCGGGCGCCCGACCACAGCCACCTGAAGCGGCTTTGACTTGGTCGGCATCCGGATAGCGCCTTCAACCTCGCCGTCATCCTCAACCACATCAACGTCCGTTTCGGGCGTATCAGTGTCCTGCACACGGTCAGCAAAGCCATCCGCAAGCGGCACCAGCATCGTGTAGAGATCATTCAGACCTTCGCCATGCTCGGCCGAAAGGCTGATAGGTTCGCCCAGACCCAACGAATAAGCCTCCATCACGCCTGCCTCACCGGCCCGCCCTTCGGCCTTGTTGGCGGCAAGAATCACATGCGCAGATTTTTTGCGCAGGATGTCCGCGAACACCAGATCAGAAGGCGTCACGCCAACGCGGGCGTCTATCATAAACAGACAGATATCGGCCATATCTACCGCACGTTCGGTCAAACGGCGCATCCGGCCCTGAAGACTATCGTCGGTCACTTCTTCCAGACCCGCAGTGTCAATCACCGTGAACCGCAGGTCCGCAAGCCGTGCAGCGCCTTCGCGCAGGTCGCGCGTCACGCCCGGCTGATCATCGACCAACGCCAGACGTTTGCCCACAAGGCGGTTGAAAAGTGTGGATTTGCCCACGTTAGGGCGGCCCACAATGGCAAGGGTAAAGGACATGAACGGCTCCAATGGCCCAAAACAGGCCGGATCAGATGCGCGCTTTAGCCCATTTCAAGCCTAACGGAAAGCGTGCAATTGACCTTTGGCCGATACGACATAAAGCGTGCCACCCGCAACGACCGGCGCCGTGGTCGCCCCGCCCGGCACCTCAAGTGTTCCGATCAGCGCGCCATTTGTCGGATCAAAGCTGCGCACCACACCGTCGTTCGATGCCACAATCACCCGTCCGCCCGCAACAATCGGGCCATGATGGGCCACGACAGCAGACTGGCGGCGCGGCTTTGTCTTGATGAAATTCGGCAGCGGCGTGCCCCAGATGCGCGCACCGGTTCCCGCGTCAAGACGTACCAGTTCATTCAGATCGCTGACAAAAAACACACTGCCGCCAGCGGGGAACGCCGGACCAATCGCGCCTTCACGTGCGGTCCACAGGGTTTGACCACTGCCCGCGTTCAGCGCCATCAAACGCCCCGATTGATTGCCCACGTATACCGTGCTTCCAGAAACAACCGGCGCGCTTGTCACATCATTGATCGAAGACAGCGCGCGGCCCGGACGCTTGCCAACCACATTGGCCTGCCAGCGGGTCAACCCGCCCTGGCGGAAAGTAGCCAGCACTTCGCCTGACCCAAATGCGAATATGGATACGCCATCACTGATCGCTGGTGCAGGCGCGCCCAGTATGTTGCTTGCCGAACGGGTGCTTTCAGTCTGCCATTCGATACGGCCATTCGATTTATTCAGCGCCCAGCCGGTATCATCGCCTGCGGTCACATAGACCAGATCGCCAAAAACAGTCGGTGTGCCCGACCCTGACGCATCAAGGTCTTGTGTCCAGCGCACAGCGCCCGTAGCCGCATCTAGCGCTGCCATAACGCCGAACCCGACGGAGGCATACACCGTGTCACCTGACACCGCCAAACCACCACCGGTGCCTTGACCTTGCTTGTCCGCGGATGGCGTCAGATCACGCGACCACAGCGGCGCGCCGCTGGTTGAGGTCGCGACAACCTGAGCGCCCGCATCCAGCGTAAATACGCGTCCACCAGACACCACAGGGTCCGCCGTGATGCGCAGCTTGCGGCTGTCGCCTTGGCCAATGTCCGCGCTCCATGCCAGAACGGGTGCCGCGCGCAACGCGGCGTTGGTTACGCGGTATGTCGCCGTGCCGATGGAATGGGTCCAGTCACTGTTGGCACTTGCCGCCCCCAGTGAAATCGCGCGTGTTGTGTTTTCGGGCACCACCTCGCCCTCAAGCGGAGCGGAAAGGTCAGGGTCCTGCAATACGGAGCGCACATTTTCACGCACACCGGGCAGGTAGGTTTCTTTTTCAGCACAGGCGGACAACACCAAAATACCGGCAAGCAGCCCCCCGATTACGGTTCTGCTTCCAAAGCGCTGCTGCTGGATCATGGCCCTGCCCACCTTATTTATGTACTTGCCTTGCCATTGAGAGGCATAGATCAATTCTCTTGCAATGAGGTCTGCCCATCCGTGGATGTAACCACATCCGCCAGTTCAGGCTCCCCACCCAGCGCCACAATCACCTGTAGTGCGCGCTGTTGCAACTCTGATGTGGTTTCCGCATCGGCAAGAACCGACTGATATCGCGCGATGGCAGCCGTAGCGTCGCCATTTTCGATGTCGATCAGTGCCATTTGTTCCTCTGCCAACAGGCGCAATGCACGACCGGGCTGTGCCATCGCCTCAAGCGCCTGACGCCGGTCTTCAATGGACATAGCAGCACCTTGCAGGGTCAGCGCCTTGAACTGCGCAATCTCGCGGTAGATCGCAGGAACATCCCCATCAACCGCAAGCGCGTCCAGTGTCGCGGTCGCAGACGCGGGATCATCGGCTTCGATCTGTGCGGATGCCGTCAACAACCGCAAAACGGCCACAGATGCTGGCGTTCCGGGCGCAATAGCACTCAACGCCTCTGCCCGCTCGGCACTGTCCGCAAGAGACATCGCAGACAGCATCGCATCGCCAAGCGTTTCAGCCTCCGCGCGGGCCTGTGCCTTGCGGTATTCTGAAAACGCGGCACCCCCGACGATCAGCAAAATCACCAGTGCAGCAATCCACCCGTAGCGGCGCAGCATCAGATAAAGACGGTCGCGGCGAACCTCTTCGTTCACCTCTTCGATAAAACTGTCGGTGTCGCTCATGCCGTCCGCCTCTGGCCTTGGGTTTTGACCCTCTTACCGCGCAGACGTGGCCAAGCCAATACCCCCATCAGGCGCTTTGTGCCTGTTCCTTGCGCACAGCCGCGTGAGGACCCTAAAAAATATCACGGCTAAACTGGTCAGTTCACTTTTCTTGCACTACATACCCCCTAAGATTTTTGAGCGTCGTCAGGCGCACCTTTTCCATTCGAGGCACTGCAATGCGTATTTTCTCAATTCTGGCGGCGATTGCCGTGGCTATCATTCTGGCGATGTCGATCCTTGCGCGCCCCCAGTTGCTTGCAATGGCAGGCATGGATAGCCCAAGCGAAGAACCATCAGAGACGGCCAACACCGGCGAAGGTGAACCTGACGCCGCTGCCCAGCGGCTGGTCAAGGTCATGGTGCGAAAAATGACCGCCGAACAGGTCGACAGTGCCGTGATCCTGCGCGGCCAAACCGCCGCAGCGCGGCAGGTGGATGTGCGATCCGAGACCTCCGCCGTTGTCGCATCTGAACCGCTGCGCAAAGGAGCCAGCATTGAGGCGGGCGAGGCGCTTTGTGTGTTGGACCCCGGCACACGCGGCGCCGCCCTTGAGGAAGCACGTGCCCGTCGTTCCGAAGCAGATTCGCGCGTTCCCGAGGCTGAAGCCCGCGTTGAACAGGCCCGCGCGCAGTTGGAAGAAGCCCGCATCAACCTGAACGCCGCAACCAAATTGGGGCAGGACGGTTTTGCCTCCCAGACCCGCATCGCCGCGACCGAGGCCGCCGTTGCCACAGCCAAGGCAGGCGTGACATCCGCCACATCAGGTCTGCGCGCCGCGCGCTCGGGTATTGAGGCCGCGACCGCAGCCGTTGCAGGCGCAGAAAAAGAAATCGAACGTCTGACTATCAAAGCGCCGTTCAGTGGGTTGCTGGAAAGCGACACCGCCGAGCTGGGCAGCCTTTTGCAGCCCGGTGCGCTATGTGCCACGATCATCCAGCTTGACCCAATCAATTTGGTCGGGTTTGTCCCAGAAACCGAAGTGAACCGCGTCACGCTGGGCGCACAAGCCGGTGCGCGACTGGCCGCCGGTGGTCAAACTGTTGTGGGCGAGGTGATCTTCTTGTCCCGCTCTGCCGATCCCGAAACCCGGACCTTCCGCGTCGAGATCGAAGTGCCGAACACCGATCTGGCGATCCGCGATGGCCAGACCGCCGAAATCGCCATCGCATCGGCAGGCCTCAAAGCGCATCTGATCCCGCAATCGGCCATGACGCTGAACGATGATGGCACCTTGGGCGTGCGTCTGGTGGATGATACTGACACCGTGTCCTTTGCCCCCATCGGCATCATGCGCGACACCGTGGACGGCGTCTGGGTTACAGGCTTGCCCGCCGAGGCAAATGTGATCGTCACCGGTCAGGAATACGTTACCGCAGGCGTAAAAGTCGCCCCAACCTACGAGGAACTAAGCCAATGACCGGTATCGTAGATTGGGCCGCGACACGTGCGCGCATGGTATTGGCCTTTATCCTGCTGAGCCTTGTGGTCGGCGGTTATGCCTATTCCACCCTGCCCAAAGAGGGCGAGCCGGACATCGAAATTCCCGCCTTGTTTGTCTCGGTGCAATTTCCCGGCATTTCTGCGGTGGACAGTGAAACGCTGCTGGTCAAACCGATGGAAACCGAACTGTCCGATCTGGACGGTCTAAAGACAATGACCGGCACCGCCGCCGAAAACTATGCCGGTGTCGCGCTGGAGTTCGAATTCGGCTGGGACAAAACCAAGATTATGGCCGACGTGCGCGACGCTATGTCGACCGCCGAATCCCAGTTCCCCGAAGGCTATGACAAATATTCGATCAACGAGATCAACTTTTCCGAATTCCCCATCATCATCGTGAACCTGACCGGCCCCGTGCCGGAACGCACAATGGCGCGTGTTGCGCGTGACTTACAGGACGACCTTGAAGGGCTGGACGCGGTGCTGGAGGCCGGTCTGGCCGGGGACCGTGACGAGATGCTCGAGGTACTGATCGACCCCTTGCGGCTTGAGGCCTACAACGTCACGGCGGGCGAATTGATCAATGTGGTCCAGAACAACAACCAACTGATCGCCGCCGGTGAGATCGAAAGCAGCCAAGGTACGTTTTCGGTCAAAATCCCATCGTCGTTTAACGAGGCCCGCGATGTTTACGGCTTGCCGGTAAAGACCAACGGCGACCGTGTCGTCACGCTGGGTGATCTGGCGCAGATTAACCTCACGTTCGAGGACCGTCAGGGAACCGCCCGTTTTAATGGCGAAAAGACGCTCGCCTTGCAGGTGGTGAAACGCAAGGGTTTCAACCTGATCGACACCGCCGCACTGGTGAAGGAGATCGTCGCGGAACGCTCCGCTGATTGGCCGGACGGCTTGCAAGCCGCCGTAACAGTTGGCACGTCGAACGACCAAAGCCGCATCGTCGACAGTATGGTGCAGCAGTTGTTGGGCTCCGTCTTTACCGCGATTGCGCTGGTGATGATCGTCGTTCTGGCCGCGCTTGGCATCCGGGCGGCATTGCTGGTCGGCTTTGCAATCCCGACATCATTTCTTTTGTGCTTCGCCTTCCTTGCGCTGATGGGCATTTCGATCTCGAACATCGTGATGTTCGGTCTGATTCTGGCCGTTGGCATGTTGGTCGATGGCGCGATTGTGGTCGTGGAATACGCCGACAAACGCCAGCAAGAGGGCGATGGTCCCATGCAGGCCTATGTCGAAGCCGCCAAGCGGATGTTCTGGCCGATCATTTCCTCCACCGCGACCACGCTTTGTGCGTTCCTGCCGATGCTTTTCTGGCCGGGTGTGCCGGGGCAGTTCATGGGCATGTTGCCCGTGACGTTGATCTTTGTTCTGTCGGCCTCACTGGTCGTGGCGCTGATCTATCTGCCGGTCATGGGTGGCGTGACAGGCCGATTGGAAAACTGGATGGCGGCACAGATGAACACGGTCGCGGGTCTGCCGCTTTACCTGCATCTGTTGTTGTTCTTTGGTGTCGCACTTTTGTTTGTACCTTTCGTGGTATTAATGGCGCCGCCCGCGCCGGGGGCACCCGGTCTGGTCTTTCAATGGATCAGCACGCAGTTCGCCGGGATGGAGACACTGAACACCTTTTCCGTGGTCGGAACCTTTGCCTCGGTCTTTGCCATTCTGGTTCTGGGCGCTGCGGTCGTGGCGCTTGCCTTGGGCGGGTTTATGTTGGGGTTGATCACGCTCTTTGCCCTGTTGACCCGATTGGGCCGCTTTGGACGCTGGCTGACGTCGCTGCTGTTTCGCCGCGAACCTGACCGCATCTACGCAGGCTACCAGCGCAATGCATTTGGCCGCGTGATCGAGTTTATCACCAGCAATCCAGTGATGCCTCTGGTTATGGCGGGTACTGTTTTCGTATTCGTCGGCACAGTGCTGATCTACTTTAGCAACAACTCCAAGGGCGTTGAGTTCTTTGTTGAATCCGAACCCGAACAGGCAATCGTCTATGTCCTTGCGCGCGGCAACCTGTCGCTTGAGGAAAAAGACACTCTGCTGAAAAAGGCCGAGGATATCGTGCTTCAGCACCCCGGCGTTCAAACAGCGTTTGCCTTTGCAGGCGAAGGCGGGCTGGACAGTAACACAGGTGGCGCGCAGTCACCAAAAGACAGCATTGGCCAGATCCAGCTTGAGACCATTCCGTGGGAGGACCGACCCAACAACACCCGAAAATTGTTCACGGTGCCGCTGCTTGGCTTCGACGTGAACCGCGAAATCCAAGACCCTGCCTTTGACGGCGATGTGATCATTGCGGAACTGACAGAGCAATTGCAGCAGATCCCCGGCATTCGCATTGAAATCCTTGCACAAGCACGCGGCCCTGCGTCGGGCAAACCTGTACACTTGCGGCTAAAATCCGACAGCTTTGTCGATCTGGTGACTGCGACAGCGCAAGCACGCCAGCATTTCGACGAAACCCCCGGACTGACCTTGATTGAGGACACGCGCCCCCTGCCCGGCATCGACTGGCAGATCGATGTCGACGTCCAAAAGGCGGGCCGCTACGGCGCGGATGTGGTGACGGTCGGTGCGATGGTGCAATTGGTCACGCGTGGGTTACTTTTGGACACGATGCGCGTGGACAGTTCCGATGAAGAAATCGAAATCCGCGTGCGTCTGCCCGCAGACGACCGTGTCCTGAGCACCCTTGATACGCTCAAGGTGCGCACCGCTGACGGGTTGATCCCGCTGAGCAACTTTATCACCCGTACCCCTGTGCCAAAACTGGCAGAGATCAACCGCGTCGACCAGAAACGTCACCTTGACGTCAAGGCGGACGTGGCCCCCGGCCTGATGAAACTGGTCGAGATCAAGCGCGAGAATGGCGTTGATGTCAGCACCACGTTGGCCACACTGCGCCCTGCGGGCAACGACGCGGACCTCACCACTCTGGACGGAACAGCCTATAGAATCACTGAACAAACCGCTGCCGTCGAACGGCAAGCGCTGCAAAGCGGGTTGAACGACGGCAGTTTCCGGCTGGTGCCCATCAACGCGAATGAGCGGATTGCAGAGCTGACAAAATGGCTCGACGATGCGGACCTCCCGCTGGGCGTGACATACGAATGGACCGGCGATCAGGAGGATCAAGCCGAAAGCGGCGCGTTCCTGCAATCGGCCTTTACGGCGGCGCTGGGGCTGATGTTCATCATCTTGTTGGCGCAGTTCAACTCGTTCTACAACTCGCTGTTGGTTTTGCTGGCTGTGATCTTGTCTACAACGGGCGTGTTGATCGGGATGCTGGTGATGGATCAGACGTTCTCTATCATCATGACCGGCACGGGGATCGTGGCGCTTGCCGGGATTGTGGTGAACAACAACATCATTCTGATTGACACCTATCAGGAATATGAACGCTACATGCCGCGGATCGAGGCGATTATCCGCACCGCTCAAGCGCGCATCCGCCCGGTTTTGTTGACCACCATCACGACGATGGCGGGTCTGGCACCGATGATGTTCGGTCTCAGCCTGAACTTCGCCGACGGGGGCTATACCATCGACAGCCCCACTGCGCTGTGGTGGAAACAGTTGGCAACGGCGGTGGTGTTTGGCCTTGGCATCGCCACGGTCCTGACGCTGATCGTGACGCCGTCGATGTTGGCCATTCGCATCTGGGCCACGACTTACGTGCGCTGGGTCGCACGGCTGCTGGCCAAGATGTCACTGGGCCGAGCAAGTCGGGCTGCACGCGATTGGGCACTGCAACGTGATGCACGCCGGTCAGTCGCCCAAGAGATCATCTGGGATGGTGACGATATGGTACGCGCGCCCCGTACCACACCGGCAGAATAACACCGATCACCCAGACGTGAGCACCGCGCCCTCGCCTTCTTAGGCGGGGGCGTTCATGTTTAGCGCATCATTTCTCAAGGAGAACCCGATGATCCGCCAAACCATTTTTGCCACACTCGCGAGTGCCGCCATGACCCTGCCCGCTTTTGCCGCCGACATCATTCACAAGGTCAGCCCTCATTCGGTCACCATCACCATGGACCGGCTGCAGGCCGCTGTCGAAGGGGCCGGTGCAACCGTCTTTGCCCGCGTCGATCACGCAAGCGGGGCTGCGTCTGTCGACATGGAGTTGCGCCCCACAGAGCTGCTGATTTTTGGCAACCCAAAACTGGG
>JAFMHE010000015.1:9764-14719 GCA_017854675.1 Paracoccaceae bacterium | reverse complement strand
CTGCACGCGCAGCCCCCGGATTTAACTGTCGTCTTCGGTCTGCTGGCGGTGCCACAGTTGCGCATAACGACCATCTTGCGCCAAGAGCGCGTCATGGGTGCCTTGCTCAACGATCACGCCTTTTTCCAACACAACGATGCGATCGGCGTCTGCGATCGTGCTTAGACGGTGCGCAATTGTCAGCACTGTCCGCCCCTTCGCAGCGCGCTGCAGAGCATCCTGAATTTCATGCTCCGTTTCGCTATCCAGCGCCGAAGTCGCCTCATCCAGCAACAGGATCGGCGGGTTTTTCAGCAGCGTGCGCGCAATGCCTACGCGCTGTTTTTCGCCACCCGACAGCTTTAAGCCACGCTCGCCGACCGTCGTTTGATACCCGTCCGGCAGGCTGACGATAAAGTCATGGATTTGCGCATCACGTGCCGCTGCCTCGACCTCTGCCTGGGTCGCGCCATCGCGGCCGTATGCGATGTTGTAACCGATGGTGTCGTTGAACAGCACGGTGTCCTGCGGCACCACACCAATGGCCTCGTGCAGGCTTAGCTGCGTGATATCACGCACGTCCTGCCCGTCGATCTTGAGCGCGCCACCCTGCACATCGTAGAACCGGAACAACAGCCGCCCGATGGTTGACTTGCCCGATCCTGTCGAGCCAACAATCGCAACCGTTTCACCCGGTTGCGCCTCGATGCTGACGCCCTGCAGGATCTGACGATCCGGATCATAGCCAAAGCTCACATTCTCCAGCGTCACCCGACCGCCTTTTACCTCAAGCGCACAGGCACCCGGTTTGTCCGTAACCTCGGTTGGTTGTTCCAGCAGGCCGAACATCTCGCCCATATCCACAAGCGCTTGACGGATTTCGCGGTAGACTGTGCCCAGAAAATTCAACGGCACGGTGATCTGAACCATGTAGGCGTTGACCATGACGAAGTCACCGACACTAAGATCACCGTTCTGCACGCCGATGGCCGCCATGACCATGACGCCGACCAAGCCGCCCGTAATGATCAGGGATTGGCCAAAGTTCAGGAACGCCAGTGAATAGCTCGTCTTGATTGCCGCTTCTTCGTAGCCCGCCATGGCACGATCGTACCGCCCCGCTTCGCGGGCTTCGGCGGCGAAATATTTGACGGTTTCATAGTTCAGCAGACTGTCGATGGCCTTTTGGTTGGCATCGGTGTCCTGGTCGTTCATTTCCTTGCGCAGGCGCACGCGCCATTCGGTGACGGCAAAAGTGAACCAGACATAAAACGCGATGGTGATGGCCACGACAGCCAGATAGGTCCAGTCGAATAGATAGGTCAGGATGGCGCCAATCATGATCAATTCAAGGATCAGCGGCCCGATGCTGAACAAAAGAAACCGCAGCAAAAACTCAACACCCTTGACGCCGCGTTCGATAATCCGGCTAAGGCCGCCCGTTTTGCGCGTGATGTGATAACGCATCGAGAGACGGTGGATGTGTTCAAATGTCTCAAGCGCCAACATGCGCAGCGCGCGCTGGCCCACACGCGCAAAAACCGCGTCGCGCAATTGTTGAAACCCGACCGTAAAGAGCCGCGCCATCCCGTAAGCGATGGTCAGGCCAACGGCCCCCAGCGCCAGCATCGACACACCATCACCTGCCAAAGCATCCACCGCATCGCGGTAAAACAGCGGCGTCGCAACAGAGATCAGTTTGGAGATAAAGAGCGCTACCAACGCCCACACAACGCGCCTGCGAACCCAAGCCATGTTCTTGGGCCAAAGGTAAGGCGCAACTTTGCGCAGCACCAAAAGGCCCGACTGACGCTCTTTGCGGGCGAAATCGTCGTGGTCTGGTCCGTTTTGCGGTTTGTTCTGGGTGTTGGCTGCGGCTTGCGTGGTATCGGCGGGCATGAATGTTCCAATATGGCTTGGCTCTTACTTAGGCCGATGCCTGCCGGGTTGCCACCCTCACCCTATAAATCTGTGAAAAAGCTCGGCTTAATCCGGCAGATCAAAGATCTGGCCGGGATAAATCAAATCTGCATCCCGGATGGTATCCTTGTTGGCCTCAAACACCCGCACGTATAGTTCGCCCCGCCCATAGCGTTCGCGCGCAATGGCCCACAGCGTGGCCCCCTTTTGCACTGTAATTGCTTTGATCGGGCCATCTTGTGCGGCACTTGCCGCCGCCAGCACTTCGGGCGCTTCGCGTTTAAAGGGGGTTTCCACACGGCTGGTGACGCTGCCATCTGCGGCCACCTCGTCCACCCGCAGGGTATAGATACCTTCGTCCACGTTTGGCAGATCACCGCGCCAACGGCCATCCTCGGCCACGTCAAGCGATACGACCGCATTATTGTCCAGATATACACGGACAGCGCGCGCATTGCTTTGCGCACGGCCCGACAGTTGCACATCCCCTGCGATGGAGTAGCTGATGGTGTCCAGCGCGACGTTGTCCATGACGACCGGGGCGTCACGGTTCAGCAGTTCAACGCCCTCTGCGGTTGATTTCAGAACTGCGACATCGGCCGTTTTTGGCGCAATTGGTGCGTCTTCGACGGCGGATGTGGCCGGAACCGTGGGCAGCGTTTCAGGGGTTGCCGGGGTTGTCGCTTCAGCCATCCGAGCCGTTGTGGCGGCGGGGGCTTGGGAGTTTTCAACCACTGGGGTTTCGGCCGCAGGCGGAGGTGGCTGCACTTCGGCAGTAACGGGGTCCGTTGGTTCAGGGTTTGGCGTGACTGAGGCGGCTGTTTCAGCGGCTACTGCGTCCGGCGCAATGGTTTCCTCTGGGTCTGCAACAACAACTGCGATAGTCGGCGTTTCAACCGCTGGTGCAGCTTCAGGTGCGGCAACTTCGGCAACCACAACGGGGGCTGCGAGTGGCGCAAGGATGATTTCATCCAGCGATGCCAATGTCTGGGTGCCAATCGTTTGAACCAAGCTAAGCACGTGCCCGTTTCCGTCCGGCGGAATCATCGCCAGCGTCGCAAATTTGCCCGCCCCATCCGCCGTAACCCGTGCAATTTCAGTCCCGTTTTGCAGAATCTTGACCTCAGCGCCGGGTGCCGCACGGCCGGCAATGACGGTCATGCCATCTGCCTCGCGGCGCACCTCATCAAATTCGGGTGTTGGGACTGCTTCTGCCGGTTCCGGCGCTTGGGTCACGGTTTCAGGCGCGGTTTCCGTGGCAACGGGTGCTTCCGGCTGCGGCGCAGCGGCCTCGGCAGTCGGAGACACGGCCACGGCTGGCGTCACAACTTCTTGGCCTTGGTCCCCGAATTGCATCCATGCAATCCCGGCCAGAACCGCGACGACAACCACCGCTGTTGCTGCTGCGCCGGAGCTCGCGCTTATCCCGGCAAGAAGCTTGTTCATCTCGTCCATCCCCATTGGTTGAGCCTCTTTACCAAGCGCGCTAACAGGGGTCAAAACACCCCAACGCACGTTTTTATTATTTTGAGAGGCATGAGGAACACGATGATCCAGAAATCTATCTGTGTGTACTGCGGATCGCGGTCCGGCGATGACCCGGCCTTTGCCGAAGAGGCATCCGCGTTGGGGACCGGATTGGCGCAAGCCAACCTGCGGCTGGTCTATGGGGCGGGTGATGTCGGCCTTATGGGGACTGTCGCACGTGCGGCGCAAATGGCAGGTGGGGCGACCTTTGGTGTCATCCCGCAGCACCTGGTGGATTGGGAAGTCGGCAAGACCGATTTGACCACCTATGTGATCACCGAAACCATGCACGAGCGCAAAAAAGTGATGTTCATGAACTGCGATGCTGTGGTCGTCATGCCCGGTGGCGCGGGGTCACTGGACGAGCTGTTTGAAGCATTGACCTGGCGGCAGCTGGGTTTGCACGAAAAGCCGATTTATCTATTGAATACAAACGGGTATTGGGCGCCTTTGGTGGACATGCTGAACCACATTGTGGCGCGTGGATTTGCGGATGCCAGCCTGCTGGATTACATCACCGATGTGCCAGATGCGGCTAGCGTTCTGGCCACGTTGCGACGTAGGTTTTCCTGACGCCAACTGGCGTATGAGTAAAGCGCAAGTGCCGCCCAAATCAGCCCGAACGAGGCCAGATGCCAACCTGAAAACGGTTCGGCAAACAGAACAACAGCGCAGAAAAACTGCAGCGTCGGATTGATGTAACTGATCAATCCAACAGAGGTCAGCGTCAGTTTTGCGGTGGCATAAGTGAACAGGATCATCGGGATCGCGGTCAACGGACCAGAGAACAACAACAGTGCGGTTGTGCGGTCCCACCCCCCGAAGTGCGCGGTGCCATTGTGGCTGCTTTGCCACAAAATCAGCAGGGCGATGGGCAGAAGAATCGCCATCTCAGCGGTGACAGAGATCATCGCGGCCATCGCGAGGCGTTTTTTGATCAAACCGTAGACCCCAAAGCAGATCGCAAGGATCAGCGAAATCCACGGCATGACACCGGTGCCATAGGTCAGCAGACAGACCGCGAGACAGGCGAGCAGAACCGCCAAAGCTTGCGGACGGCTGAGCGCGTCGGCAAAAAACACTCGCCCGATCAGCACGGCAACCAGCGGAAAGATATAGAAGCCCAGCGATGTCTGCGTCGTGTACCCGCTTTGGATGGCCCAGATGAACAGATACCAGTTCCCGATAACCAATAGCGCGGCAACCGTCAGCAAAATGGCCCTACGTGGCTGAGCGAAGGCGGTCACAAGCGTGCGAAACTGGCCCTGAAACGCGATAATGACAGCGAACATGACGACGGACCATAGTGTCCGGTGGGCCAGCACCTCCATCGGGGGTACGCCGGTCAATGCCTTGAAAACGATGGGCGAGAAACCCCAGCCAAAGCACGCGACAATCATCGCGATCAGACCTTTGGTGCTATCGCTCATCCAGATCGTGCCTTGTGGTTTAGGGTGTCGGTTATACTAGAAAGCCCCGCTTGCAGATGTGCAAGCGGGGCTTTTGATTGTGTCGTTACCGATGAGTTA
>JAFMHE010000015.1:0-9646 GCA_017854675.1 Paracoccaceae bacterium | reverse complement strand
ACAAGATGATCCAGGAAGTTGGACAGATAGTCAGGACGCGCGTTGCGGAAGTCGATGTAGTAGGAATGCTCCCAAACGTCACAACCCAACAAGGCCGTCTGGCCGAAGCACACAGGATTCACGCCGTTCTCTGTCTTGGTCACTTTCAGGCCACCATCGGTGTCCTTGACCAGCCACGCCCAACCCGAACCGAATTGACCGGCGCCTGCCGCTTTGAAGTCTGCCATCATTTTGTCGACAGAACCAAAGCTCTCGATGATCGCTTTTTCCAACTCACCCGGCATTTTGCTATCGCCCGGACCCATCATCTCCCAGAACTGGTTGTGGTTCCACAGCTGGCTGATGTTGTTGAAAATGCCGTTCTGCGCCACGGCGGACGCATCATAGGTGCCTTTGATGATCTCTTCGAGGGACTTGTCAGCCCATTCGGTGCCCTCAATGGCCTTGTTCCCGTTGGTCACATAAGCGTTGTGGTGCTTGTCGTGGTGGAATTCCAGTGTCTCGGCGCTCATGCCTTTGCTGGCAAGAGCGTCGTGGGCATAGGGAAGATCGGGAAGTGAAAAAGCCATTTCGGGGCCTCCTTTAGGGTTTAATTACTCTTACCCCAAATGAAGCGCGCAAGCGACCTTCGTCAAGTGCAGCAGAGCGATTGATCCAAACTTACAGCGCTTGGATCTTTGAGCGCGCCATCATTTGACAAGTTCGCACGTGCCGTTACCGCGGATGACGTTGTCATATCCATGCAACCTGCCGCGTATCGTAAAAGTTCGCGCACTCGTGTTCAAAATCACAATATGGCTTAGGATCGCAGAACCCGAATTGTTGCTTTTGACATTCCGCAGCTTCCAATCAAAACGATAAGAGGTTTCGTTTCGCTTTTTCAACGTAACAGGAATAGGTGCTTTATGGACTTCGTTGATATAATAATCAAAAGCTGACCCCACTTCAGCTTCGCGATCGAGCCCCAGAATGATGCGGTCTGATATCCAACCATCCGAACCGTAATTCGTGGTGGTGCAATCGTATGTTTCCGACAAACCCGGCGTGGCCAATAACGCCAACGCAATGGCAAGAACTTGATTTCGCATATTAAACACCCCAGCCACTGCTATAGTGTAACTATAACATCCTCATTGCGCCCACAACCTCAAATTGATCCGAACGCCCCAAGTTTCTCTCTCGTCAAAAATGACCGACTTCAGACCCCGGTTGTGCCGCTACTTTTAACACGTCGTAGACGTAAACCGCGACAGAGCGGAAACAGACGATGTTGAATGTCTGTTCCTGCGGCATCCAGAACGCGGCAGGCACCTGTGCAAGCCGCGTGCGGCGGAACATGCCGGGTGTGAACGCATCGACGTGCAAATCAACGGGCGAAAGCTTGGCCATCACCTCGCGGGCATGTGGGCCTGTCACCGAAAAAAGCGCACGTGCATCCGACACATTCACTGCCAGACTATGTTGCTTGGCCAGCTTGGTCCGTAGATCCGCGATGCGCGCATGCACTTCGGCGTAGGGGCACATGATCAACACCTCATCGGGGGACATCCACGCGATGCCGCTCTCGCCTTCGGTGTTGCAATGACGCACCTCCGGGACATTGACGCCACCTGCCGCGACCGCGGCCTTGATAGTGGCCTTGTCGGACAGATCGCCGCGCAGGGTGATCATGCCGCGCGGGCCGATCTCGCGGATTTGGACGATACCGGCGGCATCAGTAGCGCCGCGCAGGGCTGTGACGGGCTCAGACATTCTGCTTCTCCCCTTCTTTATCGTAGAACACCGGATCGACAATTTTAGCTTTGTATTCTGTGCCGTCCGTGCCGGGGAAAGTCAGAACCTCTCCCATCCGGTCAGGGCCGTGCAAGACCAGACCCATCGCGATGCCACGGTCCAGCGTGGGCGAACGATAGGTCGAGGTCACGCGCCCGATCATGTTGCGCTGGCCGTTGGCATTGGTCCCCTCAGTCACCGCATAGGCCCCATCCGGCAAGGTCGCGCCATCGGTGGTCTCAAGCCCGACCAGTTTCCAGCGGTCCGGGTCCGTCATGTGCGACCGTTCCTGCGCACGTTTGCCCAGATAATCATCCTTCTTTTTGGACAGCGCCCAATGCAGGCCCAGATCCTGCGGAATCACGGTGCCGTCGGTTTCATCGCCGATCATGATGAAACCTTTTTCCGCGCGCAGGATGTGCAGCGCTTCGGTGCCGTAGGGCATCACGCCCAGATCAGCACCCACAGCCATCAAAGCATCCCAGAACGCTTGACCGTGACTGGCATCGACGGCGATCTCATAAGACAATTCGCCTGAAAAAGAGATGCGGTAGACGCGCACCTGAAAACCGCCAAGTGTGCCATCGACCCATTCCATAAAGCCGATGGCCTCTTTGGACACATCCATGCCGCCCAGCTTTTCCAACGCGGTGCGGGCATTCGGGCCAACCACGGCAACTTGGGCATATTGCTCGGTCACGTTGGCAACGTAGACTTTCCAGTCCCACCATTCGGTCTGCAGCCATTCTTCCATATGGGCATGGATGCTTTCGGCACCGCCCGTGGTGGTGTGGCAAAGCCATGTGTCGTCATCAATGCGCGCAACCACACCGTCATCAATCAGGAAACCGTTTTCCGAACACATCAGGCCGTAGCGACATTTGCCCGGTTTCAAAGTGGACATCATGTTGGTGTACATCATGTCCAAAAACTTGCCTGCGTCCGGCCCTTTGACGATGATCTTGCCCAGCGTGGAGGCGTCCAGCATCCCCAGCTTTTGCCGTGTGTTGGTCACTTCACGCATCACGGCGTCATGTGTGCTCTCGCCGCCGCGTTTGAACGCATAGGGCCTGCGCCACTGGCCGACGGGTTCAAACTCTGCGCCGTTGGCCTCGTGCCAGTCGTGCATCGGGGTGCGGCGGATCGGTTGAAAGACATGGTCCTTGGCCTCACCGGCAATGGAGGCCAGCGAAATCGGGTGATAGGGCGGACGGAATGTGGTGGTGCCGACGGTCGGGATATCGGCGCCCAATGCGCCCGCCAGCGTGGCCAAACCGTTGATGTTGCTTAGCTTGCCTTGATCTGTTGCCATGCCCAGTGTAGTATAGCGTTTGGCGTGCTCAACAGAAACGAACCCTTCTTGTGCGGCGAGGCGCACATCAGAGACTTTGACGTCGTTCTGATAATCCAGCCACGCTTTTTCGCGCAGTTTTGCACTGGCGCCATGCGGCATCATCCAGATTGGGGCCATGGGCGATTCCTCGCGCCGTTCCGCCACCGGAGAGGTCACGCCAGAGGGTACTTTCATATCGAGGCAGGTCAAAACGCCGTCTGCGGCTGCAAATGCATCGTGCAGCACATCATCCAGCGCGAACATACCCGATGCAGCACCCGCAGGTGTGACAAACGTCATGCCATCAGCACCTTTGGGTGGATTGTCCAGATCGGGGCTA
Source organism: Paracoccaceae bacterium (assembly GCA_017854675.1). Classification (GTDB taxonomy): domain Bacteria; phylum Pseudomonadota; class Alphaproteobacteria; order Rhodobacterales; family Rhodobacteraceae; genus Sulfitobacter. Next base: position 6,200 of record JAFMHE010000015.1, on the reverse strand, counting down.
AAGCAGGCAAGGCCGGTGTCCCAGCGCAATTTGCCACCACAGTGCGACCACAGGTGCACGACGGGGGACCAGCCACCGGACATTGCGACCGCATCACAAGGGATCTCTTCGAGCACCGCACCTTCGCCGGCTTGGGAACAAATCTCGACGCTGGTGACGCGCTTGCCACCTTTGACCGAGGAAATGGCGTGGCCCATCATCACCCGGATGCCCAGTGCCTTGGCTTGTGCAACCAAGCCGCGATCTTCTGGCAGCACGCGGGCGTCCAGAATAACCGGCACGTTCAGGCCTGCATGTTTCAGCGCAATCGCGGTGAGATAGGCGTTGTCATTGTTGGTCACAACGACAGTGCGGTCCCCGACGGAGACCCCATAATTCACCACATAATCGCGCACCGCAGAGGCCAGCATCACACCGGGAATATCATTGCCCGCAAAGCTGAGCGGTCGTTCGATTGCCCCTGTTGCGGTGATGATCTGGGCTGCCCGAATGCGCCACAAGCGGTGGCGTGGGCCAGTTGCATCCGGCTGGTGGTCGGTCAGTTGCTCATAGGCGAGCGCATATCCGTGGTCGTAAACCCCTGCCCCCATCGTGCGCAATCGGATGTCGACATTGTCCATGCCCTCAAGGGCTGCGAGCGTCTTGGTGATGTAGTCGTCAACCGATGCGCCATCGATCATGCCGCCATCCACAGGGGCGCGGCCGCCCCAGTGGTCGGTCTGTTCAACCAAGATAACGCGCGCACCCGACAGGCCTGCGGTGCGGGCAGCCTCAAGCCCCGCAACACCGCCACCGACGACAAGCACATCGCAAAAGGCGTAGAAATGTTCATAGGTGTCTTCGTCGCGGGTTTTCGGGGCAGCACCGAGGCCCGCAGATTTGCGGATCACCGGCTCGTAGACGTGTTTCCAGAAGCTGCGGGGATACATGAACATCTTGTAATAGAAACCAGCAGGCAAAAAGCGGCTGAGGTGTTTGTTGATCGCACCGACGTCGAATTCCAGCGAGGGCCAGTGGTTCTGGCTCTTGGCCTTGAGGCCTTCAAACAGCGAGGTTGTGGTGACGCGCTGGTTCGGTTCAAACGTCGCCTCATCGCCCAAATGGACAAGTCCATTCGGCTCTTCGGCACCGGAGGCCACCACACCACGGGGGCGGTGGTATTTGAACGAGCGCCCCATCAGCATCTGGTCATTGGCCAGAAGTGCCGAGGCCAGCGTATCGCCCGCAAGCCCGCGCATGTGCTTGCCGTTGAACGTGAAATTCAGCGGTTTGGAGGTATCGAGGAGGCGGCCCCCTGTGGCGAGACGGGTGCTCATGCGGGGAACTCCGTGGTCGGTTGGTGGCGGTGAATTTCAGTATTTGAAGCGAAAAGAGACATCATGTTGCGCTTTCCTGCCAGCCGGGGCGGCGGTTTTCGATGTGGTCAAGGATGTCTTGGGGCGGCGCGTAGGTTTGGGCGCTGTAGCTGCCGAAAACTTCTAGTGTCATTGTGCATCGGGCCACGTGGAACCACTTGCCGCAGCCGTTCTGGTGCCGCCAGCGTTCAAAGTGGACGCCTTTGGGGTTCTTACGCATGAAGAGGTAACCTTCGAATTCGCCGTCCGAGGAGCCGGGACCGAAACGTTTCAGGTGCGCTTCGCCGTGGGCGTGGAATTCGGTTTCTTCGGCGGTGATGCCGCAGTTGGGGCAGTGGATGGTCAGCATGGGCGGGCTCCTGACTTGATAAACGCGCGCGTAGCGGACATTTTAAAAAGATGGAATGGATGACATATTTGATCGGTGGCATAGCGGTGAGCGCCGCGGCTTTGGCGCTTTACGAACGGCGCAAGAACAAACGCTTGTTGCATGATGATCTCTCTGATCCGAGCTATAAGCATCCGGGCGTCAACAGGGATCACGCAGCACACGCGAACGCCGAACAGATCCGCGCCGAAGGCCAAGTGTCGCAGCAACCCAATGGGGGGAGTGGTAGAGGTATTTTTTAGGCTTTCCATCAATGCGCCACCCCTGCAGCAACGCTTTCATCGATAAACCGGCCTTCAACGAACCGCTCCAATCCGAACGCATCCGTCAGCGAGGAATGCCCCTTGGCCATCAGCTCTGCCATCGCCCAGCCGGACCCCGGAATTGCTTTGAACCCCCCCGTGCCCCAACCGCAATTGATGAACATGTTCTCGACCGGCGTCTTGGACAGGATCGGCGAACGGTCGCCCGTCACGTCCACAATGCCGCCCCATTGGCGCAGCATTTTCAGGCGCGAGAGCATCGGGAAAGTCTCAATCAGCGCGCGCACGGTTTCCTCGATATGGTGGAACGACCCGCGCTGGGTGTAGTTGTTGTAGTCGTCGGTGCCACCGCCGATAACCATCTCGCCCTTGTCGGACTGCGACAGATAGCCGTGCACGGTGTTGGCCATGACGACGATGTCCATTGCCGGTTTAATCGGCTCTGAAACCAGCGCCTGCAACGCGACGGATTCAATCGGCAAACGGAAACCCGCCATTTCGGCCAGATGCCCGGAATGCCCCGCGACGACGACGCCCAGCTTGTCACAACCGATGTCGCCCCGGTTGGTTCTGACGCCTGTGACCTTGCCACCCTCACGCGTAATACCGGTGACTTCACATTTCTGGATCACGTCCATGCCCATGTCGGAACAGGCGCGCGCATAGCCCCATGCCACCGCGTCATGACGCGCGGTGCCGCCGCGTGCTTGCCACAGGCCCCCCAGCACAGGATAGCGCGGGCCGTCGATGTTCATGATCGGGCACAGTTCCTTGACCCGCGCGGGGCTGATCCATTCGGTGGTGACGCCTTGCAACATGTTCGCATGCGCGGTGCGTTTGTAGCCGCGGCATTCGTGTTCGGTCTGGGCCAACATGATCACGCCACGCGGCGAGAACATGACATTGTAGTTCAGATCCTGCGACATGGTTTCATAAAGCGAGCGGGATTTTTCGTAGATCGCGGCAGAGGGATCTTGCAGGTAGTTCGAGCGGATAATCGTGGTGTTGCGGCCTGTGTTACCGCCCCCAAGCCAGCCTTTTTCCAAAATCGCGACATTGGTTATGCCGAAATTCTTGCCCAGGTAATAGGCGGTGGCCAAGCCATGCCCGCCTGCACCTACAATGATAGCATCATAGTGCTTTTTCGGCTGTGCATCGCGCCATGCACGGTCCCAACCTGTGTGATGGCGCATCGCCTCGCGGGCGACGGCAAAAACGGAATATTTCTTCATGAGCGCGTCCCCGGCATGATCGCTGCACGGCTGGGTGCAGCGCAGATTCGATAGATTTGCGGCAGTTGTCACCCTTCTGGCGAAACCGGGCGAAAAAAGGATACTCTGCACGGCACTCCTTGGCAAATTTGCGACATGCGCCCAGATTGCGACTTTTCGGCACGCCGCAGACGGGATTGCCCCCTTTTGCAGCCGCGCCCCAGTGCATAGATACTGGGGGAGAGAACGGATTCGTAAAAGGGGCGCTACGTGGTATTCTGGATCATCATCCTCGCGATGGCAGTACTTGTGGTGCTTTGGCTGTTTGCCGCGATGCGCCGCGCGCAGGGTTTGCCCATTGGCGATGCCGCTGATTTCGATGTGCAGGTTTACCGTGATCAACTGGCCGAGGTAGAGCGCGATGTGACCCGTGGCGTTTTGCCTGCAGAGGATGCCGCGCGGATGCGCACTGAAATCTCGCGCCGCATCCTGTCGACTGACCACGCGGCTCCAACCGAGCCCACCACCACCAGCACCGGACCCCAGCGGGTGATCATGGCAATTCTTGCGGTGGTTTTGGTCGGGGGCAGTGTCTGGCTTTACACCATCATTGGTGCGCCGGGATACGGCGACATGGCGTTGGAGGATCGCAAGCGTTTTGCAGAAGAACTGCGTGAAAACCGGCCGGGTCAGGAAGAAGCGTTGGCGAATGTGCCTGCCTTTGCGCCTGCTGAAATCACACCGGAGTTTTCGGCGCTGATGCAGCAACTACGTGAAACGGTCGCGAACCGGCCAGACGATTTGCAAGGCCACCGGTTGTTGGCGCAAAATGAAGCGAGGATGGGCAATTTCACCGCCGCTGCAGATGCCCAACAAGACGTGTTGCGCCTGATGGGTGACACCACGCGGGCCGAAGACATTACTGATTACGCGGAATTATTGATATTGGCGACGAACGGATACGTTTCGCCCGAGGCGGAGGCAGCTTTGCGCGCGGCCCTTGTCGAGGACGACCAAGAAGGGCGTGCGCGGTATTATATCGGGTTGATGATGGTTCAAACCGGACGCCCTGACATCGCCTTTCGCATCTGGGATACTCTGTTGCGGCGCGGGCCGGATAATGCATCCTGGATCCCGCCCATCAAAGAGCAAATCATGACCGTGGCAGCACTTGCAGGGGTCAACTATACGATGCCGGCCATCGGTGCGGGCGCGGGTGCCGGACCGTCGCTGGAAGATATCGAAGCCGCCTCTGAGATGACGGCAGAGGAACGGATGGAAATGATCGGCGGTATGGTGGATGGCCTGTCAAACCGTCTGGCAACCGAAGGTGGCCCGCCGCAAGACTGGGCGCGCCTGATCACATCGCTTGCGATCATGGGCAACCCCGATCAGGCGCTTGCGGTCTTTAACAACGCGATGAGCGTGTTTGGCGATGATCCCGGTGCGCGCGACATTATCGTTGCCGCAGGCAGCCAAGCGGGTGTGGCCGAGGAATGACATTTGACGACATCCCCGCGTTTCTGGATGCTTTGCCCCCGATGCAGGCCCTCATCGGGCTGGATCTGGGGGAAAAGACCATCGGCGTGGCGGTGAGTGACAGTTTTATGAGTGTGGCGACCCCGCTGGAAACAATACGCCGCAAGAAATTCGGGCTGGACGCGATACGTTTGCAAGAGATCATCGCAAACCGCGCGATTGGCGGATTGGTCCTTGGCCTGCCCCGCAATATGGACGGGTCAGAGGGCGCGCGGTGCCAGTCGACCCGTGCCTTTGCGCGCAACTTTGAACGGCTTGCGCCAACCCTGCCGATCTCGTTCTGGGATGAGCGTCTGTCAACCGTTGCCGCAGAGCGCGCGCTGCTTGAGGCGGATACAACCCGAAAGCGTCGCGCAGAGGTGATCGACCATGTTGCGGCGGGCTATATTCTGCAAGGAGTGCTGGACCGGATCACGGTTTTGCGCAGGCAAGGAGACACAAGATGAGCGATGAAATCTGGACCCGCAACGAGATTGAAAGCCCTTGTGTGAAAATCTGCGTGGTGCACCGGGAATCTCGCCTGTGCACGGGGTGCCTGCGGTCCATTGACGAGATTGGCGCGTGGTCCCGGCTCAGCCCTGAGGCGCGCAGCGCGATCATGGCAGAATTGCCTGCACGTGCGGGTGCATTGACCAAACGACGTGGTGGCCGCGCAGCCCGTTTGGCCCGCAGCTAAAGCTTGTCGTTAGGCGCCTGCAATCTTTGACAACAGCGCCAGACCGCGGTCACAGGTCATGGCATGCTCCAACCCAAGGGGCGGGTAATTCGCGTTTACGGCCATTGCCTTGTTGGTCTTGGTCTTTGCCACAGTTGCTTCGCTCATATGGACCTTTACGCCTACGGCGGTCTTGCCCAGATGACGCCATCCCCAAAGGATAATATTGTCTGCGTAGCCTGTCATTTTCTCGGCCCCAATTTTGGTTCGCTCTGATCTCCATAATCGTTTCCGATATGGCAACAATGCGACAACTCGGGGGTATTTTCTTGGTTTTGAAAGAAATGCGCCGATTGACCGAACGCGCCTGACGGGGCGGTTCATTTAAATGGCATCACGGTGCAAAGGCGATCACTGAATGCCGAGCCACTCTATCGCCGTGAACTGTGGTCGAAAATAGGCGATGATCCGGCCTTCTTGCGGTGCTTTGGCATCCGCCGACCAAGGGGCCACGCCGTGCAGCAGATGGCGGTGGAGCACGATGGCCTGTCCGGGCTCAGCAACCACTGCCACAGGCTCAATCTCGGCGAACACCCTGCGCCGCGCGGCCTGATACGTGTCGGTCACATCGACCTGCATCGGGTCAGGCGCTGCGCGCAATACGTCAAACGCAGGCCCCATGATGCGGTGGCTGTCCGGCCAGACCATAAGCGGGGCGGCATTTGACCGGTTCAGCGGCAGGCCCAGAATAAACGCATGAGGTTCTTTCAGATAGCGACGGCGGTCCGG
>JAFMHE010000217.1 GCA_017854675.1 Paracoccaceae bacterium | reverse complement strand
TATGGACATTGTTGGTTCTTGTCTTGCCGGTCATTGGCGTCATCATCTGGTTCTTTACGGGGCCGCGCGGCAAGACCGCCGCAGCCTGACACAGATGCAGACCACTGAATTCCGCAAACAAATTGCGGATGGAAAAACTGAAAATCCAAGAAAGGAAAACGAAATGAATTGGGATCAAATCGAAGGCAAATGGAAAGAAATGTCCGGCTCTGTGAAATCAAAGTGGGGCGAGTTGACAGACGACGAAGTTGCTGAAGTGGATGGTGATCGCGAGGCGCTGGAAGGAAAAATCCAGGCCAAATACGGAAAGACGAAAGCGGAAGCAAAAGCCGAAGTGGATGACTTTCTAAGTCGTCACTGATCTATCGACGTAACCAAGCCGAGCACTGCCTGACGCGACATGTCGCGTCAGGCAGTTTCTGTTTTGAGGACGGAAGGTAGGATACGCAATTTTGAGCAGGCAACTGCTAAGATCGCAAAGAAGTCTTTCAAGGTTGGATGACCCTCAGGCATCATTTCGATCCTCTGAGACATGGTCGGCACATGCGTAGATCAATCGAGATTAGTGAAGCAGTTTGTATGATTACCCCCTGGGCGCGGACGCATTTTGCCGCTTAGCTGAATTTTTGCGGGCCGAATTATTGCGCCGGAGTTGGGTTAACTATGCGGGCATTGTCCAACTCATCACTGGTTAAGACCTGTAAGTCATTTGGTAGTTGTCAAACCTCGCGCGCCTCGGGATTGATCGCTGCTCAAACCGGACAATGAAAAGTGGGGTAAGTGGGTCGAAGAGATGCCCCTCTCGACCGCAACCTCAATTCAAAGCGCTGATTTCATCGCGGTCAACAGGGCGTGGTGCAGGCTTCCCGCTGAAGCGCGCGGGCCAAGAATGCGGACCCAGTTCGCGGGGTCGCGCCGCAGCACGAAACAGCCCAGATGATGGATCGAGGTGCGCGTGGCATCGCCCGTTTGCATTGCGCGGATGTTGACGTTGCAACACAACTCCATCACGGCCTCCATCCTGTCGCCGCGCAGATCAAAGCAGGCCCAAGCATCTGTTTGCTCGGTGATAGAGGCGGTATTGCCAAAGCGCGCCTTGAGTTGTGCCGCCAGATCCTCGTGGGTTTCAAACGGTGCGCCAACCATCCATTGGTGCGGCCCCATCCAGAAGGCCGCTTCGGGATCATGCAAGCGGCACTTTCCGGCGGCTGGCGCGGCGCCTTCCAGCAGGTCCGCCAGATGGGCGCTGCAGGCATCCTCGTGCCCGATGCGTGCCGCGACCGAGGCCAACGCAAGGCCGGGGTTTTCGCGCAAAGTGACGCCGGCGACGACGTCGACTTGCGCGGTGGTGCCGCCAAGAGCGGTGATGGGTTTCAAATCATGCACGGACACGTTCCCCTTCGGGATCAACAAAATGCGCGGAGACAATTTCAACCTCTACCGTCAGGTTGGTAAGGGGCGAGACAAGGCGCATCCGCTCTCCTGTCCGGGTGCCGCCCTCCTTGAGAAACGCCAGACCGATCATTGTTTCCAATGTGGGCGAATATGCAGCCGAGGTGACATACCCCTGATCATGGGCGGCATCGACGGGGCCATCGGCTTTCATCAGATGTCCGCCAGCAGTAATTTTCTGGGATGGATCGAGCGGCTTGATCCCGACCTGCATCAGCGCGTCGGGGGTGTTCAATCCTTCACGCTCTGACAGTTTGGCGCCGATACTGTCTTTGGCCTTGGATACCATGCGGCCCATGCCAAGGTTCAGCGCTGTGGTCGTGCCGTTCAGCTCATTGCCCGCGGCATGGCCCTTTTCGATGCGCATCACGCCAAGCGCTTCGGTGCCGTAGGGCACAACGCCAAATTCTTCGCCCTCGGCCATCAGACGGCGCATCAGCGCATCGCCATAGCGCGCAGGCACGGCAATTTCGAACGCCAGTTCACCGCTGAACGAAATCCGGAAAAGACGGGCGCGCAGCCCGCCACAAATTGTGATGTTGGCGCAGCCCATGAAGGGGAACGCGTCGTTGGTAATGTCGTGTTCGGCATCGACGACCTTTTGCAAAAGCCGACGCGAATTGGGTCCTGCGACCGCATATTGCGCCCAAGCCTCGGTCGTGGAGATCAGTTGCACATCCATGTCCGGGAACAGACATTGGCGCACGAATTCCATGTGTTGATAGACCTTGGCGGCGTTCGCGGTGGTGGTGGTGACAACAAAATGATCGTCCGCCAACCGCGCGGCGGTGCCATCGTCCATCGCAATACCGTCCTCACGCAGCATTAGACCATAGCGTGTCTTGCCCACGGCCAGCTTGGCAAATCCGTTGCAATAAACCTTGTTCAGGAAGTCGGCAGCATCCGTGCCTTGCACGTCGATCTTGCCCAGTGTGGTACAATCACACACGCCGACAGATGCGCGCGTCTGGCGCACCTCGCGGTCCACGCTTGTCCGCCAATGGGTTTCGCCGGGCAGGGGGAACCACTGCGCGCGCAGCCAATTACCAACCTCGACAAACACCGCGCCGCGTTCTTTGGCCCAGACATGCGATGGGGTCAGGCGGGTGGGATGGAAATCCTTGCCACGCATGCGGCCTGCAAGCACGCCGATGGCTGTAGGCGTGTAGGGGGGGCGGAAAATGGTGGTGCCGACCTCCGGGATCGACTTGCCAGCCAGTTCGGCCATGATGGCAAGGCCGCCCATGTTCGACGTTTTGCCCTGATCGGTTGCCATGCCCAGCGTCGTATAACGCTTGAGGTGCTCGACAGAACGGAAACCCTCCTGATGGCTCAGTTTCACATCTTTGACGGTGACATCGTTTTGCTGGTCCAGCCACGCGCGCGAACAGCCCTCAACATACCAGAACGGCGTCTGGCTTACCGGGGCGTCCTCGGCCTGCGGTGTTTGCACGGCGGTTACGTCCAGCATCTGCGCTGCGGTCTGCGCCCCGGAGGCCATTGCGCCGTGGGTCGAGAAAATGCCGTTCGCGGCACCGGCCACGACCATGCCGGGGGGCAATGTGCCGCCCGGAACAAAGGCGGCAAGTGTGTCGTTCCATGTGGGACGTCCCCGCTGGTGGCAGGTCAGGTGCACATTCGGGTTCCAGCCACCCGACACGCCCAAAGCGCCACATTCAATGGTGCGGGGCGTGCCATCCGGCAATTTGACCTCGACAAAGGTCAGACCCAGACGGCCCTTGGTATCGACAACCTGACCCCCGCGAATGACCTCAAAGCTGTCGGACAATGGCGCATCTGTGCGGGTGTCGATGACGGCGGCGACCGAGACCCCTTTGGCTTGCAAATCCTGCGCCGTGCGATGACCATCGTCATTATTGGTAAAGACCGCGATACGCTGCGCCGGGGTCGCGGCAAAACGGTTGGCATAGGTCCGCAAGGCAGAAGCCAGCATCACGCCGGGACGGTCGTTGTTGTCAAAGGCGATGGGCCGTTCTGTCGCACCTGCGCAGAGCAATGTTTGCTGCGTGTAGATACGCCACATGATCTGGCGGGGCTTGTCGGCATCTGGCGTGTGGACATGGTCACTGATCCGCTCTACCGCGCCGTAAATGCCGTGATCAAACGCGCCAATCACCGTTGTGCGGGGCATCAGGCGCACGTTTGGCAGGCTTGACAGCTCCGCCACACACCCCGTGACCCAGTCTAGGGCAGGGGCGTTATCCAACGCGAATGTTTCGGCATTCAACCGCCCGCCCATAGCGAAATCCTCATCCGCGAGGATCACATCTTTTCCTGCGCGCCCGGCGGTGAGGGCGGCCATCAGCCCGGCCGGACCTGCGCCGATAATCAGCAAATCACAGTGGCGAAAACCCTTGTCGTATGCGTCAGGGTCGGCACGGCGCGATAGCGCGCCAAGGCCCGCGGCTTTGCGAATGATCGGCTCATAGAGTTTTTCCCAGAACGCGGCGGGCCACATGAACGTTTTATAATAAAAGCCTGCGGTCAGAAAGTTCGAGAACCGGTCGTTGATTGCCATCGCGTCAAACGCAAGGCTGGGCCAGCGGTTCTGCGAATGGGCGATCAACCCGTCATAGAGCTCTGCTGTGGTTGCGCGCGTGTTGGGTTCCTTGCGCGCGCCGCCGCGCAGTTCAACAATCGCGTTCGGCTCTTCGGACCCGGCGCTGAGCGGGCCGCGCGGACGGTGGTATTTGAACGACCGTCCCATCAGGCGCACATTGTTTGCCAACAGCGCAGAGGCGAGCGTATCGCCGGGATGGCCCTGGTAGGTTTTGCCATCGAACATGAATTTGAGGGTGCTGCTGCGGTCGATCTGGCCGCCGGTCAAACGGTTCTTTTGCGTCATTTTGAGCGCCCCTTTGCACGGGCCACATCGCGCGCGAGTGCGACGGATGAGATTTCGTGGGTCAACGTGTTACGTGTCACCACCAGCCAAGACCTATCGCCGCCCTCATGGAACCACAGCTCTTGCATGTCGCCCGCAACATTTTCGCGAAGATACGCATAGGCGTGCCAGTCTTCTGGCGCGGCGGTATCCGGATCGGGGCGGTCGATCAGGCTTGCGTCGCCCATATAGACGAACTCAGCTGAATCGCGTGGGCCAAGGAGGGGGTGGTTAATGATCATCAGCGGGGCCTTTTGGGGCAGAGGTGGGGTTGAGTTTATTTAGAAAATTGAATGGGATAAGAGGGGCTCAATGCAGGTTGGGTTGGTTGCCCATGCCTTTTTCGTCAATCATCCGGCCCTTGGCAAAACGATCAAAGCGGTAGGCGGCGGCGGTCGGGTGGGGGACGTCGCGCGCTAGCAGATGCGCATAGGTAAACCCGCTGGCCGGGGTCGCCTTGAAGCCGCCATAACACCAGCCGCCATTGAAATAGAGCCCGTCGATATGGGTGCGGTCGATGATGGGCGATCCATCCATCGACATGTCCATGATGCCGCCCCACATGCGTAAAACGCGCGCGCGCCCGATCATCGGCATGATCGCCATTCCGCCCTCGCAGACGTCCTCCAGGACGGGCAGGTTGCCGCGTTGGGCATAAGAGTTGTATCCGTCGATGTCGCCACCAAAGACCAGACCACCCTTGTCGGACTGGCTGACGTAGAAATGGCCTGCGCCAAACGTGATGACACCGGGGATCAGGGGTTTCAGCCCCTCGGATACGAAGGCCTGCAAAACATGGCTTTCGATCGGCAGGCGCATGCCCGCCTTGGCCATCAGATGCCCCGATGATCCTGCAACGCATGATGCCACCTTGCCGGCGCCAATGAACCCGCGCGAGGTTTCCACGCCAAGGCATGTACCGTTCTCGATCCGAAAGCCGGTCACTTCGCAGTTCTGGATGATATCGACACCGTGGCTGTCTGCAGAGCGCGCATAGCCCCAAGCGACCGCATCGTGGCGCACGGTGCCGCCGCGCCGCTGCGCAAGACCGCCCTTGATCGGGAAACGCGCGTCATCAAAGTTGAGAAAGGGATATTCTTTCTTGATCTGCGCAAGGTCGAGATATTCTGCGTCCGCCCCGTTCAGGATCATCGCATTGCCGCGCCGGACAAAGGCATCGCGCTGGGCGTCGGTGTGGATAAGGTTCATAATACCGCGCTGGCTGACCATCGCGTTATAGTTCAGGTCTTGCTCCAGCCCTTCCCACAGCTTGAGCGACATCTCGTAAAATGGTTCATTGCCGTCCAGCAGATAGTTCGACCGGATGATTGTAGTGTTGCGCCCGACGTTGCCGCCACCGATCCAGCCCTTTTCAATCACGGCGACATTCCGGATGCCGTGCACCTTGGCCAGATAATGCGCCGTGGCCAAACCATGCCCGCCGCCACCGATGATCACGATGTCATATTGGGCTTTCGGCTCAGGCTCCCGCCACGCGGGTTGCCAGCCTTTGTGGCCGGTCAACGCCTCTTTTATCACCCTGAAACCGGAATAGCGCATCAATCAGACCTCTCTTTGGGCAACCATGCCAAAGCCGTTTCATTTTGTCCCTATGAAACCCGACATTCGTGTTCATGAATCGGACATTCTTGGCCAGTGGCTCGACTGGTCATTCTGCATAACTAGCTTCCGCCGGCAGATCCACTTTGGTGCCGCCTAAGACAAGTCGCCGTGTCAGAGCCACACCCCAGTTTTTCGATCCCGGTTGGTTTATGGGCGCGACGTACCGGGAAACATGAAACAGCGGCGATTGATCGAGACAGCTTTATTGCGGACAATTTTTCACACTTGCCTTTTGAGTGGCTGATCTCTCATGCTTGGCCCTCTAATATATTGATAATAAAACAATTAAAAAAGTTCAAATCTGTCATATTATTTTTGTAGGGTGTTGAATTTTCTGCCTTACACAACACGATGCTCTGCTTTTACCTTTTGAAAACAGCGAAATAGCGGGTTTT
>JAFMHE010000216.1 GCA_017854675.1 Paracoccaceae bacterium | reverse complement strand
AACTCAGCAGAGTGAGAGGAAATTGAATATGTCTGCGCAAGGATTGGAAGTCATCGACCATACGGTCCACTTGACCCATGAGTGGATCAACGAATTAGCTGACCGCTTGGATTGGACAAGCGCGCGGGATGTCCTGCGGCTGATGCGCTCGACATTACATGCCATTCGCGATCATCTTGGGGTGGACGAAACTGCGCAATTCTCTGCGCAACTGCCGTTGTTGATCCGGGGCATGTACTTTGAGGGCTGGGTGCCCAAGACGACGCCAATCAAGGAAAGACATCTAAAAGGCTTCGTTTCAAGGATCGAAGTGTCGGTCTCGGATGTGATCGAATACCGTGGTCCTAAGGACATTCAGGGAGTCATGAAAATGCTAAATGCCCGGATTTCACGGGGTGAGGTCGAGGACATCCGCGCCAATCTTCCAACGGAAATCAGAGACTTCTGGCCCGCCCCGTAAGGAACAAATCAATGGACGAACTAACGATCAACTCTGAATACATGCGTCGCTTGCTTGAAAAACTGCGCGCTGTCATGGGCCGCGAAGGGGAGGTCATGCCTGATATCGGTGGCAACGCCTCTGACGACGAACGTCCCGCCACGTTGCAGGAAACGCCCGGCGATCTGCTCTTGCAGGAGTTGACCGAGGAGATTGAGGCAATGGATGACGACCATAAACACGAGCTGGTCGCTCTTATGTGGTTGGGTCGGGGAGATTTTTCGGCTGCCGAATGGCCGGAGGCGATGAGCTTGGCCGCTGAACGCCACGACGGTCCGACGTCGCGCTATCTGTTGTCTCATCCAAGGGTGGCCGATCAACTTGCCAGCGGCCTGGAAGAATTGGGCTACAGCCACGTCCTGCAAGACGGGATGTACTAAGTTAGGCAATCCTGACCGCCATTTCCTTCGGCCAAAGCCATCAGCGCGCCCGGTTCGAGGAAGATCATCATGCAGTTACCACTTTCTTGATTAACGGGCGTGCGGGTGCTCGTCTTTTCGACAATGCATTGCCTGCAAAGGCTTGGTTGCGTTGAGCAAGATCTATACGTGTGGGTGTTGAACTCGGTGGGCCGCATTGCAAGCCGCTGCCATCACTGCGGAGGTCGAAAAAATCATGGATTTTGTCGCCATTGCCAGCTACGGCATCATGTCCACACCCGGTCCCGTCATCGACGAGAAGGTCGTCTCAACCGGACGGGCGCCAGGTCCTTCAGAAATCGGTGCGCTGCTTAGGTTAGCGTAGAGAACTCTCTCAGACGTTGAATGGCCGCGCGTCCTGAGCGGGCGGCGGCGTATTGGCTATTCCCAAACGAGAGCATGTTCGCGACCGACCCATTTGTTGAGGGCGGCGGAGAGAGAAGGATAACACCGTTTGCAGATGTCGCATGATGATACAATCCACCATTCAATGCTTTGACAGCTTGAGATGCCGTGACTGTGACACCTGGAAGCGGATACTGCGTAACCATAACCCCCAATGCGTCTTGAACCGGTGCGATTGAATGCAGGATCGCCATCGGAATCGAGACACCACTCCACCGGCCATTACACTCGATCCAATGGATGGTGTTTGGGTTGCCATTGCGATTGCATATGACGGCATCAAAGCTACACCGCCCGTAATATCCAAGATGCTGCAAGACCGTCGCGATCTTCACTGATTGGGCGACAAGGTTATGCTGTACAGTGTCGGGTAAGGTTGATCTTACGGCTCCAACGAATGCGGCAGCATCGCCAAATACTTGTTGCTCGAACACCCCGTGAGAGACAGGTGGTCCCTCGCCCACCTGCGGGATCCACAATTGTACCGAAGGGGTGCAGGTAACATCAGTATCCCAAACCCCGACGAGGATCGGATAGCTGTCGGCCCATCCGGTCGCATGCAGCTGATCTTGCAAAACGGAGCCGATCTGGGCGGGGGACTTGTCGTTTAGATAGGCCGCTTCGAACCGGATATTTCCGGCAGACCCGGCGCTGTCGGGAACTTTCACGATGACCTGCTCAGCGGATTTGCCAAACCGCGCTACTAGGGCGGCGGCGGCGTCGGGCCCATAGGCGGACATGGTCGGCGGAACAGCATCTTTGCCGATCACTTGGCGGGCCAGTCGGGTGAACCAAAGTTTGTCATTCACGCGCTTTGCGACGCGCGGGGATGGACCGCTGACATGGATCACGCATTTGGCCGCTTCTCCAATTGCCTGAGCCAATCGCCAAGTGTTCCCGGTGGTCAGATACGAGTTGATGGTCAGGCCGCCCGCGTTTTGCGCAACCTTGATGAGTTTTTCGAGCAACGCGGGTGCGTTATACGCTTGCTTCGAAACTGGGTCTGCATCTGCGTTACCAGAAGACAAAAAGGTTACATCAGAAAACCCGCGATACTCTGCCAGATAGGCCTCAAATTCGGGGTCTCTTTGGCGAACCAGAACAATATCACCAGGATTTGCTAAATGCGCTATCCGGTGATCGAGGTGCGAGGACCGTGCATTGCGCATAAGGCTGATTTCAGATTGGTCGCCAATCAATAGCGATGGTCCTGTTCCAGTGCCCTGAGACACCCACGGCCCGAAATCGAGTGATGACAACAACGCGGGTTCGTCTGCAACAAGGCGTTCAATGAGTTTGGCGTCATCAGACATGCGGACTTCCCAGCGTTGAATCTACCAGACAAAAATTACATCGAAGACTGCGGGCAAAATTGATCAATGTCAGGCGCTGTTGGAGCAGCATTGTACTCTATGCCTGTCCTTGAACAGGAGAGATGAGATGTGTCGCCTTTACGCAATGCACGCCAATGAGCCGACGCGCGTTGAATGCGGCTTGGTCAAGGCTCAAAATGCCCTGATGGAGCAAAGCAGAGAGGACATGCAGGGCTATGCGCATGGTCACGGATGGGGCGTTGCTGACTACGCCGATGGTGTGCCGTTGGTTGAAAAACAGACTTGGGCCGCGTTCCACGGAGAGCACTTTGCCCGCAACGCGGCACGGATTTATGCACGCACCGTTGTTGCCCATGTGCGCCGGGCCACGGTTGGTGGCACCAGCATCGAAAACACACATCCTTTCCATCACGGCAAATGGATATTTGCCCATAATGGCACTGTGCCAAATTTTGAGCGTGTCCGCCCTGTTATCCTCGACCATATGGACCCGCTGCACCGCACCGAGATCACGGGCACAACCGATAGCGAACATGTTTTCCGCTATCTGATGAGCCTGTTCTTGCGCCACCCCGAACGCGGTTTGAAAGAGACGGTTCGCGTAGGTTTGGAGCAGGTCATTGCGTGGTCCAAGGAGATTGAACCGCAAGCCCGCATCGGTCTGAATATTGTGCTGACGGATGGCGAGCACGTGATAGGCACACGGTTCAACCGGTCGCTCCATTATCTGGTGCGCGACCACGTATTTTCCTGCCCCATCTGCGGCAAGC
Organism: Paracoccaceae bacterium; assembly: GCA_017854675.1. Classification (GTDB taxonomy): domain Bacteria; phylum Pseudomonadota; class Alphaproteobacteria; order Rhodobacterales; family Rhodobacteraceae; genus Sulfitobacter. Next base: position 3,005 of record JAFMHE010000216.1, on the reverse strand, counting down.
CGCACGTGCACCACGCTGCCAGCACTGCCTACCAAGCAGTGGAGATTGCATCCGAGCCCGTCACGTTTGGTGAGGATTGGTACGAGATTCCGGACCATACGATCTATAGCATAGCCGAGGATTTTCGGCTCGATATGGAGCCACTGGGGCGCGGTCGTGCGGGAGTGGAGCAAGGGGAGAGGTCTTGAAAAAACGGGGTACTATTGCGCTTCCGGCTGGCGAGGTCCCGGGGCCTGCGCCGAAAAAGCGGGATGTGCCTTTGCCGTGGCAGTCGCCAAAGTCTGCCAAGGAAGACAGAGACGCCCCCATGCGGCTCGCTGCGATCTTGAAAAGCCAAGCGTATCTGCAAGCCGACGAAGACGTTGCCTTTCTTAGATCCGATGACATGCGCGGCGCGCGTCTTCAACTTGATTTCATGAAGGCTGAACAAGGGCTCGTGGATCATGAGGTGAAGCATACGATCGTTGTGTTTGGCAGTACCCGTCTTCCGGAGCCGACCGCTGCCCGCGAGCGTGCGGAACAGGGGCGTATTAACTTAGATGCTGACCCCCAAGACCCTGCGTTCCAACTGCAATCGAAAATTGCGGAACGCGTTCTGAAGCGAAGCCTGTACTATACAATCGCGCAGGAATTCGGCGACGCGGTCGGCCGTATGACAGAAGTCCGTGACGGCGGACGGATCGCCCTGATGACAGGTGGTGGTCCCGGTATCATGGAGGCCGCGAACCATGGTGCATTCCATGCCGGGGCAAAGTCGATTGGCCTGAATATAACGTTGCCGTTCGAACAGTACCCCAATCCCTATCTGACGCCGGGGCTCTGCTTCCGCTTTCACTACTTCGCTCTGCGGAAGATGCATTTTCTGAACCGCGCCCGTGCTCTTGTGGCTTTTCCGGGTGGCTATGGCACAATGGATGAGGTGTTTGAGACACTCACGCTGGTGCAAACCCGCAAAATCGAGCCTTTACCGATTATTCTGGTCGGGCACGCGTTTTGGTCACGTGCCGTAGATTTTCCATTTCTCGTTGAAGAAGGGGTCATCGATCCGGAGGACGCTGACCTTTTTTGCTTTGCTGAAACGTGCGACGAGATTCTGAAGATTATCGCTGACTGGTACGCGCAGGCGGGCCAGCCACTCATTGTAAAACCCGAAAACCTCTAGCTGTATCCGGGCATCACAAAACTTCATAGGAGCCAACCTTATGAGACTTTCATTCCATGGCGCTGCGCAGAACGTGACTGGCTCCTGCCATTTGCTTGAGGCAGGAGGTTTGCGGATTTTGATTGATTGCGGAATGTTCCAAGGCGCAAGACATGTGGATGAAGAGAACGCGGGCGATTTTGGGTTCCAACCGTCGGAAATTGACTATCTGCTCTTGACCCATGCGCATCTTGACCATTGCGGCCGCATTCCATTGCTGGTCAAGCGTGGTTTTGCAGGAAAGATCATCACAACGGCTGCGACGCGCGAACTCACCAAGCTTATCTTGATAGACTCAGCCCATATTCAGGAAGAGGACGCCCTGCGCGCTTCTCGCCACAAGCGGCGCGGCGGCCACAAAGATATAAGACCGCTTTACGATCAAATTGATGTGCTGTTCGCCTTGGATTTTTTCGGACCCAATGTCAGCTATGATGAAGATGTTGCTTTGAATAATGCAGTGACGGTTCGCTTTATCAATGCCGGCCATATCCTTGGGTCGGCCTCTGTGGTCGTGGAAGTAACTGAACACGAAAAGACAAAGCGGATTGTATTTTCAGGGGATCTGGGCAGCCCGGGCCATGCGATTTTGTCCAATTCAACTCTACCACCGGAGTGTGATTATGTTGTTATGGAAACGACCTATGGCGGTAGAATGCACAAGGATCGTGAAACCTCAAATGCCGAACTTACCGCAGTGATCGCCGAAACAGTTGCGCGAGGTGGCAATGTAGTGATTCCGACCTTCGCGATGGAACGCACCCAGGAAATCCTATTTCACCTGAAAAATGCGATTAAGAGCAAAGATTTACCCGGATCTCTGGCAATCTTTTTGGATAGCCCGATGGCGATTTCAGCAACCGAGATTTTTCGGCGTCACGCTGATGGCTTCAGTCCTGAAGTCCGTGATGCCATGTTGGCCGGACAACACCCTTTTCAACCGCCTGGGCTGCGCTTTACGCGCCAAGTGGACGAGTCGAGGGCGATCAATCGCATAAGGGGAGGGGCAGTCGTTATGGCGGGGTCAGGCATGTGCACAGGCGGGCGCGTGCGCCATCACTTGAGGCATAATATTTGGCGCCCCGATTGCAGTATTGTTTTTGTTGGATTTGCTGCTGAGGGAACGCTTGCTCGGCAGATTGTTGACGGGGCAAAGCATATCCGGATTTCTGGCGAGGAAATTCAGGTCAAGGCTGACATCCACACGATAAATGGATTTTCTGCGCACGCTGATCAACGAGAGCTTTTGTACTGGGTGTCTCATGCAGGCAAGCCCAAAACGATTTTCCTCGTTCACGGGGATTATGACAGAGGCATGTCCGATATGAAAAATGAGTTGGAGAAGAAGGGCTTGGCCGTTGAATGCCCGACGTTGCATTCCGCGGTTGATTTGGAGTGAGATAAGGTGATGACAGACGGTATCAAATTCGGATCTGTCATCACATGGGATTTGAAAAACCGTGAACTTTGGCTCGCCGGGACGGTTTACAGGAAAGGGATCAAATGATCGAAATAGAACACAGCAAAGGTGGTGACATCATCACTCTACGTGCGTCGGGGACGCTTACCAAGGCAGATTACGATGCCGCCTTACCTGAGATTGAGAATGCAATGGCCTTGGCAAAGGGGCCGCTTCACATGCTGATCCGTTTGGAGGACTTTCATGGCTGGGAAATTGGCGCATTGTGGAAAGATCTAACATTCGATCTGAAACATCGCGGTGAATTTGGGTCTATTGCCGTCGTGGGGGATACCAAACTTGAAGAGTGGGGTGCCTGGCTGTCTTCGTTTTTTGCAAAGTCTG
>JAFMHE010000215.1 GCA_017854675.1 Paracoccaceae bacterium | reverse complement strand
GTATCGGCAGTTGCGCGGGCGTGATCGGGCGCACCAGCCCTGCGGCATAGCCATCATCCAGCCGCCGCATCAAACGGCGCACGTCACGTGGTTCCAACCCGCCAGCCACCATATGCCGCAACAAGCGCGCCCGTTCGGACGTGCGCAGGCGCGTCCACTGTAATGCGCGCTGATCATTCGCCACATGTTTACGCTGAAACACGGCCCAACTGGCGCCAATATCGAACAAATCGCGTGGCACACGCGTGGCGGTGCGCAGTCTGTTCTCTGCGAACCCATGGTGCACCTCTGCCAAGGGAACAATCGCCGTGGCGTGACCTGCCTTTGCTAGCCGCATGTTCACGTCGGTCTCATCCAGAAAATAATGAAATGCAGGATCGAAACCGCCCAACGCGATCAAGGTTGTGCGCCGAAAGGCCATGTTGGTGCCTTCTGTCTTGACGCCGCGCCCGGCTGGCGGGGTCAGAACGGTCGCCTGCTCGGGGTTCACATCCAGATCATGCCCCTCGCCCAGCACATCCAGACTGCGGGCGCGCCACTGGAACGATATGCCGTTGCGCGCACGCACAAAGCCACCCATCGCAGCAACATCCGCAAGGGCGGCAGGGGCCACCAGATGATGTAACCACTGCGGTTCAGGCACAGCATCATCATCAATGAACGCGACCACCTCGCCCGCCGCATGGGTCAGACCAAGATTGCGCGCGGCAGAAATGTTTGCCTCATCAAGCGGGTGCAGCTTTAACTGTGCGGAAAACGGCATCGTACCAGCGGCTTTGATCCCGTCAGGGTCCGCCACAACGACAATCTCGAACGGATCATATTGCAGTTGCGAAACCCCCAGCAGGCACCGCTGTAGCGCATCAGCACGGCCCCGGCTGACCACAACAACGCTGACCGGGATGCGTATCATTCCAGACCCATGTCCGCCATCATTTGTTCGATTTTTGGCACATCAGAGGGGTTGTTCAATTCCCAGAACTGACGCCCTTTCGCCGCGACCTCCACACACAGAACCGCGCGTCCGTTCTCCATAAAGCGGAGCTGCTCCAACCCTTCGAGATCCTCGAGCGGGCCAGACGACCATGTCGGATAATCGCCCAAAGCACCGGGGCGGTATGCATAAACACCCACGTGATGAAACACCGGCGTCGGGTCCGCGTCGGCATAGGTTTTGGAGGTGAACGGCACCACTTCCTTGGAGAAATAGAGCGCGTGGTGGTCGCGGGAAAACACGGCAGTTGTGCCCCCGACCCGCCCTTCCTTGCGATCATTCAGCAGGGAATTCAGTGCCGCGCCGTCACAGCGCAAAACAGGCGTGGCAATGTCTGCGTCCGGTGCGTTCTGCAAACCTTTGACTAGGCCCTCAACAAACCAATGCGGCGTCAACGGTGCATCGCCTTGCAGGTTCACGACAATATCGTATCCGCCGCCCAGCGCCTTGTGCGCCTCTGCACAGCGTTCGGTCCCGTTCACGCAAGTAGTAGAAGTCATCACAACCTCTGCGCCAAAGCTTTCTGCGGCAGTGCGGATACGGTCATCATCGGTAGCAACCACAACGCGGTCGACACCTTGCACTGCGCAGGCCGCATGCCACGACCGTTCAATCAGGCTGCGCGCGACGCCGCTGGCACCCGTCAATGAAACCAATGGCTTGCCGGGATAGCGGGTCGATGCATAGCGGGCGGGTATGACGATAAGAACAGACATCAGGCAGGCTTTAGCGCGACAGAAGGCGCGGTTGCGATAAAGAACGGATTGGCGAAATCAGCCTTGCCATAGGCGAGCGGCGTGTGATCATCAAAGCGCACAACATCACCCCCTGCCCCCTTAAGCACTGCGTGACCAGCGGCGGTATCCCATTCCATCGTGCGGCCCAGTCGCGGGTAGACATCCGCCTCACCCGTCGCAACCAGACAGAACTTTAGCGATGATCCGGCACTTGTCATATCGCGCACCGCGTATTTGGCGATGTAATCATCGGTCGCCTGATCGCGGTGCGATTTGGAGGCGACGACCATCAGCGCGGCATTATCTGCCTGCGACACCTGAATGCGGTGATGCGGACCAACAGTGTCCAACGCCATCGCCCCTGTTTCCTCAACCGATGTGCCGTCTGCCTGCGTATAAAACATCCGGTCGCGGGCGGGCGCATAAACGATACCGCGCGTCGGTGTGCCGCCTTCAACCAGCGCAATGTTCACCGTGAAATCCCCGCGCCGGTGGATGAATTCCTTGGTCCCGTCCAGCGGATCAACGATCAAAAAGGTATCACCTCTGGCCTTATGCGTCGCCGATTGTTCTTCTGTGACCAGCATAACGTCCGGAAATGCGGCACGCAGGCCAGCAGAGATGATGGCATCCGCCGCCTTGTCCGCCGCCGTGACAGGGCTGTCATCGGCCTTTGTTTCAACGCCCAAATCATCACGCTTGTAGATATCCATGATCGCAGCACCCGCTTGCAGGGATAGCTTGCGCATCACACTTACCAACTTTTCATAATCCATACCGCGCGTTTCCTTTAGTCTGCGTTGATCGGACGGGCCTTCCCCCTTATGGTGTCACGGTAACGGAACAGCAAGAATTCCGTGCAACACATAAAGCAGTCATGAGGCAGCAGAATGTTCCAGTCTAAGCGCAAGCCGCAAACATCGCTTGGGTCCGCCCTTTCGATGCTTGAAGTCACCTATCACTGCATTGTCCGCAGCGTACGCATTCAGCACAACAACGCATTTATCGCGATCGGCATGAATATGTTGCAAGCGGTCATGTTTGTAGGCGCATTTTACCTGATGTTCTCGATCATGGGCCTGCGCAGCGCCGGACTGCGCGGCGATTTCATGCTTTATATTATGTCAGGTATTTTTATGTACCTGTCCCACATTCGCGCATTGTCGGCGGTCATGGGGGCGGATGGACCAACCAGCGCGATGATGCAGCATGCACCAATGACGACCATAATCTCAATCACCGGGGCCGCGCTTAGCTCATTGTATGCGCAAACGTTTAGCTTGTTTTTGATACTCTTTATCTACCACATGCTGTGGAACCCGATCTACATAGAAGATCCACTTGCGGCTTACGGTATGTTTCTTCTCGCTTGGTTCACGGGCTGCTGTTTCGGACTGATGCTTTTGGTGCTCAAACCCTGGTTCCCTCAAACCGTCCAGATGATCATGATGGTTTACATGCGTGTGAATATGCTCGCGTCCGGGAAGATGTTTGTTGCCAACGCACTGCCGGGCTTCATGGTCGCCATGTTCGACTGGAACCCGTTGTTTCACATTATTGATCAGGCGCGTGGCTTTACGTTCTCGAACTACTTTCCGCGCAATTCCAATTGGGAATATGCGTTTTGGGTCGGTGTCACATTCCTGGTGATCGGTATGATGGGCGAATTTTACACCCGCAAGCACGCATCCGCCAGTTGGTATGCAAGACGCTAAGGTGATTTTGGGAAACAAATATACCACTTGGCGCTGGCTGAAATCAAAAACTTCATCGTCTTAAGTAACCACGCGAAGGGTAAGGTTGATCCGCCCTCCCTTGGGCAAGAGGGTGGAAGACCCTGCGCGGATTTGGTCCACACCATGATACGTCAAACGCGCGGCGCCCCCCATGACCACCACATCCCCGGAGTCCAGCCAGATAGATTCCGTTTTGCCACCACGCACGGTGTTGCCAATGCGAAAGCGCGCAGCATCACCCAGCGACACAGAAACAACCGGCCACTGGAAATCGGCCTCGTCGCGATCCTGATGCAAACCCATCTTTGCATCGGCGCTGTAATAGTTGATCAAACAGCATTCAGGACGCCGCTCTAGCCCTGTAACCTGATCCCACAACGCTAACACGGGATCAGGTATTTCAGGCCAGGGCCGCCCGTTCGGATGCACAGGCACATAGCGATAACCGGTTTTGTCGGAAAACCAGCCATAGCTGCCCGCCGCGGACATCCGCACCGACATCGGTTTGCCGTAAGGCGTGTCAGGCCGGAACAACGGGGCCTGCCGCACAACATCACGAACGGCCTCAAGCACCCGCTTTTGATTGGTCGGGTCCAGATAGCCTTTGTGGATTTCAAAGCCCCGAAGCCGCAAAATACCCATATTTACCCCGCGTCTTTCATATTTCGTAACAAATCCATGTAGATTTTCGCAATCACAGCCCCTGCAATGGTTGCGAGCGCCATACCCCCTCACTATATACCCACCGAACCGCTGAGGGCACGCCGCTTTCAGTGTCACCAGATCGGGGCAAGGGTGCCGTAACGGGCCCGTCGCCTCGTGTCATCGCCTTGAATAAATGAGGGATCAAAAATGTCTAAAGTAATTGGTATCGACCTTGGTACAACAAACTCCTGTGTGGCCATCATGGATGGCAGTCAGCCCCGCGTGATCGAAAACGCCGAAGGCGCGCGCACAACACCATCTATCGTCGCCTTCACCGAAGACGAGCGTCTGGTAGGTCAGCCTGCAAAACGTCAGGCCGTCACAAACCCCGACAACACCGTGTTCGGTGTGAAACGTCTGATTGGCCGTCGCAACGACGATGCCGATCTGGCCAAAGACAAGAAAAACCTGCCCTTTAATGTCATCGACGGCGGCAACGGCGACGCATGGGTCGAGGCACGCGGCGAAAAATATTCGCCCTCTCAGATCTCCGCCTTCATTCTGGGCAAGATGAAAGACACAGCCGAGAAATACCTTGGCGAGGAAGTGACACAAGCGGTCATCACCGTGCCTGCGTATTTCAACGACGCACAGCGTCAGGCCACCAAAGACGCCGGTAAAATCGCGGGCCTCGAAGTGCTGCGCATCATCAACGAGCCGACAGCGGCGGCGTTGGCCTACGGTCTGGACAAAGAGAACACACAAACCATCGCGGTCTATGACCTTGGCGGCGGTACATTCGACGTGACCATTCTTGAGATTGACGACGGTCTTTTCGAAGTGAAATCCACCAATGGCGACACGTTCCTTGGCGGTGAAGACTTTGACATGCGCATCGTCAACTACCTTGCCGATGAATTCAAAAAAGAACACGGCGTCGATCTGAAGAACGACAAAATGGCACTCCAGCGCCTGAAAGAAGCTGCAGAGAAAGCCAAGATCGAGCTTTCTTCGTCTTCACAGACCGAGATTAACCAGCCGTTCATCTCTATGGGCTCAACTGGCCAACCACTGCACATGGTGATGAAGCTGACCCGCGCCAAACTGGAAAGCCTTGTCGGCGACCTGATCAAAGCGTCCATGAAGCCGTGCAAAGACGCGCTGAAGGATGCGGGCCTGTCCGCGTCTGACATCGACGAGGTTGTCCTTGTCGGTGGTATGACACGCATGCCGAAGGTCATCGAAGAAGTCACAAAGTTCTTTGGCAAAGCGCCACACAAGGGTGTGAACCCCGATGAGGTTGTGGCCCTTGGTGCCGCGATCCAAGCCGGTGTTCTGCAAGGCGACGTCAAAGATGTGGTTCTGCTGGACGTGACACCGTTGTCCTTGGGCATCGAAACCCTTGGCGGTGTGTTCACACGCCTGATCGACCGCAACACGACGATCCCGACAAAGAAATCGCAGGTTTTCTCAACAGCCGAAGACAACCAGAACGCTGTGACGATCCGCGTATTCCAGGGTGAGCGCGAGATGGCCGCCGATAACAAGATCCTCGGTGCCTTCAACCTCGAAAACATTCCGCCGGCGCCACGTGGCATGCCACAGATCGAAGTGACCTTTGACATCGACGCCAACGGCATCGTCGCAGTGGGCGCGCTTGATAAGGGCACCATGAAAGAGCAGAAGATCACCATTCAGGCTTCTGGTGGTTTGTCTGACGCGGACATCGACCAGATGGTCAAAGACGCCGAAGAGAACGCCGAGGCGGACAAAGAGCGCCGCGAGCTGATCGAGGCGAAAAACCAGGCGGAGAGCCTTATCCACTCGACTGAAAAGTCCGTGGAAGAGCATTCCGACAAGGTTGACCCGACAACTGTTGAGGCAATCGAACTGGCAATCGCCGCGCTGAAAGACGACCTTGAGACCGAAGATGCAGGCAAGATCAAATCCGGCATCCAGAACGTCACCGAGGCCGCGATGAAGCTGGGCGAGGCGATCTATAAGTCTGCAAACGACGCCAGCGAAGACGATATGGCCGCTGCGGCAGATCAGGGCGGACACCCCGATGACGACATCGTCGATGCCGAATTCGAAGACCTCGACGACGACAAGCGCGCGTCGTAAGCCCCCGAGGCGAGGAACAAGTGACAGGGCCGGTCCGATCGACGGGCCGGCCCTTCACGTTCCAAGAGAAGGACATGATCCATGGCTAAACGTGATTATTACGAGACTTTAGGCGTCGCCAAAGGCGCCTCGGCGGATGAGATCAAGAAGGGCTATCGCACCAAGGCGAAAGAGCTTCACCCCGACCGCAACAAAGACAAACCCGA
>JAFMHE010000214.1 GCA_017854675.1 Paracoccaceae bacterium | reverse complement strand
ATAGTTGTGCAAATAGAACCGATCCTGTTCAGTGAACGGGTCGGATTGATGTCCAGAAAGAACCAATGATGCCCCAAGATCCTGTAATGCCGCCACAATTACTGGTTTCACTGTTTTCTTTGGGGAATTTTGTCATCGGCGTTGCGGGCTTTGCGATCATTGGTTTGTTGGAACCTTTGGGCGCGGAAATGGGCACATCTGCCGCAAGCGCGGGCCAACTGTTAACGGTCTATGCGATTTCCTATGCCCTGCTGTCGCCGCTTCTGGTCTCGCTCTCCGGTCAGATCGGGCGCAGGCGGGTGTTGGCCGCAGCGATTGCACTGGTTGCACTCGCCGCGGCAGTCTCGGCACTCGCCCCGAACATGGCTGTGCTGAACTCCGCCCGTATCATTGCGGCTGCAGGTGCGGGCCTCTTCACGCCCATCGCGGCCGCCGTCGCCGCCAGCCTCACCCCTGAAGCGAACCGTGCCAAAGTGTTGGCGGCAGTATTTTTCGGTCTGACCCTGTCGCAGGTTCTGGGCGTTCCGGCGGGCAGTTGGATCGCCTACACCTTTGGCTGGCGTTGGACCTTCTGGCTGATTTTCGCAATGGCCCTGCCCCTGATCTGGTTGATCTGGACCCGCGTTCCAGCGGGCCTGCGGTTTCAGCCTGTTTCGCTCAAGGATCTGGGTCAGATCATTGTAAAAGGCCGCATGATGCTGGCTATTATGTTCACCGCCAGCTTTCTGGGGTCGATATATGTCTTGTACACTTACATTGCCCCCCTGCTGAGCGAGACGATGGGCTATGGGCGTGACGGGATTTCGCTGATGCTGCTGATGTTCGGCTTGGGCGCGGTCGGCGGCAATATCATGGGCGGTTATCTGGCGGACAGACTTGGCTGGCAACGCACATTGGTTGGCCTTTGTATCAGCCAGATCATCCTGATGCCGGTGTTCTCGACGCTGCCGCTGACAACCTTCTTGCTGGCCCTTCTGTCGTTTTCATGGGCGCTTTTCGGGTGGGCGTTTATGGCCGGACAACAGATGCGGCTGATTACGATGGCAGGCGCACAGGCTCCGGTGGTGCTCGCGCTGAACGCTGCTTCGATCTATATCGGTGCTGCCATAGGCTCTGCCATCGGCGGGCTGGTGATAGCAGGATTTGGCATCAGCGCCCTTGGGCTGGCCGCTGGTCTGGCCGCGTGCGGGGCGCTTATGCATTTACTGCTGTCTATGCGCTTTGCGCCCCAAGGTGCCGTTGCCCCCTTGACCTGATCCGATCAGCGCGCCAGAAGACCCCCACATATAACCCGCAACCGGGCGTCTCGTAGGCGCCAAACCGACGAGGAGGCCCCAATGGCCCAGATCGCACTCACCCTTCCCGATGGCAACGCAAGACACTACGACGCAGGTATCACTGCAGGCGAGGTCGCTGCCGATATCTCCACTTCCCTCGCCAAAAAGGCGATTTCAGCGACCGTAAACGGCGCGCATTTCGATCTGGCATGGCCGATTGATGCAAACGCCGACATCGCCATTCACACCATGGCCGACGAAGAACAGGCCAATGAACTGGTGCGCCACGACCTTGCGCATATCATGGCGCGCGCTGTGCAGGAAATTTGGCCAGACACCAAGGTCACGATCGGCCCGGTGATCAAGGACGGCTGGTATTACGACTTTGACCGCAAGGAATCCTTCACGCCCGAAGACCTCGGCGCGATCGAGAAAAAGATGAAAGAGATCATCAACAAGCGCGACGTCGTGCGTACAGAAGTGTGGGACCGTCCGCGCGCCATCAAGCATTACGAAGATTTGGGCGAGCCCTATAAGGTCGAGTTGATCGAGGCCATCCCCGGCGATGAGCCATTGCGCATGTATTGGCATGGCGACTGGCAGGATCTGTGCCGCGGCCCACACCTGCAACACACCGGCCAAGTACCGGGCGATGCGTTCAAGCTGATGTCCATCGCGGGTGCCTATTGGCGCGGCGATTCAGACCGCCAAATGCTGCAACGCATCTACGGCGTCGCGTTTACCGGCAAAGAAAAGCTCAAAGCGCATTTGAACATGCTGGAAGAAGCCGCCAAACGCGACCACCGCAAGCTGGGCCGCGAGATGGACCTGTTCCACATGCAAGAAGAGGCCCCCGGCCAGATTTTCTGGCACGCGAACGGCTGGACCATCTACACGCAGCTTCAGGACTTTATGCGCCGCAAGCAACGCGCAGGCGGTTATGTCGAGGTGAACACACCGCAAGTTGTCGACCGCAAGCTGTGGGAGGCATCCGGTCACTGGGAGAAATACCAAGAGCATATGTTCATCGTCGAAGTAGACGAAGAACACGCCCGTGAAAAAACAGTGAACGCGCTTAAACCGATGAACTGCCCCTGCCACGTCCAGATTTTCAACCAAGGAATGAAGTCATACCGCGACCTACCCTTGCGCATGGCCGAATTCGGATCGTGTAACCGGTACGAGCCATCAGGCGCGCTGCACGGCATCATGCGCGTGCGCGGGTTTACCCAAGATGACGGGCATATCTTCTGCCGCGAGGACCAGATCGAGAGCGAGACGCTCACCTACATCGAGTTCCTGTCAGGCATCTACAAAGACCTCGGGTTCGAGAACTTCAAAGTCAAATTTTCGGACCGCCCCGAGATGCGTTCCGGCTCTGACGAGGTCTGGGACAAAGCCGAAAGCGCATTGCTGTCCGCGACCCGCAAAGCCGGGATTGAGCCGGAACTGAACCCCGGTGAAGGCGCATTTTATGGCCCCAAGCTGGAGTTTGTTCTGACCGACGCCATCGGACGTGACTGGCAATGCGGCACACATCAGGTGGATTTCGTTCTGCCCGAACGCCTTGACGCGACCTATGTTGGTGCGGACGGCGGCAAACACCGGCCCGTTATGCTGCACCGCGCCACTTTGGGCTCGTTTGAACGCTTCATCGGTATCCTGATCGAAGAGCACGCGGGCAAACTGCCGTTCTGGCTGGCGCCGCGTCAGGTCGTCGTGGCCTCCATCACGTCAGAGGCCGATGAATACGTTATGGAAGTCGTGAATACCTTGCGCAAGGCAGGTGTTCGCGCCGAGGCCGACATGCGCAACGAAAAGATCAACTACAAGGTCCGCGAACATTCTGTCGGCAAGGTGCCTGTCATCCTGGCCGTGGGCGCGCGTGAGGTCGAAGAAAAGACCGTCTCCATCCGCCGTTTGGGTGACAAGCGCACCTCGGTCGAGGGATTGGCGGACACTGTTGTGGCTTTGGCCGCAGAGGCCACACCGCCCGACCTGCGCTGATCACGAAACTCTGTAACATTTGGGAATCGGGGCGGCATCTATCGCCCCTTTTTCTTGTGCGCTTGTAACAATCCTTGCCGGATTTTGGCGGATTATTGCAGGTTTGACGCAATATCTGCGGCAAATTCTAACGCGCTCGTGACACACTGCACCGTGAATGGTCTAAGCTGCTCAGCAGTGCTTTATTAATCGTATCAACCCAGACACCAGATAAAGGAAAATCAAAAATGTCCAACGTCATGAAATCTGTCGCCCTCGCCAGCGCCGTTGCCGCCGCAATGACCGCACACACAGCAACATCTGCCGATGCTGCCTCCAAGGAAAAGTGCTACGGCGTGTCTGTGGCTGGTGCAAATGACTGCGCCGCGGGCCCCGGCACCACTTGCGCGGGCACATCTGTGACCGACTACCAAGGCAATGCTTGGACGCTGGTCGATGTTGGCACCTGCACAGAGATTGAATTGCCAGCCATGGCAGACGGCTCCGAACGCACAGGCTCCCTGCAAGAGCTGGACCGCGACCTGCCGGCATAATTTCGGCCAGAGTGCATAGATGGTTCCGGGCAGTCCTTGCCCGGAACCACCCCAGTCACAGACCGGAGCGCAAATATGCTCGACACATCTTCGCGCGTTGAGCGCCTGCCGAACGCCCCCGGTGTCGGCTACAAACCCCAGCATTTTGACCACATCCAAGCCGCCCGCGGCGATGTCGCGTGGATCGAGGTCCACGCCGAAAACTACATGGGCGATGGCGGCCGTCCCTTGGCACAACTGCGCGCCCTGTCAGAGAAATTTGCAATATCTATCCACGGTGTGGGCCTGTCCATCGGGGGTGAAACCCCACTTGACACCAACCATCTGGCACGGCTTAAAAAGCTGTGTGACTGGATCAATCCCGCGAGCTTTTCAGAGCATCTTGCGTGGTCGACACATGGGTCAGAGTTTTTGAATGACCTGCTGCCATTGCCCTATACCCAAGCCACGTTGAGCCGGGTCGCCGGACATATCAATCAGGTTCAGGATACGCTGGGCAGGCAGATGCTGTTGGAAAACCCGTCCAGCTACCTCGCATTTACTGAATCGACACTGTCGGAGACAGAATTCCTGACAGAACTGACCCGCCGCACCGGCTGCGGGCTTTTGCTAGATGTGAACAACGTCTTTATATCTGCCACGAACCTAAACCTGAGCGCAGAGGCCTACATTGACGCCTATCCCACAGATAAGGTTGGTGAAATCCATGTAGGCGGGCATGATGAAGATCACGATGATCATGGCGCGCCGCTATTGATCGACAGCCATGGTGCGGCGGTTGTCGATCCGGTTTGGGCGCTGTTGGAATACACTTTGGCGCAAACCGGTCCGGCCCCTGTTTTGGTCGAATGGGACAATGATGTGCCCGATTGGCCGACCCTGCGGGATGAGGCCGCTCGCGCAGCGGCGGCACTTGCCCAGACCACTGTCAGATGACCGATCAAAGCACCTTTCGCGCGGCACTGTTGGACGCGACACAGCCCGTTCCGGACGGTCTGGTCGATGGGATCGCGCAACCGGCGGGCCGCAGATACGCTGTTTACCGCAACAACGTCACCGTCTCATTGGTCGAGGCGATGAAAACCGCGTTCCCCTTGGTGCAAAAGCTGATCGGGGTGCAGAATTTCGACAACCTTGCCCCGCTTTATGTCAGGGCAAATCCCCCCAAATCCCCGCTGATGATGTTCTACGGCGCTGAATTTCCAGCATTTTTGAGCGGGTTTGAACCGCTTAAGCATATCGGTTACCTCGCTGATGCGGCCCGGCTTGATCTGGCATTCCGCGCATCCTACCACGCCGCAGATGCCGCGCCATTTGATGCCGGAGCGCTGCAATCTGCCACACCGGATGCATTGATGACCGCAACGCTGACCCTTGCGCATGCAACCCGGATCGTTCCGTCGCGCTGGCCCCTTTTTGACATCTGGCGTTTCAACTCGGAACCCGGTGCGCCCAAGCCGCGCGCGATTGCCCAAGACGTGCTGATCACGCGCCCCGGATACGATCCAGCCCCACACGCGTTGCCAGCTGGCGCCGCCGTTTGGCTATCGGCCTTGCGCGACGGTCAGTCCTTCGGCGCAGCCGCTGAAACTGCCGAAAGTGCGGCTCCCTCCTTTGATCTTGCCGCAAGCCTTGGCTGCGCTCTTGAGGCACATGCCTTTCACACGATGACCCATAAGGACCTGAAATGAATAAAGTTATCTCCAGCTACACCGCGATCGCGCAACAGTTGGATCGAGCTGATTGGCTTATCCCAACACTTGCCCGGTTCCTGTTTGCAGCGATCCTTCTGGTGTATTATCTGAATTCCGGTCTCACCAAGCTTGGTGACGGTTTCTCGGGCCTGTGGACGCCGTCTGTCGGTGCCTATGCACAGATTTTCCCCAGAGCACTGGAGGCTGTGGGATATGACACCGGTGCCCTTGGAGTGTTCCAACATCTTGTTGTTCTTGCGGGCACTTGGGCGGAATTCATCCTCCCCGCTTTGATCGTTCTTGGGCTTTTGACGAGACTTGCGGCTTTGGGCATGATCGGTTTCGTCGTCTTGCAATCGTTGACCGATGTTTACGGCCTTGGCCTTGCCGATGAGGTTGGCGGCTGGTTTGACCGTTTTCCGGACGCCATCATCATGGATCAACGCGCCCTATGGCTTTTCATCCTGATTGTCATGGTGATCAAAGGTGCTGGCCCACTGTCATTTGACCGGGCGTTGAAGGCACGGTCATCTTGATCATAAATGCAAACCGAAGTTAAAGCAGTGCTTTAACTTCGGCCTCTATTTTACTGTTCCAGCTTAGAAAAAGGGTGTCTCCTGCTGCGATCAATGGACGCTTCATCAAGGCGGGATGTTCTTTTAACAGCGCGAGTGGCTCTGCCACACGCTCGGCTTCCGACAAGCCACGCCAAGTTGTCGACCGCGTGTTCAGCAGTGCAGGTCCAAACTGCGTCAGCGCGGCGGTCAGAACGCTCTCTGGCACACCATCAACGCGCACATCACACAGGCGCGCTTGGGGCAAAGTCTTCATCGCCTTGCGGCAGGTGTCGCAATTCTTCAACCCGTAGAGTATCACATTCATCTGCCTAAAAACCCCGCATGTACACATTTGTCGCGGCTCAATTTGGCGGTGTTTTCTTGATTTTGCAATGAAATGACCAA
>JAFMHE010000213.1 GCA_017854675.1 Paracoccaceae bacterium | reverse complement strand
GCGTTGCGCAAAAGCTCTTTTTGATCCGGCACCGAAATCTCGATACGGGGCAGTGGCAAGATATGGAAAACGTTATCAGCCAACGCGATCAGCCAAACGAAACCCCCGACAAAGCCGAAAAACATGGCGATAAAGCAATGCGCCAAAAGCTTGCCTGCAACGGTGCGCGAAAATCCCTCGCCTTGGACCACCCAGGTTTCCTGATGTATCAATTGTGTGTCTCCCTTGAATGCGCGTCTGGCATTGGCGCATGAACTGATCAGGATGATTGCGCATCTGACGGACCCGATCCCCAACCGAAAGTTCAGGGCGGCGCAAGCAAGACACTGAACCAAGGCCCGCGTCCCCTGTTTGGCCTGTAGGTTTGAGGATGTTTGGTGTGTTTTGCGGTAGCGAACAGCAACCGAGATCGTTCTTATTGTGGGATGCTTCGGCTGGGAGCCGCATCATGATCTGCGCAAATAACCTCATAGCACCTCCCGATCTGGGGGGCTCGAATCTTGCTGGCATCATAGCCTCAAGTGAATTAATGGGTCTCTAGCCTAGCACCGGCGATAGCGACTTACCTTCACCGACAAAGTGCGGCTGATCAGACTATTCCACCATCAATTCAAGCATGCCGGCCCCCAGACGTCTTTGGCCAGTTACCATTGTCAGACCGATACCCTATGGTGCGCAGATGCGGGTGCGAAATTGCGTCCAAAGAGTTACATTCAAGGGATAATTCCGTAATATGTGCCCAACGTCAGTGACAGATGAAAACGGCCGTGGATTCATTATCCCGATCGGCGGCGGTGAAGACCGCGTCAAGGAAATGCAAATTCATCGTAAGTTCGTAGAGCTGTCTGGTGGCGCTGACGCCTATATTGTCGTGATCCCGACGGCATCTATGCTGAGCGAGACCGGCGAAGACTACAATCGTATCTTTTCCAACCTTGGGGCCGGAAAAGTTGATTTCCTGCCCATTACGTGCCGGCTTGATTGCGATAACCCCGCGTTCTTTGAGATGCTGGACAGAGCCACAGGCATTTTCATTACCGGTGGAAACCAACTGCGGCTGTCGGCCATTCTGGGCGGAACGCTTTTGGTGACCAAGATCAGACGCCAAAATGCTGCTGGCGTTCCTGTCGCGGGTACCTCTGCGGGCGCATCAATTATGTCCGAACATATGGTCGCAGGCGGGCAGGGCAACGAGTCCCCCGCCGAAGGCACCGTGACATTGGCCCCCGGCATTGGCCTTACCAACGCAGTGATAATCGACCAACATTTTACCCAGCGGAACCGGCTGGGCCGGCTGCTCACGGCGTCATCGTTCAACCCGTTTTTGATCGGTCTTGGGATTGACGAAGACACCGCCGCGTTCATCGGGCCCGACAACGTTCTGGAGGTAGTGGGAAGCGGCACTGTTACCGTCGTGGACGCCAGCGAATTGACGCATTCGTCAATGTGGGATGCAAAACCGGGCGAGGCGATCAGCCTGATCGGGCTTCGCCTTGACGTACTGGGTGAGGGGTGCCGCTATGATCTCAAGGCACGCATCGGGCATCCGCCACAACAGCTCTTGGACCCGTCATCACGCATGGATCCTGATACCTAAAAAGATGCATATGCGCACAACACAATCACTCAATGAGGTGACCATTTGAAAATAGTCTCAACCAATGTCTTTGTCGGCCCAAATGTCTGGGCAAGTTTCCCTGTAATTCGACACGTCATTGATCTGGGGGTATTGGAGGATTGGCCCTCTGCTAAAATCGGACCTGAATTCGTCGAGGGACTGATTTTGGCCTTGCCTGGTCTTTCGGATCACGGTTGTTCTTATGGCACGGCTGGCGGTTTCTTGCGTCGCCTGCGCGAAGATGAAGGCACTTGGATGGGTCACATCCTGGAGCATTGTGCCATTGAGGTACAAAACGTCGCAGGCACCAATGTGACTTTTGGGCGGACGCGTGGCACAGGCGAGCTTGGGCATTACAACATGGTCTATGCCTACCGTCAGGCTGATGTCGGGCTAGCGGCGGGCCAGCTTGCCTTGAGGCTTTTGATGCATCTTTTGCCGCAATCGCTGCAAGATCAGGTCGACTACGAATGCGATGCCGAATTTGACTGGAATTCAGAGTTGCGCCGTTTTGTATTGCAGGCGCAGCGCAAAGAATTTGGCCCGTCTACTGCATCATTGGTCAAGGCCGCACAGGACCGCGATATCCCGTGGATCAGGTTAAACGAGAATTCGCTCGTGCAGTTTGGCCATGGCAAATATCAACAGAGCATTCAGGCAACCATCACGTCGCAGACCAAACACATCGCTGTCGAAATCTCTTGTGACAAAGAAGACACCCACAATTTATTGAACGACCTTGGTCTGCCGGTGCCGCAGCAGAGCATTGTTTATAGCGCGAGCGAGGCGGTTCAGGCGGCGCATAAGATGGGCTTTCCTGTGGTCGTAAAACCATTGGACGCCAATCATGGGCGAGGTGTTTCGATCAACCTGACCAAAGACGCGGACGTCGAGGCAGGATTTGTCGAGGCAGAGCTTCATTCCAAAAGTTCGGCGATACTGGTCGAGAGTTTTGTGACCGGTTTTGATCACCGGATGCTGGTAGTGAACAATAAATTAATCGCCGTAGCCAAGCGCGTTCCGGGTCATGTCATTGGTGATGGCACGCATACAATTGCTGAATTGGTCGATGTCGTGAACTTGGATCCACGTCGTGGCATTGGGCATCAAAAAGTGCTCACCATGCTGGAAATAGACAATCAGGCCAAGCGCTTGATCGCAGATGCAGGGCATACCATAGACACCGTTTTGCCAGATGGAGAAGTGTTCTATCTGCGCTCGACCGCCAACCTTTCTACGGGGGGCACTGCCATTGACCTGACCGATGTTGTCCATCCCGATAACCGTGACATGGCAGAGCGCGCGATTATGGCGGTTGGTCTGGATGTCGGTGGTGTTGATTTTCTGATTGATAACATTGCGCAGTCTTACAAGGAAATTGGCGGCGCTATTGTCGAAGTAAACGCAGCACCCGGTTTTCGCATGCACGTGGCCCCCTCTGAGGGCAAATCGCGTGATGTTGCAGGTAAAGTGATCGACATGCTGTTTCCACAGGGCCAGGAAAGCCGCATTCCGATTGCGGCGATTACAGGAACGAACGGCAAGACGACAACATCGCGCATGTTGGCCCATATCATGAAAACCAGTGGCAAGATTGTCGGCATGACGTCGACGGATGGTGTCTATGTTGATGGCAAATTGAGCGTCAAAGGTGACATGACAGGTCCGAAGTCAGCACAAATCGTGCTTCGTGATCCTACCGTTGATTTTGCCGTCATGGAGACCGCGCGCGGAGGGCTTGTGCGCAGCGGCCTCGGCTATCAGCATTCTGATGTCGCGGCTTGTCTGAACGTTACGGCAGATCACATTGGGTTGGGCGGAATTGATACGGTAGAGCAACTGGCGGTCGTCAAGCGCGTGGTTATTGAGAGTGCGACAAAAACCGTTGTGTTGAACGCAGATGATATCAATTGCCTCAAGATGGCCGATTATGCCGATGTGGACTCGATTTGTTATGTCACTGTGAACCCCAGCCACGCGCTGGTGAAAGAGCATATCAACGCTGGGGGCAAAGCGATTGTCCTGGAGCCGGGCATGAGTGGCGATATGTTGACGATGTACGACAACGGCCTGCACATGCCCGTGCTGTGGTCACATTTGATCCCCGCAACCCTTGAGGGCAAGGCGATCCACAACGTGCAAAATGCGATGTTTGCGGCGGCTATGGCCTATAGCTTTGATGTCGATCTGGACAATATCCGGCACGGCCTGCGCACATTCGACACCAGCTATTTCCAGGCACCGGGGCGGATGAACGTGTTTGACGAACATCCCTTCAAGGTCATCCTCGACTATGGCCATAATCCCGCCGCCATGAGCGCGATGGCGGGCCTTGCCGATCGTATGGACGTCAAAGGCAAACGGATCGTCGTTGTTTCGATACCGGGCGACCGTCGAGATGTTGATGTGGTAGAAGCGGCACGCGCACTTGTGGGGCATTTTGATCATTTCATCTGTAAAGCTGATGATAACAGGCGCAACCGTGGCCATGACGAGATACCGCTTTTGTTCAAAGCGGCGTTGATCTCGCATGGTGTGGCTGAAAACCAGATTTCTGTCGTCCCGAATGAGCAAGACGCAGTTGCTGCCAGTCTGGAGATGGCGCAAGCGGGTGATCTTGTTATTATTTTCGGCGATAATAGTCCGCGATGCTGGAAACAGATCATTTATTTTAATGTGCCCGATCAAGAAACCCCGTCGGCACCAAAACCTGCAAGCATGGCAGTCCCGTCACCGCTCGAGGACCTTGGAGAAAGTGACTTTAGCATGGTCCGTGACGGGCGTGGCGTGCGACTTGTACGTGATGACGTCGAAGACGGCGATTGATCGAAGGGCCGTAAGATGAACCGTATTGAACACCTGGAGGACGCGCTTGATATCCGTTGGGCACAAGCGGACCACATTCAGGTCGATCCGGTCAGGCGACTGACTGGCCCGGGACTGTTATGGGCCCGAACAGGGGCTGTTGTGGACATCCACTTTGCCGGTATCAATACAGAACAGTTGGTGTCGCTTTGGCAAAGCCATGCGCGCGCTGTGCTGGATGCGCTGGATTGGCAGGACGAAGACGTTACGTTCCGGGTATTCCAGGGGGGAGCGACACTCGCGATCTCGGCACCGCAAGATCAACTCTATAGTGCTGTCTTTGCCGTCGAAACGGCATGGCATTTCTGTGCGGCGGACCTGTTGAATGTCGAACCCCGGTCGTTTGACCGTATGATCAAAGACCTGAAAACAGTCACAAAAAAGGAAACCAACCCGGCCCTTAGGGACTTGATCACTGCGGCTGCGGCAAATGACGTCGATATTTTGATTGATGATGACGAAATCTCAATCGGTCATGGAAAAGGCTCTCGAACTTGGAATGTCGCCAACGTTCCAACACCAAATGAAGTGGCTTGGTCGGATTTACACGACATTCCCTTGGCGCTCATTACGGGTACGAATGGAAAAACGACGACGACCCGTATTTGTGCCGCAATTGCGCGGTCGGCAGGAAATGTTGTCGGGCAGACAACAACAGACGTGGTGCAGGTCGACGATGATATCCTTGATCGTGGCGACTATTCCGGTCCGGCAGGCGCACGTATGGCGTTGCGCGACAAACGTGTCGAAATCGCCTGTCTAGAAGTAGCGCGCGGCGGCATCTTACGTCGCGGTCTGGCAACGCGCCGTGCCCGTGTGGCCGTTATCACAAACATCGCCGATGACCACTTGGGCGAATATGGGATGACGACGCTAGCGGACTTGGCGCAGGCCAAATTTGCGGTCGCGCGCGCTTTGACTGCGGACGGTGTTCTGGTTCTGAACGCGGATGACCCTAATATTGTGGATGCTTCCCAAAGCATTTCGGCGACGATCTGCTGGTTTTCTCTTGATGCGACATCGCCCCAGATCACCCTTGCGCGAACACGTGGGCAGACCTGCGCATACCTCCGAGATGGCGCATTGATCTTTGCCAAGGGTAACACCGAAAAACTGAGGATCGCCCTGAAGGACGTGCCAATTACCCTATCGGGTGCTGCGCAGCATATTACGCGCAATGCGCTTGCAGCGATATGCGCTTGCACGGCTCTTGGTATTTCGGATGAGCACATCCAAACTGGACTAACCGGTTTTGTGTCCGATCCCCAGAATAACCCCGGCAGGTTCAACGAATTTACGTTCAATGGGGCCCGCGTGATCCTTGATTTTGCCCATAACACCCACTCTGTCGCTGCGGTTTGCGATACGATGGCGTCGATGCAGGCGAAACGACGTTTCCTCATGTTGAGCCAACCTGGTGATCACTCTGATCAGGTCATCCATGAGGTGACGACAACTGCCCTTGGTTTTCGGCCCGATCGCATCGTTGTTGCCGAGATTGCTGACTATCTGCGTGGTCGCAAGCCGGGTGAGACGCCAAACCTGATCAAGACTTCAGCACTCGCCGCTGGTTTTTCAGGCGAACATATTTCGTCTGCCAGTTCGCCCTCTGTCGGTGCAAAATTGATACTGGACGAAATACAGCCCGGCGACTTGGCGCTGTTGCTGGTGTTATCTGACCGCGAAGCTGTTTTCGAGGCTTTGAAAAAGGACCAAAATGAA
The DNA here is from genome assembly GCA_017854675.1 of Paracoccaceae bacterium. Classification (GTDB taxonomy): domain Bacteria; phylum Pseudomonadota; class Alphaproteobacteria; order Rhodobacterales; family Rhodobacteraceae; genus Sulfitobacter. The sequence continues at coordinate 311 of JAFMHE010000213.1, read as the reverse complement.
GCAACTTGAAAATTCCTGACGTTGCGACGGGGCTTCGGCTTTGCTGGATGCGTCAGATCTGGCGATGGCCAGCGATGCACCTTTTTTCCGCGAAGCTTTAGGGTGCTTGATCGCAATCTTGTAAAGGCCCAACAATGATCTGCTTGTGGTCAGACTATGAAAGTCATGCCCCTGAAAATGCCTCAGCACCGCATAACGCAGATGATCAAGGTGTTGTGCGGCCTGCACCTCGTCCAGAATTTGCAGGGTGCTGTGTATTTGCGGCGTTGTTACCGCGGGTCAGGGCTGGCATTGTCAGGCCCAATCAGGCT
>JAFMHE010000212.1 GCA_017854675.1 Paracoccaceae bacterium | reverse complement strand
GGACGTCAGGGGCAGCCAGTTTGGCACCGATTGCCATGGGTACGGCGCATCCCATCGTGCAAAGCGCTGAGGATTGCATCAACGCGCGCGGTGCCTCGCAATGCCACATCTGGCTTAGTAAAATGCGGTGCGCACCGCTGTCGGCAGAGGCGCGGGTGCCTGCGGGCAGAACCTTGCGGCAGGTGTCGATCACCGCAGCCGGACCCCAAACGTCATCGGTGGGAAAGGCCGCAGCAAGGCTGGCCTTTGCTGCGGCCACTTCACCTTGGGTCCATGTGGTCTGTGGCGGTGTCCCGTCGCTGAGGGCTGCCAAGGTCGCAGCGCAGTCGGTGACGAAATTCAAGGTCGCCTGATGCATGTAGTGGTGATTTGGCGCTGCGGTGATGTCGATGACATTTTGCATGCGCGGATTCCAGACGTCGCGCCAGCCGGGGCGCATCTCAATCGGGTCATACCCGACGCAGAGGATCAGATCGCTGGATTGCACAAAGGGCACCAGCGTTTTGTCCGCCAAGGGCGACAGGCCCGCGCCACCCAATGACAATACATGATCTTCGGGCATGACGCCCTTGGCCTTGTACGTGGTGATTACCGGCACTTGGTACATTTCGGCAAAGCGCCGCACCGCATCATTGGCCCCTTGGTTCACCGCGTCCACACCGACAATCATGACGGGACGCTTGGCGGTTGCCAGCCAACCGCGTGCAGTTTCCAGATCTGTGCCTGACGGTGCGCCGGGCGATGCGGGTGTCCGGGCAGGTGGGGCAATGGCAGTGATTTGCGTGTCTGCAACAGAGATCGGCACATCAATATGGACAGGCCCCATGCGCCCCTCTGTCGCGATGGCAATCGCCTTGTCGGCAATCACATGTGCCGCCCCTGCATTCAGGGCAAAGCTGGCTTTGGTGATCGGGCGGAACACGGCCTGCTGGTCCAGCACCTGATGGGTATAGGTCTGCGCCTCATCGGCATCCATGCAGCCCGACAAAACGATCATCGGCACTTGATCTTGCAGCGCATTTGCCACGACATTCACGCCGTTCAATGTGCCGGGACCGATTGTGCCCACAAGGATCGCGGGCGCACCATCCACGTGATGCACACCCTCGGCCATGAAACCGGCGGCGTTTTCGTGCTTGGCCAGCACAAAGCGGATGCCTGCTGTCTCCAGTGCATCAATCAGCGTCAGCACCTCGCCCCCCGGCATCCCAAAAGCCGTGCGGCACCCGGCGGCATAAAGACGGCGGGCAAGCGCATCAGCGGCGCGAATGGTGTCGGGCATGGGATATCCTCAAGATGAACGCGTCAGATGCAGATCATCAATCATGCGCCGGAGACAGGCGCAACTCACACTGTTGTCGGTTTTGTTGCAGAGCGCCGATTAACGGCGACGGTCGCGCCGCGAAGACATCGGCTGGAACGCAACACCAACATGGGCCTCGCAATAGGGCTTGCCCTGTTTCACGGGCAAACCGCAGAACCAGAAATCTTCGGTCGCGGGATCACCCACGGGCCATTTGCAGGTCCGCTCTGTCAAATCCATCAAGCCGATCTTCTTGGCTTTCTTTTCGACTTCGTTGACTTTGGCGAGCGCTTCGGGGCTGATTTCATTTGCAGAGGGCTGCGGCGGCAGGGGCTGACCTGCCGGAATGATCTTGTTGCGCGCTGGCAAGTTTGAACGTGGCGGTGCCGCGGCCTGCGTTAGCATCTCCGGCTTTTCGGGTTTCTCGGGCTTTTCGGCCACAACGGGCTTTGCCTTTGGCTCCACCTTAGGGGCGGATGGCTTGGCTTTGGCTTCGGTCTTGGCAGAGGTACCGCCAGTTGCCCGGTTGGACAGGCCCAGACGGTGCACTTTGCCGATCACGGCATTGCGCGTGACCCCGCCCAGCTCTTTTGCGATCTGGCTCGCGGACTGGCCTTCGCCCCACATTTTTTTTAGTGTTTCGACGCGGTCATCGGTCCAGGACATCGCAGGTTCCTTAGGTAAAAAGCGGCCCCAACTCGTGGACCGCTTTGTCAAATTCAGTCCCCTATAATAAGCCCTGTGCGCCTGCGTGCAAGGGATGAAGCGTCACGGTGCGGTTTGGGGCCTTTTTGCCCGCGCCTCACGCACCGCAAGCAGGATCGCGCCCGAGATGATAATGGCCGCCCCGATCAGCGTCACGGCGTCCGGGATGACCTTGTAGAACACGACATCATAAAGGGCGGCAAAGATCAGCGTGCCATAGCTGAAGGGCGCGACAAAGCTGGCATCCGCCCGCGCCATTGCATTGATAAAGCAGGTCTGCGCCAGTGCCATCGACAGGCCAAGCGCGGCCAGCACGGCCCACTGCGCCCCGGTGGGCTGCACCCAAAACGCAACCACGGCCACAGTCGCGATGATCAAACCCAACATGTTGTTAAAAAACAGGATTTGAAAAGGCCCTTCGATCCGGGACAGTTTTTTCATAAAGATCAATTCGATCCCCATAACCATTGCCGCACCAAGTGCCAGCAAAGCCGCCGGTTGAAAGCTTTCGGGCGTGGGCCGCAGCAAGATCAGCGCGCCAAACAGCGCCATTCCAGCGGCCAACCACCGGACCGGCCCCACCTTTTCGCCCAGCAACGGGATCGCCAGCATCATCGCAAATACCGGATTCAAAAACGTAATCGCCGTGGCGTCAGCAAGCGGGATATAAGCGACAGCGGCAAACATCAGCGTAACACCGCCCCAGCCAAAGGTTGTGCGCGCGATATGCAGGCCCCAATGGGGCCGTGCGAATGTCGGGCGCAGCGCAAGGGTCGCGCAACAGAGCGCCATAAATGCGAACAAAAACCGCCCATGGCTGATTTGCAGCGGGTGCAATGCGGGACCAAGCGCATCACTGCCCAGTGCCTTGGCCATCAAAGTGGTCGCCGCGATAAACGCAGTGGCGACCGCGATAAGTGCAGCTGCAAGGGCGTTGTTTTGTTGTTTGGCCTGAAACATGAGGCAGCTATGCGCCTGAGGTCACGGACCCGCAAGAGGTGAAAAACCACTTGGCAAAGCGCCGCGCTGCGCCTAATGATTTGGCCATGATCAACGCGGTACATATCTCCAACCGACGACGCTGAAGCGAGACTTCACGCGTGACTTGCTTGCCGCAGGTCTGATCCGGTGCGTTGCACCTCACCCAATCCCACTTGACCCTACGCGCCGCCCATGGCCTTTTAGCCTCTTTGCGGCCCATAATAAGGACGATCCAGATGATCTCTTCGGTTTTGCCAACCTATTCACGCGCGCCTCTCAGCTTTGTTTCGGGCGCTGGTTCGTGGCTGACCGAGGCGGATGGCCGACGTTTCCTGGATCTTGGTGCTGGCATTGCGGTGAATGCGCTGGGCCATGCACATCCCAAACTGGTTGAAGCGCTGACTGCGCAAGCCGGGGCGCTTTGGCACACGTCGAACCTTTACCAGATCCCCCAGCAACAGGCGCTGGCGGACAAGCTGGTCGATGCAACATTTGCCGATACGGTTTTCTTTACCAATTCAGGCACTGAATCCTGCGAGCTTGCAGTCAAAATGGCGCGCAAATATTTTTATGACAAGGGCCAGCCCGAGCGGGTCGAAATCATCACCTTTGACGGCTCTTTCCACGGACGTTCCTCTGCGGGCATCGCCGCTGCGGGGTCCGAGAAAATGACCAAGGGCTTTGGCCCGCTGTTGCCCGGTTTCGTGCATCTGCCGTTCGGAGACCATGACGCCCTAACGGCTGCGATCAATGACAATACCTGCGCCATCATGGTGGAACCCGTGCAGGGTGAGGGCGGCATTCGGCCTTTGCCAGATGTCTGTCTCAAGGGTTTGCGCGATCTGTGCGACGAACACGGCATCCTGATGATTCTGGACGAGGTGCAATGCGGTGTAGGCCGGACAGGCAAGCTGTTTGCACACGAATGGGCCGGCATCACACCAGACATCATGATGGTCGCCAAAGGCATCGGGGGCGGTTTCCCTCTGGGTGCGGTGCTTGCCACAGAAAACGCGGCATCCGGCATGACGGCTGGCACCCACGGATCCACCTACGGGGGCAACCCGCTGGGCTGCGCTGTGGGTTGCGCGGTCATGGACATCGTCACCGCCCCTGAATTCCTGGCAGAAGTGAACCGCAAGGCAAGCCTGCTGCGTCAAAAGCTCGAAGGACTGATCGCCACCCATCCGGACGTCTTTGAAAGCGTGCGCGGCACCGGCCTGATGCTGGGCCTGAAATGCAAGGTTGCGCCGGGTGATTTCGTTGCTGCGGGCTATGCCCAAGAGGTGATAACCGTACCGGCCGCTGACAACGTGGTGCGTTTGCTGCCCCCGCTCACAATCACCGATGATGAAATCGCAGAGGCCGTCGCGCGTCTGGACAGAACAGCCGCATCGCTTTGATCCTCTTTCAATTTTCCAGATAAACTTCTTGGGGGCTGTCCGCCCGTCCGCCATGGGATCAAGCCCAATGAACGACAGGCAGACAGCCCCCTATCTAAATCAAGAGCTTACCATGACCCATTTTCTCGACATCCACACCACGGCCCCTTCCGAATTGCGCGGCATTATCGACAACGCAATCACTGTGAAAAACGCCCGTGCAGGCCGGCCAAAAGGCGCGCTTGACGATGATCTGCCGCTCAAAGATCACATGGTTGCGCTGATCTTTGAAAAACCTTCTACCCGCACGCGCGTGTCCTTCGATGTTGGCGTGCGACAGATGGGCGGCCAGACGATGGTGCTGTCGGGGGCGGACATGCAACTGGGCCACGGCGAAACCATTGCCGACACCGCCCGCGTGCTAAGCCGTTATGTCGATCTGATCATGATCCGTACGTTTGAGGAACAGACCCTGCTCGACATGGCCGAATATGCCAGCGTGCCTGTCATAAATGGCCTCACCAACCGCTCGCATCCTTGCCAGATCATGGCCGATATCATGACATTCGAGGAACACAGCGGTCCGATCAAAGGCAAAAAGGTTGTGTGGTCCGGTGACGGTAACAACGTATTCGCCAGCTTTGCCCATGCGGCCAAGCAGTTTGATTTTGATCTGACGTTCACCGGCCCACCGCCGCTTGACCCTGAACCTGCGTTGGAGGGGCTCTATACAATCGAACGGGATCCGAACAAGGCGGTGGAAGGTGCTGATCTGGTTGTCACAGACACGTGGGTTTCCATGCACGATCCGCAATCCGCGCGCGAACGCCGCCACAACCAATTGCGCGGGTATCAGGTGAATGACGCGCTGATGGCCCGCGCCAAGGAGGATGCGTTGTTCATGCACTGCTTGCCTGCGCACCGCGAGGACGAGGCGACAAGTTCGGTGATGGACGGCCCGCATTCGGTGATCTTTGATGAGGCCGAGAACAGGTTGCATGCCCAAAAGGCGATCATGCGCTATTGTCTAGGCAAATAGAGCATGAGCAAGCCCCCCCATATCGTTGTTGCGGGCGCGGGCGCCATCGGGTGCTTTGTTGGTGGGCTGTTGGCGGCCGGAGGGCGGCGTGTCACGTTGATGGTACGGCCCCGTGTGCGTGGTGAAATTGCGGGGCATGGCCTTAGTCTGACTGACTTTGGTGGCATGGCCGTGCAGGTCGATCCAGAGGTGCTGGAGCTGGCTGTGTCGCCAATGTGCCTTGAGACGGCTGATGTCATACTGGTCACTGTAAAATCTGGTGATACGGCTGAGATTGCCGAATTGATCAACCGTCATGCGCGCGCAGGCGTCAAAGTGGTTTCACTGCAAAACGGGTTATCAAACGCACAGGATTTGACCCAAGCCTTGCCTGCATTCGATGTGCGCGCAGGCATGGTGCCGTTTAACGTGGTGCCAATGGGGCAGGGCGGTTTTCACCGGGCCACCAGCGGGGATATCGTGATCGGCGCGGGACCGTCCGATCTGGGTGATCTGTTGACTGTTCCTCATTTGCTGACATCGGAAAGCCGCGATATCGAGGGTATTCAGTGGGGCAAGTTCTTGATCAACCTCAACAATGCGCTGAATGCGCTCAGTGGTTTGACCCTGCAAGAACAATTGCGCGACCGGGGCTGGCGGCGGTTGATGGCGGATCAATGGCAAGAAGCGCACCGTGTCTTGCGTAAACACGGGATCACCCCCGTGTCGACGACGCCGGTATCTATCGGTGCCATTCCTTGGATATTGCGCCTGCCTACACCGCTTTTTACCCGAATTGCCGCCTCAATGCTGACGATTGATGCGCAGGCGCGCACGTCGATGGCGCTTGACCTGATGGCGCACCGAACGACGGAGATCGACGCGCTGCAAGGCCTTGTTGTCCAGATGGGGCGCGATTTGAACGTTCCAACGCCGATCAATGAAATGATCGCCGAAGTGGTGCGCACCGCCGAAGTAGCCGCAGAAGGGCTGCCGAATGTCACCGTCAAAGCGATCCGGGATGAGTTGGCACAGAAATAGCCAGCCCGAACTTTCCGGTCACAGTAATATCACAGTTTTTCAAGCAGCGCTTTCAGGTCAGGTTCCGCCACTTTGTTTGCGGCGTCTTTGG
>JAFMHE010000211.1 GCA_017854675.1 Paracoccaceae bacterium | reverse complement strand
TTGAACGAAGCCGTATTATCGGACCACAGGGAGATCGGAAAGTCGCGTCGTGTAGCGCGGGCTGCGATGATCCGCCCGTAGTTGCCAGGGCCTTTTCATGCCCTCACTCGCGAGGACCATCGTCTTCTTACCGAAGCGGTCGTTCACGTGATCCAAGGCTACCATGAGCGAGGCGGACTTTGGCCTCGCGACATCGAACAGGGTCCGAGGACGGTCTTCGAGCAAGACGAGATCGTCGAGCAACACACCAGCCTTTGTGAAGCCAAAAGTCCCGGCCTGAGCCTTTGGCCACGCAGCTTGGGCACAACGCCGTGCCGCATCAATGAGATCGAAGGTATCTGACGACATTGGCATCAACCGCGTAGACCGCGATCCGGAATACTGCGGCCTGTCCTGCCGGTGCCGATTGGTATGATAGAACACAGTTAGCGTTCCCGCGACGAGCCCGTGTTTGCGCAATTTTTCTGCTGCGCGTGTCGCATGTGCCGTGATCGCCTGAAACAGCGTGTCGAAATCTGTCATGGGTGTCCCTGCGGAGCGTGTGACGGCCATTCCCTTGCGCTGTGGCTCTACCTCATCAAAGGACAGACACGGCTCCCCCTGCAGTTCCAGCACCGTGCGTTCAAGAACAACCGTCCCAAGACTGCGAGCCAGCCGCAGTGGCATATCCCGCAGTTCCGCGGCGGTATGGATGCCGACACCATGTAGTTTCTCCTGTGTCTGGCGTCCCACTCCCCAGATATCTCCAACCGGAACCATCGGTAGGATGAGATCCGAAAGCGTCTGGTCCATCATATCAAGCACGCCCGCGAAGATTGGGTTCTTTTTGGCCACGTCATTGGCACATTTTGCCAACGTTTTAGAAGATGCGATGCCGACCCGCACCGGGACACCGATACGTTGTAGAACCTCGGATCGCATGGCGCGCGCGTGGGCCGCGCGGTCCTTGAAGCCGGTGAAATCCAGAAAGCACTCGTCGATCGAATATATTTCCACGTTTGGTGTGAAATCCTCGTAGACCTCGACAATACGCCGCGAAATGTCGCCGTAGAGTGTGTAGTTTGAGCTGAAAACCCGGATACCGTGGGCTTCTACCTTGTCCTGGATCAGGTGCAGTGGCTGGCCCATCTTAATCCCGAGCGCCTTGGCCTCGTCACTGCGGGCGACGGCGCAGCCGTCGTTGTTAGAGAGCACAATGACGGGCACGTTCTTCAGGGTAGGGTCGAAAATCCGTTCAGCGGAGACATAAAAATTAGCACTGTCGCTGATCGCGATCGGCCGCCTCATTCAAGATCATAGCGGCGCACGACACCTGCAATCACGCCCCAGATTTCACTGTCCTCGGTCAGCTCGATATCTGGAAACTGTTCGCTGCTGTTGGCCGGTGCCAGATAATACCCATCCCCGCGCTTGCGAAGGATCTTTGCGGTCACGGCACCTTCAACCACTGCAAGGACGGCACGGCCAAGGCGCTTCTTGCCGGCTCGATCAACAGCGATGATGTCGCCATGGCGAATCCCCACATCCCAGAGGCAGTCCCCCTCCACACGCCACCAAAAGGTGGACGCCGGATGGCGCACGACCCAAGCCATAGGGTCGATTTCGTCTTCAAGGTCGTCCCCCGCAGGAGATGGGAACCCGGCACTGACGGGCATGGTGACGATGCGCATCGGAAAGCCGTTGGCAATGACAGGTTGTTCGACGCGATGCACCGGCATAGAGACTCCCTTAAGTTCATGTTTTGTTCTAAATCTGCGATATAGTCCGTAACTGTCAAGACCGTTCCCGAAACACCGTCAGATTTATATACTGCCCAGATTGAACCTCTTGCTTTCAAGAATTCGAATAATGCCGATTATAACTTCGGTATAATGCGGCATGCAGCGTTATATTTTGCGTAGCAGACGTAGCCGCCCATCGATTTCTGCACCAGGAATAAACGCGGCGCCATCATCGCGCCAGCACTCCAAGGCAGAGATTAGAAGCTCGATATCGCGTACCTTCGCCGCACGTAGTTGATCGATGATCCACAGCACACCATGCACCCGCACATTGCGAGCGGCGGCCACTTTCCGAAGTGGAGCATCACCCGTCAGCAGAATTCCGTTTTCCTAACAGGTTGCGGTTACCAACGCGAAGCAGTCGTTCGCTGAGAGGCGGCTAAACTTCTAGGATTTCTACATGAGGCCGCGCACCGCCCAAATCTTGGAACGCCAACTGTCGGCACGAGAACACGATGATTTGTTGATCCTGAGCGACCCGTGTCAGTGCCGTGAACATTTTGATAATACGGTCATCGTCTGAATAGACCAAAGCGTCGTCCAGAATAATCGGCATATGGCGGCCTTTGCGGGCAAATAGACGTGCAAAAGCCAATCGTGTTAGAATAGCGATCTGCTCTTTTGTGCCGCCCGACAGGTCGTCAAGCGTTTCTTCTTCCGCATCGCGCAATAGCCCTATCGGCAAGAGGCTCTCGCTATCAAAGCTGAGTGCGGCATCTCGGTGCAAGATCGATAGAAGCGGCTTGAGCTCCTCTTGCACTGGCCCGAAATAGGTATCGCGTGCAGCATCCCGCTCGGCGTCCAGTGCGGCCTGCAATCGTGTCAGGGCGGCGGCCTGTTGGGTAAAGCGGTCTTCGGTTGCCCTGATCGCTTCGAGTTCGCCTGCCAGTTCATCACGCCGTTCCTCAATCCCATTCCCCGCCAATGTGCGAATTTCCGAAGAAAGCGCTGCAAGCCGTTCGCCAAGTTGTGCGCGCTCTTGACGTGCAGCGGTCACGGCATCTTCGGCGCGTTTCAATTCGGCTGTAGCCGTGTCCAGATCTGGCGCGGCGGCAATAACGGCCTGCAAATCAGCCTCGGCCTTCATCAACGCCGCGTGCTCCTGCGCCTGCAATCGCAAGCGATCAGCGCGACGGCCATCACGTGTCTCGACTGGTCCGGCACTGGTTTCCGCACGCTCCAAAGCCCCTTGCGCGGCCTCCGCTATCGCTTGTAAATTGGCAGATCCTTCACGCGAAATGGCATAGTCTGTGCCCGCAACGCTCACCTGTTGCCGCGCCGCGCCTTCGGCCTCTTCGGATTGCACAACAATCGCCTCCAAATCGGAAATGGTCGGCAGGATTGCATTATCTGCGTCGACTGCTGCCAGATCGGCCTCGGCCTTTGCGGCCTGCAGCGCTTCGATCCCACTTGGTGCGAGCGTGTCCAATATCGCCTGCTCCAAGTCCACTTTTGCTGCGGCTTCGGCTCGCGTGGTTGCAAACGCACGGGCATCTTGCATTGTTTTGGCACCCACATCCAAGAGGACCACATTGAGAGCGTCTTGTGCTGCGGTCAACCGCTCCCGGCCATCGTCGCCAACGGCCTTGGCGTGAATTGTCATCGTTCCTATTCCCGGCAAATCCAGTTCAGTGTCGCCATTAAGAACAACGGGTAGAACCGCCAAAAGAGGCGCGCCGTTTTGTGTGATGCGCGCGGAACCATCATAGGCGATGCTCAATGTCGTGGTTTGCGCATCAACGAAGGAGGCGATCTTGGTGACCTCTACCTGTGCCTCTTCAGCCTGCCGAAGCCAGTTCGACGTCGCAAGCGATGCCTTGATCATAGCACGCGCACCGTCACGCTTTTCAAGCGAAGCCTTGGCCTTGGCGATTTGATCGGCAAGCTGTGCAACCTCGGTCTTCGCCTTGCGGGCCGACAATTGGCGGCGCGTATTATCAAGTTGTTTGCGTGCAGCAACTACGGATTGAGTTGCCGCGGTATGGTGGATCTGTGCCGCATCCAAAATATCCTTAAGATGCCGCGCCTCAATCTTGGCCTCAGTCGTCTTAGAAAGGCTATCTGTAGCCTGCATCTGCGCCGTTTTGAGCGTGTCGATTGCCTTCAAAAATGCATCCAAGTCCGCTTTGGCGTTATGCGACTTCAGGCTTGCCAAATCGTGTTCTTGTTGCGCGGCTTTCACAGCACCTACATGTGCGCTCGCGTCTTCCATCGCGGTTTTTGCCGCCAAGAACGCACCATCGCGTCGCGTTTTGGCGTCGGGGTTCTCAAGACGCGTCAAAGTGGCCTCTGCCTGCTTGCGATCAAGTAGCGCTTTGTCGAGCGTCTGAACTTGCGCAGTAACGCTCTGCAATTCGGTATCTAGCGCCTCCGCCGCGTCTGATGCCGCTTTCCAAGCACCGGTCTTACGGCCCGTCTTGGTCGCTATTTCCGCAAGGCTTTCGGCGACGCTACGCATTACGCGGTCCATGCGCCTACCCCCCGTCATCGTGTCGATCTCTCCGGCCACCGAGGACAACAGATCGCGGCGGGTTTCCATCAACTGGGATTTTTCCTTGGCACTATCCGCCTCCAACCCCAGCAAACCCTGTCGCACCCACAAAAGCCCCGCAGGACCATCATTGGCCGTTCCCAAAAGGGTCGATATCCAACGCTCCGCCTCATCATCCTGCGCAATCGTAATCCCATCAGAGAGGCGCGAAATCTTGGCCGCCTTCTTGGACAGGAACCGTTTTTCTACGCGAAACGTGCCCTGATCGGTCTCTACTTCTGCCGCGACTTCAACAGCGCCACCTGCATAGGGTTGAAGCGATTTCACGGGTTTCGCAGAGGAGCTGTATTTCTCAAAAAACAACGCGTGGATCGCGTCAAAGAACGTGGATTTCCCGAACTCGTTTGCTTCAGAGACAACGGTGATCCCTTTGCCAATCCCCGTGATCGACGCGCGTTTTCCGGTGAATTTGCGAACATTTGTGAGATGAAGTGCAAGAAGTTTCATTCACTCCTCCAATGCGAGCGAGAAGAGAATGGAAAGCGCTGCTTGCGCAGTCTTGCGTTGATCGGGCGGCAGGTTTTCATCGGCGGCCTCAACCGCCAGTGTTTCTGCAGCGGCGCGCATCGCCCCTTGCCGGTCGATCATATCAAGATCAGACGTGTCGTGATCCAAACCCAATTGCCCAAAATCTGCGCGGTGCCACAAAAAGTCTGGTGCGACCTTGGCGCTTTCTTTCTCAAGCGCCACACGATCAACGGGCCCTGCCCGACCAGTGACGATAAGATCATACAAAGTCAGTTGACGTTCAGCTAACGGCGGCGAAATCTTAGCAAGCGCGGCACTGCAATCTTCAACACCCATCAAATCCAGCACAGCACGACGCCATTGAATAGTGCCGGTCGGCAACGATGTGACCTTTGCATGCGCATTGGCCTCCGAAATCTCAACAAGGAGCGCAGACGGCGTAAGATCGTGTTTGAATCCATCAGCCTCAGGCGCGCCAGAATACCATGTCTCTGGACCAATCTGCAGCTGCCCGTGCCAGTCACCCAAGCCCAAATAATTCAGCTGCGCGCGCCGCGCCCGATCAGGTGCGATCACCGAAGACCCACCCTCCTCGCTGCTGTTGAAATCGGTCACTGACCCGTGGGCAAGCCCGATCCGTATCTTTTGGCTTGTCGCGGCTTCATCAAACCAATCCGTCAGATCACGCCCCGGATGCCGTTCAGTCGGCGGCGCAGGGAGCAAGACAGCGTCTGCGTTCAAAACAATCGGCTCGGGGTTCACTGCCAAGATAACATTCGCGGGAGCATCCTGAGCGATCTGACGCCAAAGCTCCGTAGCATTCGCGTGGTCATGGTTACCAGGCATGAGAATCCACGTCACATGCTCTGCAGCCCCCATACCATTCAGTGCTTGCCTGACCACGGATGGCGCAGGCGTCATTTGATCAAACGTGTCCCCCGCCAATAAGATGTGACTGGCGTCATGCGCCTTCGCCAATGCGCCAAGTCTTGGCAACACGTCTGCACGCGCAAGCCGTAGCCGAACGCGGACATCTTCGGGAAAACGACCAAAGGGTTTGCCAAGGTGCAGGTCAGATGAATGGATGAGTTTGATCAAGAAATATTACTTCCAACTGAAATGGGCGCAAAGGTTTGAGAGCCCAAAAGAACCCAGTCGCTCTGGGAGATCAATTACTCGCAGCGTTAAGTGCAGTGAAGCGCCTACACAGTAAAAAGTCTAGCAACAGCTTTATACTGCTCAATCAAGGCCAACCTAAGGCGATTACTTGGGCAGCTGGGTCTGGTGCGAAAAGTGGGTTGATCGAGTAGTCGAGCACTGCGACGAGCACGGTGAAAAGTTTAGGAAACTTCACCGCACGCTTGGTATCAATTCAAATTCGGATGATTGTTAAGTTCATGTCACCTGTGATCGATTATCTCACGTGATCGATGTCTACGCGATTGCGCTGCTTATTGGCTATACAACTTCAGGTATGGCAACATTCGGTCATTGTCTGTGGCTATTTTCAATGAATTCCAATGCTTCCGCCCACTTATCCAACGCAACCTTCTGAGGGTCTTCGATATGACCAAGCAGTTGCACCGAAACCAGGTAGTTTTTCAAAGCTGTTGATACTCCTTCGTCTTCATCAGTGGCATTATGCGCTAAGATGTCATCAATAGTTCGCGACGCGATCCCAAGCGCCTTCATAATGGTAGATCCTGTTCGGCGTAGGTCGTGGCGATGCCAGTCACTGGTTTCACTCTCTCGTTGAACAGCACTTG
>JAFMHE010000210.1 GCA_017854675.1 Paracoccaceae bacterium | reverse complement strand
GATCCGAATGCGACGATTGACCAGAGCCGTTATGCGGAAATGTCAGCCGCTGAAAACCTGATCCTGACGATCTCTGCGCAAGGCTCTGGCAAGCTCAGTTCCTCGCATGACTATCCTGTGCGCGGCCGTGGCGGCTTGGGTGTCACGGCGATGGACAAAGCGATGCGCGGTGGTGAAATCGTGGCGTGCTTCCCGGTTGAGATGGACGACCAGATCATGCTCGCCACTTCCAAAGGTCAGTCGATCCGCGTACCGGTTGAGGGGATTTCGTTCCGCTCACGTTCGGCTGGTGGTGTGAAAGTCTTTGATACTGGCAAGAACGAAGTCGTCGTTTCCGTCGCATGGATTGCCGATCAGGGCGATGAAGATGCCGACGCGGTGGAAGAGTAACGTCGGCCTAAAAGCCATTGACCTAAAACAAGAAAGCCCCGGTCAATGACCGGGGCTTTTTGAGTCAAGCGACCGATCTCAGAGGTTATAAAGCGTGCTGAACTTTTCCTTGAGATACGCCAGCAGTGGTGCCTCTGAGGGCACAACGCCGCTGGCTTTCTCAATGATGTCGCGTGGCTCATAAAGGCCGCCGTGGGTTTGCAGATTGGCACCCAACCATGTGGTCGCAGCAGAGGTATCGCCCTGTGCCAATTGGCTGTCCAAATCTGGCACAGCCCTCCGCATCGCCTCGTTCAAACAACCTGCATAGACGTTACCAAGCGAATAGGTCGGGAAATATCCGATCAAGCCCACCGACCAATGCACATCCTGCAGAACCCCGTTGGACGCCTTGTCCACCGGATAGCCGAAATCAGCCTCAAAGCGGTCATTCCAAGCCGCCTCCAGATCAGCGACTTGCAGGTCGTGGCTGACCAAGGCCCGCTCCAGATCAAAGCGCAGCAAGACATGCAGATTGTATTGCAATTCGTCCGCCTCGGTACGGATAAAGCCGTCATTCACACGGTTCACGATCTTGTAGAACGTGTCTTCATCAGCGACGCCAAAATCACCGAAAGCATCCTTCATCTGGCCAAAAAGCCATCCGGTGAACGCGCGGCTGCGGCCAATCTGGTTCTCGTAAATCCGGCTTTGGCTTTCGTGCACACCCATCGACACGCCGCGCCCCAGAGGCGTCAGCAGATAGTCGCGGTTGATGTTCTGTTCGTAAGCGGCATGGCCTACTTCGTGAATTGTCGAGTAAAAACAATTGAATGGGTCACGTTCCGAGGTGCGCGTCGTGATGCGAACGTCCAAACCGGAGCCGGATGAAAACGGATGCACCGCCTTGTCGACGCGGCCATTGCTCATGTCATAGCCGAATGCTTTGGCAAGCTGGCGCGTCAGCTTCATCTGCGCGCCCTCGTCAAAAGCATGATCCAGCTTTGCAGGCGCTTCGGCCTCCAGCACGGCGGCGCGCAGGGCGCTTAATTCGGGGCGCAACGCGCCGAACATGGCCTCCAACTCTGCGCCCGTGGTGCCCGGCTCATAATCGGCCAGCATCGCGTCATATACATCGCCACCAACGGCCAAGGCTTGGCCCTCTTCGCGCTTCAACGCCAGCACTTCCGTCAAGGTGGGCGCAAACGCTTTGAAATCGTTGTCTGCGCGGGCCTCGGCCCAAATGCCCTGCGCCTGCGATGTCACGCGCGCGATGCGTGCGGCCAACGCGGCAGGTACTTTGCTGGCGCGTTCGGTGTCGCGGCGAATGTGGCGCAGATTGGCGCGCCCCACATCGTCCAACGCCGCCGCGTCCACCGCCTCAAGCCAATCCGCGACTTGGGGTGCGGTACGGCGCGCATGCAGCACACCTTCAAGTGCGGCCATTTCCTCGGCGCGTTGCGGGGCTGCCCCACGCGGCATCATGGTTTCCTGATCCCAGCCCAACCGGCCTGCAATCTGGCTCAACGCTTGGGTTTCGCGCTGATGTGCCATCAGATCGTCATATGCAGTCATCGGTTCAGGTTCCTCTCAGGGATGTGGCGATGGGATATGCGCTCAAGTAACGCGCACGCAGGATCAATACCCACAGGATCACGGCAAGCGCTTGGTGGACAAGGGCGATGTGCACAGGCGCGGCATACAAGACAGTGACAATGCCCACGACAATCTGCAGCGTCAGCGCAGCCATCACAGCGTTGAACGCAAACCGCGTTGTGGCATGGGCCGACTTGCGTCCGCGCAACCAGACGATCACGCCAAAGATGAACAACAGATACCCCGACACCCGGTGCATAAACTGCACGAGGCCTGCGTTCTCGAAAAAGTTGCGCCAAAGTGGCTCGATGCTGAAAGCGTCAGGCGGAAAAACCTGCCCCTGCATCAGCGGCCAAGTGGGAAAATACCGCCCCGCATCAATGCCCGCAACCAAAGCGCCCAACAAGATTTGCAGAAAGGTGAAATGCATCAAACCGGTTGCAAGGCTGAAAGGTTTGGCCTCCTTTGTTCGGCGCGCCTGCAAAAGATCGCGTTCCGGCCTGCCCAGCAGCAGCGTGTACCACGTTATGAACCCCAATATCACAAAGGCCAGTCCAAGATGCGTTGCCAACCGGTAGCTGGCAACATCCAGCGTCCCTTCACCAGAGGTCACGCCAGAGGCGACCATCCACCAGCCAATGGCCCCCTGCACGCCGCCCAAACCACCGATGAACAGCAGGCGTGGCGTCCAACCGACCGGAATTTGCCGGCGGACCAAAAAGTAAAGGAACCCCAGCGCCCAAACCAGACCGATGACGCGACCCAACTGGCGATGACCCCATTCCCACCAATAGATCACTTTAAAATCAGACAATTGCATCCATGAATTCTGCAATTTGAACTCATCAATCTGCTGGTATTTCGCAAATTCAGACGCCCAGTCGGCTTCTGACAGTGGTGGGATGGCTCCTGTTAATGGCCTCCATTCGGTGATCGACAGACCTGAATCCGTCAACCGCGTCATGCCGCCCACGGCGATCATAACAAACACCAATGCAAACAGCATCATCAGCCAGACGCGGATAGCGCCTCTTGCCGTGCTGCGACCTTTGTCGATGACACCGGTGGTGGCCACGGGCTTTGCCGCCTCGGCGCTGCCCACCTCTTCAAACAATTTGCGTTTCTCAGCCATCGCTTGCCTCTTAGTTGTCTTTGGTGGGGTAGCTACGCTTTAACCGCGCTCTTTCCAACGCACCATTTGCCGCATCATGCCGTGAAACATCTGCACATCTGCCCGCGTCAGCGGCATGCGCGACCACATGTTGCGTAGGTTCACTTTCATCGAGGTGGCTTTGTGGTCGGGGTAAAAGAACCCTGCGTCTTCCATCCGGTCCTCGTAGTGTATCGCCAAATGCTCGACCTCGGCACCGCTTGCCCAGTCCGTGCCGGCCATTTCGGTCGTTTGCGCCGCAACTGTGCCGGTCTGGCGCATCCATTCATATCCCATCAACAAAACACATTGCGCAAGGTTCAACGATGGGAACGCCGGGTTCACCGGCACCGATATAATCGCATTGGCGCGCGCGATATCATCATTTTCTAGCCCTGCCCGCTCAGGGCCAAACAGGATCGCCACGCGCTGGCCTGCGGCAATACGCGCGGCGGCGTCCTGCATTGCGGCCTCGGGGCTGAACACCGGTTTGGTCAAATCGCGGTCGCGTGCCGTAGTGGCATAGACGAAATCACAATCGGCCAAGGCATCGGGCAGATCCGCGCACAGCCGCGCCTGATCCAACAACCGCCCGGCCCCTGAGGCCATCGCAACGGCAGCAGGGTTCGGCCAACCGTCACGCGGCGCCACAACCCGCATGTGATCAAGCCCGAAATTCCACATCGCGCGCGCGGCGGCACCGATGTTCTCACCCATCTGCGGGCGCACAAGAACGATTGCGGGAAGGGTCGGTTTGATCACGGGTTCTGTCATACCTGCCTCATAGCTGCGTGGACCCTGCGCTGCAAGAAGCAGGGGCTGCATGCAGTGAGGAGTTTTCTTTTGCACGCGCATTCGATAGGCACAGCGTCAAACGCCTATTACCCGCCCGTGAGGATGCACCATGGACACGCCAGACCAGCCACAAATTTACCTGATCACCCCGCCACAGATTGAACTGGAAACATTTCCATCGCTTTTGGCGTCGATACTGGACACACACGCGATCGCCTGCGTGCGTCTTGCGCTTGCCTCAAAGGACGAGGACGTGCTGAGCCGCGCCGCAGATGTGCTGCGAGAAGTGACGCATGCGCGCGATGTTGCCTTGGTGATAACCGATCATTTGCAAATGGTGGACCGGCTTGGGCTGGACGGCGTGCATCTGCGCGACGCCGCGCGGACCGTGCGCCATGCCCGCAAGGAACTGCATGAGGATGCGATTGTCGGTGCGCATTGCGGCACGTCGCGTCACGATGGCATGTCAGCAGGCGAAGCAGGTGCAGATTACGTCTGCTTTGGCCCGGTACAGGCCAGCGCGCTTGGTGATGGCAGTTTTGCAGAGCTGGATTTGTTCCGCTGGTGGTCCGAGGTTATCGAAGTGCCGGTGGTCGCAGAAGGCGCGCTTGATGTGGACATGATCCGCACCCTTGCGCCGATGACAGACTTTTTTGGCATCGCAGACGAGATTTGGGGCACCGAGGACCCTGCGGCAACACTCGGCACCCTGATCAGCGCAATGCGGTAAGAAGGACGCTTACAAAAGCGTCCGCTCCACCACCCAGTAAGCCCCGATGATCGCGATGATCAGCGAGCCTGTGATAGAGACCGCGCGGAACATGACATCATGTTCGCGCACCTCTTCCTCAAGCCCGTTAAGACGCGCCACCCGCGCGGCACCAACGGCCAGCCACAACAAGGCAGCCGCCAAGGCGATGACCGTCAACTGGCCAACTTCCACGCCCACGTTAAATCCGATGAGGGCCGGAATGAACTGATCAGCCGGCAGGCCAAAATCGCCCAGAACGGATGCGAACCCAAGGCCATGCAGCAGGCCGAACCCGAAGATCACGACCGGACGCCAGCGGCTAAGTCCGGTAGAAAAGATATTCTCGACAGCGACATAGACGATTGACGCCGCAATCAACGGCTCAACAATAGAACCCGGAACATTGACCAGCCCAAGCGCGCCCAACGCGAGCGTGACGGTATGCGCCAGCGTGAACGCCGACACCTGCCACAAAAGCGGGGCAAGATGGGTAGACAGCAGGAAAAGCCCCAGAACAAAGAGAATATGGTCAAGTCCCTGCGGCAAAATATGGTCAAATCCTACTGGAATATAGCTGCCAAACGCCTGCCAGCCGGTTTGCGCCCCGCCACCGGCAAGCGAAATCACCGGGCTGCTCTCTCCACCGCTCAAATAGCCGGTAAAGGGTTGATCAACCCCTTGCTGGCGCAGCACCATCGCGCCTGCCCCATCCGGCCAAGTGACCACCACTTCGCTGGCGTCCTGCGGCACTGCGGCGCTCAACCGCCACTGCGCGATGCGCGCCAACTCAATATCTACGTCTTGCGGTATGGTAAGCGCGGCGCTTTGCAACGCGACCACCTGTCCATCGACCAGCAACATCGGCAAGCCATTCCAGTTCGCCAAAAGGTCCGGCACACGCGCCGCAATTGCATCCGCTGGAAGCGCGCGCAGATCATCATAGTCCTGGGCATTCTCGGCGTTGTTGGTATCTTCGATAGTGTCCAGATCAATACCTGACAAAAGAGCCTCAAGGTTCAGTTGGAACACCATGTCCGCCTGCCCCGCCTCAACGGTCAAATCCGCGATGGTTGGTTGCAGCTCATGCGCCTGCGCAGGCAACGTCGCCCCCCAGAGCAGCGCACTTGACAAAACCCCCAGCAACGTCAGCTTTGCCTTAAATAAATAGAAAGAGTGCACCATGTTGTTTTCCCGTCTTGTCTTGGTTACTTCGCTCGCCTTTGCCGCCCCGATGGCTGCAGCGCATGAGTTTTGGATTCAGCCGCTTTCTTATCAGGTACTGGATGATGGAACGCTAGAGGCAGAGTTCAAGAACGGACAGGAGTTTTCCGGCAATACCCTGTCGTTTTTTGACCGCAGCAGCAGCCGGTTCGAGATGGCGGCGAACGGTGAACGCATCGCCCTGACACCGCGTACCGGCGACAATCCGGCGCTGAACATTGCGGCACCTGTAAAGGATGCGCTTGTGTCCGTTGTGCATGAGACGACGCCATCGTTTGTGACCTATTCGGAATGGGAAAAGTTCCTGAAGTTTGCCGATCACAAGGATTTCAGGGATGCGGCCACAGACCACGAGGCTGCCGGCTGGAGCAAGGTCAAGTTCAAGGAAAGCTATACCCGGCATGCCAAGGCGCTGATTGCGGTCGGGGACGGCGCTGGGTCGGATATAGAGTTCGGTCTTGTGACTGAATTCACTGCACTAACAAATCCTTACGACCCGAAATTCGACAATAACATGAAGGTTGCCCTGACCTTTCGCGGTACGCCACGGCCCGATGTACAGGTCGAAGTCTTTGACCGCGCGCCCGACGATACGGTAACGATCACACTGCACAGGACAGATGCGCAAGGCGATGCAGACATACCCGTAACACCCGGACATCGCTATCTTTTTGACGCTGTGGTG
>JAFMHE010000209.1 GCA_017854675.1 Paracoccaceae bacterium | reverse complement strand
TCCGCGCAACCGGTCTGGCCGCCCGTCAAGGCATCTATGCCGTGCAGCTAACGCCCGAGAATGAGGCCGAAGAGCCTGTGGATGGCGTTTTGACCTACCGGTTGGAAGGCATTCGTCCGGGTCGCAACACCGAAGTCGGCACCGTGCCAACGCGTGAAGTGATTGCGGCACGACGCCTTACCGAACAGCAGTTGCGCGGTGTCCGCAGCATCCGTGTCGAGGGCGCGCAGAACGCGCTTGTCTCAAGGCGCTGACGCCCAAAATACCGCCGCCCCGAACATGTGTCCGGGGCGCAGTCGTTTACAATGCCGCAGTGATGATGATCTCGACCGTGAACGCAGGCTTTGCCAGCTTTGCCTCACCGCACGCACGTGCAGGTGCAGCACCTTCAGGCACCCAAGCATCCCAAACATCGTTCATTTCGGCGAAATCAGCCATATCATCCAACCAGATCACCGCTTGCAGGATGCGGCTCTTGTCAGAACCGACCTCGGCCAAAAGCGTGTCGATCTGCGCCAGACAATCTGCCGTTTGCTGCGCAACACTCGCATCCGCTGTGCCCACCTGCCCCGCCAGATAGACCGTGCCGTTGTGGGTCACAATCTGGCTCATCCGGGTGTTCGTGTGGTGGCGTTTAATCTCTGTCATGTTAGTCTCTCCATTGGGCCGGTTTCACGGTCGTGATGACCTAAACCTCGACCACTTTCACATCACTGCCTTTAGCCGTCAGCGCGATTTCACCGTTGCACAGCCGCAGCGCATCCTCACCGAACACTTCACGCCGCCAGCCCTTGAGGGCCACAACATCACGCTGTCCTGCCGCAATAGCATCCAGATCGGCGGCAGGCGCAATCAGCTTGGCCGCGACGCCCGCTTGCTCTGTCTTGGCCTTGAGCAGAACGCGCAGCAAATCGGCAAGCGCCGGGTTGACCTGCATTTTGTCGCGGGACCGGTCAGGTTTCGGCAATTTTTCAGGCGGGCAGGCAACGCCGGCCTTGATGGCGGCCAGAATACCATCGGCAATCTCGCCTTTGCGCGCCTCGCGCAACAACAAGCGCGCGCGGCTCAACTCTTCGCCATTCTTGGGTTTGAGGCTTGCCAGTTCCACCAGAGCATCATCTTTGTAGACGCGGTTGCGCGGCACATCGCGCTTTTGCGCATAATCTTCACGGAATGCCGCCAATTCGCGCACGATTCCCAAAAACTTGGGTGAATTGGTCCGTGTTTTGACCCGCTTCCACGCGTCTTTCGGGGCGGTGATATAGGTATCGGGGTTGGTTAATATCTCCAACTCTTCCGCGACCCAGCGCGCGCGCCCGCTTTCCTCGATCTTGTCGCGCAAGAATTCATACACCTGCCTCAGGTGCGTCACATCCGCCAGCGCATAGGTCTTTTGCGCATCAGACAAAGGTCTGCGCGACCAGTCGGTAAACCGTGAAGTTTTGTCGACACCTTCATGCGCGATCTTGCGCACCAGCGTCTCGTATCCCACCTGTTCGCCAAAGCCACAGACCATTGCGGCGACTTGGGTATCAAACAGCGGCAATGGAAAGACCTGCGCATCGACGTAGAAAATTTCCAGATCCTGCCGCGCGGCATGGAACACTTTGACAACAGATGTATCGCGGAAAAGCGCGTAAAGCGGTTCAAGCGAAATGCCGTCTGCCAGTGGATCCAACAACACCGCACCGCTGTCGTCGGTGCCCGGCATGGCCAGTTGCACCAGACAGAGCTTGGAATAATAGGTCCGCTCTCGCAGGAATTCTGTGTCGACGGTGACAAAGGGATGTTTGGCGGCTTCGGCGCAATAAGCGGCAAGTTCGTCGGTCGTTGTAATTGTTTTCATGAGCTCACTTCGCGGCGGGCAAGAGTGCCCGTTTCACAGCTACATCACCGATCCTGTTTTGACCAGTCAGCCCGTGATAAAGAGAGGTGCGCGTATGCCCGCAGCAAAGCGCCGCAGCACGGCCGGGTAAAGGCGGTGTTCCAACGTCAAAACACGTGCTGCCAGCGTCTCGGCGGTATCATCGGGGGCCACCTTCAGGCTGGCCTGCCCGAGGATCGGACCATCATCCAGCGCCGCTGTGACCTCGTGAACTGTGCAGCCGTGCAAGGTATCGCCCGCCTCCAGCGCGCGAGCATGGGTGTTCAGCCCTTTGTATTTGGGCAGCAACGAAGGATGGATATTGATCATCCGGCCCGCCCAGACATCCGTAAACCCACCCGTCAGCTTGCGCATAAAACCGGCCAGACAAATCATATCAGGGCTGTGGCGCTCCAGCGCGGCGCTCAGGGCCGCCTCGAACGCGGGCCGGTCGCCTCCAAAGGGGCGGTGATCAACGACCACGGTCGCGATTCCCTGTGCCTTCGCCCAAACGATACCGCCCGCGTCCGCAGTGTTGGACACCACGACACAAGGTCGCGCGGGATGATCGCCGGTCATGTCCTCGACCAGCGCCCGCATGTTGGAGCCGCCGCCAGAGACAAAAATCGCAACCCGTTTGGTCACAAAAGCGCGCCCTTGTACTCTACGCCCTCACCATCCGTAATCTGCCCGATCACAAACGCCGCATGCCCGTCCGTGGCAAACGCAGCCATTGCCGCATTGACCTTGCCGGCCGGAACAACAGCGATCATCCCGACACCGGAGTTAAAGGTTTTCAAGAGTTCAGCTTGCGCCATGCCGCCTTGGGAGGCGAGCCATTTGAAAACCGGTGGCAGATCCCAAGCATCCAGATCAATTTCCGCGCCCATTCCGTCCGGCAAGACACGCGGCAGGTTTTCGGTCAAACCGCCCCCGGTGATATGCGCCAGCGCATGCACCACATCCGCCTTGAGCGCCGCAACCGCCCCTTTAACATAGAGCTTGGTTGGCGTCAGCAGCGCCGCACCCAGCGTCCCCTCGGCCCATGGACAGGCATCATCCCATGCCAGACCGCTCAACTCCACGATCTTGCGCACCAACGAATACCCGTTTGAATGCACGCCGTCGCTGGGCAGTGCCAGCAGCACATCACCGACCGCCACATCACGCGGCAGCTCTGTGCCTCGCTCCATTGCGCCGACAGAAAAGCCCGCCAGATCGAAATCACCCGCGTGATACATCCCCGGCATTTCAGCGGTTTCACCGCCGATCAGGGCACAGCCCGATTGCGCACAGCCTTCTGCGATCCCTTCGATGATGCGCGCGGCCTGATCAAGCTCCAGCTTGCCTGTTGCGAAATAGTCGAGGAAAAACAAAGGCTCCGCCCCTTGGCAAACCAGATCGTTCACGCACATCGCCACCAGATCAATGCCGATCGTGTCGACGTTTCCGGTATCAATCGCGATGCGCAGCTTGGTGCCGACACCATCGGTGGCCGCCACCAGCACCGGGTCGATAAATCCTGCGCCCTTAAGATCAAACAATGCACCAAAACCGCCCAGACCGGACATCGTGCCGGGGCGTTGGGTCCGTTTGGCCGCAGGCTTGATCCGTTCCACCAGCGCATTGCCCGCGTCAATATCAACGCCCGCATCCGCATAGGTAATCCCGTTTTTCGATGTGCTCATTTGGTGGTCCCCCAAGGCCCTGTCCCCGTGTTGCGGTCGGGGTTAGTGCATCCCGGCAATCTGCGCAACGGTAAGCGCGCGACAATACCTTGACGAACGCCGCCCTGCAGCATAGCACAAAGCCGTGGCGGGCCTGTAGCTCAACTGGTTAGAGCAGAGCGCTCATAACGCTTTGGTTGCGGGTTCAAGTCCTGCCGGGCCTACCATTTCCCAAGTTTTCCGCCATGAGACCTGCAAAAGCACTTGGATCAAGTACGCTTTAGCTGAAAGTAATGGGTCACGCCGAGCCACGACGCCTGCCGCATCGGCGACACACGCGTTCCGGCATCTGCGTGCTGTCTCGCCAACGATGTATGCCAAAAAAGCAAAATATACGGTACATATGGAACACCTGCATTAAAATGCTGCGCAGGTGATCACGTCACCACCACGCTGTTCACCGATTATTGAAAACCGGGAGCAAAGGCTCAGCAAACAGCTATGTGCAGGCGACTTTTTCTACAAGATCGGGCGACTGTGGTCAAAAAACACGCAGGATTCGACCTCAGGTTGCCCTAAATTTCAGATCACTATTTTGCCGCGAATATAATCTGGCAACCCGCGCCACAGCAGATCAGCGATTTGCGCTCACGTACCAATTTACTGTCATCTCGACGACTGTATCTCCGCTCGAATCGCGGACATCGACAAGGACATCAAAAGCGACCTTTCCGTCATCCTTAAGCGCCTGCATCAGATGTGCCCCGTCCTTTGACGTCTTGGCATGGGCCGTCAACGTGCCGACAGCCACCTTTTTGAAGGCGATCTGCCCGGTTGCAGCTACAGGGCGCATGCCCAGAATAACCGGTGCCAGCGCGCCTGCCATCGCAGCCCCGGACGCGGCTTCACCCAAGGTGAACATGGCACCTGCGTGCATCGACTGAATGTGATTTGAGACCTCTGGCCGCTGGGACAATTCCGCACGGGCGACACCGTCACCGACCTCCAGTATTTTGACGCCGACGTATGTTGCAAAGGGTACGGCTGTGTCGAGGTGGGATTTGATCATGTCATAGGGGGTCATCAGTGGCTCCAATTCTGTCGAGCCAATCTGGCGTAGGGGTCAAACGACTGCAATCTTTCCGTTAGGTCGGTTCACAGGCGCGTCACCTTAGCGTGCCACGACGATATCCGCGCGCAACCCTCCCAACCGTTGCGATTCGCCCAACCGCAGCACACCGCCATGCGCCCGCGCAATGTCTGTTGCGATGGCAAGACCCAGACCCACACTGCCGCCCTGATCCTGATTGCGCGACGGGTCCAACCGCGTGAAAGGGCGCGTCGCTTCAACGCGCCGGTTCTCGGGAATACCGGGGCCATCGTCTTCGACACGAATGCGCAATGATTTATCGCTGAGCATTACAGATACTTCGGCGCGCGCGCCGTACCGGACCGCATTCGAGATCAGATTGTCGACCGCACGCCGCATTGCGATGACGCGCAAAGCCACCTCGCCTTTGCCTTCGCCTTCGGCAGGCAACAAAGTGACGTTTCGCCCCGCGCGTTGCGCCTCTTCGACGATCTGCGCGACCAGCGCGTAAGGATCGACCTTTTCCGGCACGCCTTCTGCAGCACCTTTGGCAAAGCTCAGGAATTCATCCAGCATCCGCTGCATGTCATCGACGTCGCGCAGCAACGGCTCTGCTTCTTCCTCATCCACCATCGACAACCCAAGGCGCATCCGCGTCAGGGGCGTGCGCAGATCATGGCTGACCCCCGATAACATTAGCGTGCGTTGCTCAATCTGTCGTTCAATCCGCGCACGCATGTCGACAAAAGCAGCACCCGCCGCGCGTACCTCGACTGCACCCGACGGGGTATAGGCGACATGGCGGCCCCGACCAAAGGCCTCTGCCGCGCGGGCGAGCCTGCGAATGGGGCGCAGTTGGTTGCGCAGGTAAATGAATGCAATCATTGTCATCACGCCGCTGAAAAACAACGTGTACACAAATAACTGGTGCGGATTGGATGCAGACACCCGGTTACGTTCGAACCGTAGCCTTAGCGGCCCCTGATCGCGCTCCAGATAGACGTGCACCATGCCACGCGGCGTCAAGTCGACCGCCAAGAACCCTGCCAACTGCGCCTCAAGACGCGCGCTCAGCACCCTGCCAGAGTAATCGTACCAGACGTACATGTTGCGCGCGGGCACCTCTGACAGCGCAACCGGGTTCACGGAAATCCGCAGCGGTCCGACCTGTTGCGCAACGGCAATGGGAATGTCCTTGGGGTCGTCAACCTGTGCGGCGACACGCAAGACCAGCGTAATCTCGCGTAGCATGCTATCGGTCATTTGATGGGTCACCCCTTCAAAATGCCGCTGGGCAAAGATCACAGTGACCACCAATTGTAAAAATACAATCGGCAGCAACAAGATCAGCGCCGCACGCCCGTAAATCCCACGGGGCACATATCGTTTGAGCCAGGCAAAGAACATGCGCTAAACCTTAGCCAGCACAAGCTCTAC
Organism: Paracoccaceae bacterium; assembly: GCA_017854675.1. Classification (GTDB taxonomy): domain Bacteria; phylum Pseudomonadota; class Alphaproteobacteria; order Rhodobacterales; family Rhodobacteraceae; genus Sulfitobacter. The sequence continues at coordinate 523 of JAFMHE010000209.1, read as the reverse complement.
GTGAAAGGCCAAACCATGTTGCCACCAGACGACTTTGATCCCCCCATCGGCATCGCCGAGACCTTGGAACCCGGCCTGCGCCGCATTGTTGCCCCCAACCCGTCGCCCATGACCTACCGCGGCACCAACACCTATCTGCTGGGCACCCGCGACATTTGCGTGATTGACCCCGGACCTGACCAGCCTGCCCATCTGCGCGCGGTACTGGATGCGCTGGAGCCGGGGCAAAGAATCAGCCACATCGTTGTGACCCACGCGCATATCGACCATTCCCCGCTGGCCCGCCCTTTGGCTCAAGCTTGCGGGCCGGACGTCCAAATCCACGCGTTCGGTCCTGCCGATGCGGGCATGAGCAGCGTGATGCGCGGGCTACGAGCCTCTGGCATGGCGGGCGGTGGCGAAGGGATCGACACCGGCTTCATGCCAGATGTGCACCTTGAAGATGGTGATATGCTGGCGCATGCGGATTGGTCATTGCGGGCCATCCACACTCCCGGACATATCGGCAACCATCTGTGTCTGG
>JAFMHE010000014.1 GCA_017854675.1 Paracoccaceae bacterium | reverse complement strand
CAGGATCACGCAGAACATAGCCGCGGCCCCAGACCGTCTCGATATAATTCTCACCACCCGTTGCCACGCTCAGCTTTTTTCGCAGCTTACAGATGAACACGTCGATGATTTTTAATTCAGGCTCGTCCATGCCGCCATAAAGGTGGTTCAGGAACATTTCCTTGGTCAGTGTTGTGCCTTTGCGCAGAGAAAGAAGCTCCAACATCTGATATTCTTTGCCCGTCAGATGGACGGGTTGTTTGCTGACACTAACCGTTTTTGCATCAAGGTTTACGCAAATCTGGCCCGTTTCGATCACAGATTGAGAATGGCCCTTGGACCGCCGGATGATCGCATGGATTCGCGCGACCAGTTCCTCGCGGTGGAAAGGTTTGGTCAGGTAATCATCCGCACCAAAGCCGAACCCCTTGATCTTGCTTTCGGTATCATCTGCGCCAGACAGGATCAGAATAGGCGTCTCTATCCGGCTAAGGCGTAGTTGGCACAACACCTCATGGCCGTTCATGTCCGGCAAATCCAGATCAAGCAGGATGAGATCATAGTCATACAGTTTTGCCAGATCGATCCCCTCTTCACCAAGATCGGTCGCATAGACGTTAAGGTTGGCATGGGTCAGCATCAATTCGATGCTGCGCGAGGTAGTTGGATCGTCTTCGACAAGCAGTACACGCATTCACATTCTCCGGATCGGCTTCATGGCTATTGGACTGGATCGTGAACAAAAAAGGTTAATCACAGGTTACTATGTAAAGCTAACTTAAAGAAACAACCTAAGGTTGTCTATACTTTTGAATCCTTGTTGCTTTCAGCGCGGCTTCGCCATGTTCTGTCACCGCACGCACCCATTCCAGAAACTCGTCCTCGCTGATGGCATAGCGGTCTTGTGCGTCTTTTTGGCTGATCAACCCATAAACGACCCCCCGCACCACGGCGGCCTTGCGCGATGCCACCCACCGCCGCGTTTTGGGATTGGGCAAATCCGCAAGTGTCATCATTGATCCATCGGCAAGTGTCACCGACCTTGGGCCATCGACTTTCTTGAGGTACATGGAACCGTTCCTTTGCTAGCTTGGCCATACCGGCGCCGACACCTTTTGCGCTTTCGTGCGTTAACACTGGGTGAAGCCCCCCCTTGTGAGTAGTTAGCATTTTCCTATATTCCACTCTAAAACCCACCAAGAGAGATATCATGGCCCTTGATCAGACCCCGCCGCTCAATTCCCTGGGCTTTGCAAAAGCACCCGGCGACACGCGTGTCGTTGTTGCGATGTCTGGCGGTGTAGACAGCTCTGTTGTGGCGGCGATGCTGGCCGAAGAAGGCTATGATGTGGTCGGTGTGACGTTGCAGCTTTATGATCATGGTGCAGCGCTTGCCAAAAAGGGGGCCTGCTGCGCCGGGATCGACATCCATGATGCGCGCCGCGTGGCCGAAGAAATGGGCTTTCCGCATTACGTCCTCGATTACGAAAATGTGTTTAAAGACGCGGTGATAGACGAATTTGCGGACAGCTATCTTGCAGGTGCGACACCTGTCCCCTGCATCCGCTGTAACGAGCGGGTCAAGTTCAAAGATTTGCTGGAAACCGCCAAGGATCTGGATGCAGATTGTATGGCCACGGGTCACTATATCCAGCGCAAGATGGGCGCGAACGGTGCCGAACTGCACGCCGCCGCAGACGCAGGCCGTGACCAAAGCTATTTCCTGTTCTCCACCACACCGGATCAACTGGACTACCTGCGCTTTCCGCTGGGCCATCTGCCGTCCAAGGATGACACCCGCGCATTGGCCGCGAAATACGGGCTGAGCGTGGCAATGAAGCCCGACAGTCAGGACATTTGCTTTGTTCCGAACGGGGATTATGCCGCCGTGATCCGCAAATTGCGGCCCGAAGCAGCGGATCCCGGTAACATTGTCGATACCCAAGGCACCATTCTGGCGCAACACGACGGGGTGATCCATTACACCATCGGACAGCGTCGGGGCTTGGGGATCGGGGGGCTGGCGGACCCGCTTTATGTGGTCAGGCTGGATGCGGACCGCAAAGAAGTCGTCGTGGGTCCGAAGTCCATGCTCGCCACCCGCAAAGTGCCGGTGAAAGAGATCAACTGGCTGGGCGATACACCGCTCACCTCGCGGTCCGAATGGCATATATCGGTGCGGGTCAGATCAACGCGGCCACCGCGTGATGCAATCTTGCGGCCGCTGTCGGATACGACCGCTGAAGTTGAGTTGCTGACGCCCGAAGAAGGCATTTCGCCCGGTCAGGCCTGCGTTTTCTATGACCCAGAGAGCAGCCGGATCTTTGGCGGCGGGTGGATTCATCGCGGGTGATCCCGTGGTTTTGTTCTCACCCCTGTCTGATCACATCGCATTAAGGATGGCGCGGGCAGCCCGTAGGCCGGGTGCCTCGCCACCTTGGCCAAGGCGCGCCATCGTCAATGCCATCGCCTCTTGCTGCGCGTCTGGCGGGTCCAGAGCAGCCAAGGCCGCTTGCGATATCGGGCCGGGCCTGCAGTTTGCACCGATGAACTCGGGCACCACGCGCGTTTCCGAGACCAGATTAACCAACGTCACTGTATCGACCTTGACCATCCGCCCGATGATCTGACGGCTGAGCCAGTTCATATCATAAGCGATGACCATAGGTGTCTGCGCCGCCGCCAATTCAAGTGATACCGTGCCAGAGGCCGCCACAGCCACGTCAGCGGCACGAAAAGCGGCCCGTTTGCGCGCAAGTCCGGTTTCCAGATCGCAATCATTCGGGTCCAGCACCACGGGGTGCCCTTCCCAAGTCCGGGTCATCTGCCGGACCAACACAGCCAGCTTGCCAGTTGCCGGGATCACCACGCGCAACTCTGGACGGGCCTGTACCATCCGCGCCACGACCTGCTGGAACACCGGGCCCAGACGCATCACCTCGCTTTTGCGCGAACCGGGCAGGACCAGAACCGTCGGCGCATCGCCCAATCCAGCTGTCTGGCGGAATGCCGCCGCATCGGCGTCTGTCGCCTGCGGTTCAGCAACCACAGGGTGGCCAACGAAATCGCACTGCATACCGACGGCTTGCATATAGGGCGGCTCAAACGGGAACAGCGCCAGCACATGATCCACCCAGCGCGCCATTTTCTGCGCACGACCGGGACGCCATGCCCAGACGGTCGGGGCAACGTAGTGAACTGTCCTGATCTTGCTTTTGGCTTTCACGCGGCGGGCGACGCGCAGGGAAAAGTCAGGCGAATCGATGGTGATCAAGACATCAGGTTGCATCTTGAGCACGGCATCAGCGGTCTGGTTGATCCGTGCCATCAACGCACGGTATTTTGGCAATATCTCGGCCAAGCCCATGACGCTAAGCTCGGACATATCGAAACGGCTGTTCAGACCTTGCGCGGTCATTTCAGGCCCGCCGATCCCTTCAAACGTTACATCCGGATGCAGGGTTTTCAGCCCCGTCATCAGCGCACCGCCCAGCTTGTCCCCCGACGGCTCTCCGGCGAGGATAAAGATTTTCACGTCTCGCCCCCGCGCCGCGACCACAGCACCATGGCGTATTCATCCGCCAGTGCAGTGCATTCGGCGGAGTCCAGAATGATCACATCGCCCGCGTCCACGATCACGCCGACCAATCCGGCCCTATGCGCAGCTTTGATTGTGGCAGGGCCAATCGTGGGCATATCAATCTCGCGGATTTGCCCGTCTTTCGGTCCTTTGCACAGGATCGCGCGCATCTCTCGGGCTTTGGCAGGCAAAGTGGTCAGCATGTGATCTGTGCCGCCCATCGTCTCAACACCCAACACCTGTTCCGCGCCGATCACACAGCCTTGCCCGATGTCCAGCGGCGCCATGCCCGCCAGCACCGCCTCGCCCCGGGCTGCATCGCGGCGCATCTGCGCATCTGGCCACGCCTCTGACAGAACACCGGGCGGTGCAACCAGATCAGGCAAGAGCGTATCCGCCCCCACCACGTCAAAACCGGTTTGTTCAAAAATCTGCATCAGGATTTGCAGCGCGCCATTGTCGCCTGCGGCCAATGCCTCTTGAAACAGCGGCACCAGCGGCATCGTCTCGGCGTCCAGCTTGTTTGGGTCCAGCGTCGGTCGGTCGATCGCACCGCAAAAGCAGACTTGCGTGATCCCGCGTTCGCCCAAACTCACCAGCAGCGTGCCCAGTGTTTCCAGCCGAAAAGTTAGTTCCGCCTCGACCTGATCCGGCAACATGCCCTCATACCCGCAGATCAGCGGCAGCGCGTCTTGCGCTGCCGCAACATCGCGTGGCAACCGCCCGCGTCCTGCAATCAGCGCCAGCGTCATTTCGGCGTCAGAAAATGGCGACCGGTATCGGCCATCACAAATTCAACAATCTGACGGACATAGGCGCTTTCGGTCTCATCTCCCAAACGGCGGGCGCGGTCATGAAATGTCCCCTCGCCCTGCGCCAGCATCTGAAACGCCGCGCGCAATGCTGTGATATCTGCCCGTGCCACACCGCGTCTTTTGAGCCCGACAAGGTTCAACCCGTCCAATTCGCCGCGCGGTGCCTGAACCAAGCCGTAAGGAATAACGTCATTCGTCACCATCGTAACCGCCCCGATGATGGCACCCTGCCCGATGCGCACAAACTGGTGAATGCCCGCCAGACCACCGATAATCACATCATCCTCGATGATACAATGGCCCGCTACAGCGGCGGAATTCACCACAATCACACGATCCCCAAGGATGGCGTCATGCGCAATATGACAGCCCGCCATGAGCAAACCATCATCGCCCAGTTTGGTCAGACCGCCGCCGCCTTCGGTGCCGCAGTTCATCGTCACATGCTCTCGGATACGGTTGCGCTTGCCAATGACCAGACGGCTCGGCTCGCCCTTGAATTTCAGGTCTTGCGGGATTTCACCGATAACCGAAAACGGAAAGATCACCGTGCCTTCGCCCACTTCGGTTCGCCCCGCCATCACCACATGGCTTTTCAGCACAACATCGGCGTGCAGGACGACATCGGGGCCCACAATACAGAACGGGCCGACCTTGGCAGACGGATCAATCTGCGCGCCGTCCTCAATCACCGCCGAGGGGTGGATGTTGCTCATTTGGGTAGGTCCAGCATGGCCATAAACTCGGCCTCTGCGGCCATTTCTCCCTCAACCGTGGCAACGCCGGAGAACTTCCAGATTTTGCCGCCGGCCTTGCCGCGCAGCGTCTTGAGGTCCATGCGCAACACGTCACCGGGCACGACTTTGCGGCGGAACTTGCAGTTGTCGATGGACATGAAATAAATCAGCATGTCCTTGTCCATCTGGTCCAGTGCGACGCCCACCATAACGCCGGCGGTCTGCGCCATTGCCTCAACAATCGTGACACCGGGCATGATGGGGGTGCCGGGAAAATGCCCCTGAAAATGCGGCTCGTTCATCGTGACATTCTTGTAGCCAACAGCGGATGCAGTGCCGTCGATCTCTTCGACTTTGTCGACCAACAGGAAAGGATAGCGGTGCGGCAAAATACGTTGAATGGTTTGAATATCGGCGCGCATCAGGTCTTGGCTCATGGGGTGTCCTTTGAAAAGCAAAGTCGTGATCAACGGCTATCAATTCCGCCGCACCACGGCAAGCCGCACTCAGGGTTGCTTTGGCGTGGCACCGCTGCCCAGTGTTTCATCCAGTAACGCAATCGCATCGGCAGTGATGTCGATGGCATTCAGACTGACATAGACCGACCGCCGTTCCAGAATGACAGCCGCCCCCGCATCCCGCATCAAGCGTTCAAGGACCGGCGCAGCAGCATTGCGAAACACGTCTTCTTCCTTGCCAACACGGGCATTCAACGCACGCCCTTTTGCGGCCTGTGCTGCACGGGTTTCCTGAACCTTGGCATCAAAAGCGTCTGCAAGCAGGCGAAATTCACCAGCGGGCAAGGTTTTGCGCAACTCTGTCAACTCTTGCTCTTCGGCTTCCAGATCGGCCTCGATCCGGCGGTTTTCTGTAACCAGTTTCTCACTTTCGGCTTCAACCTCCGCGGCCACGCGACGGCCAAACGCGCTGTCGATAAAAGCGCGTTCAGAATCAATTGTCAGGATCGGGCTGACAACCGACCCCCGTTCAAGCTGGTTTTCCGCAGGCGTCTGTTGGGCGGCCAAGGGTGCCGCCCCGAACAGGGCAAACACCAGAGTATAGATCAGACGCATGCGCCCGGACCCGATCAAAACTGCGTGCGCAGCGTGATCTCAAAGCTTTGTTCTTTGTCGAAGGTCTCGCTCTTGAGCGCTTTGGATGCGTTGAACTGCAAGGGGCCAAGCGGCGTATCCCAAAAGAGCGACACACCGACCACATGGCGGAATGACCCGCTTTCGCCGACAATACTGCCACCGTTCAGGTTCACATCGCTCAGGTCCCATACGTTGCCAACGTCATAGAAAACACCGCCGGAAATGCCATATTCCTCAGGCAGACCAAGAGGGAATTCCGCCTCCAAACGCGCCACGACATAAAGGTTGCCGCCCAGCGGATCATCCGCAGTGCCGCTTACGTCGCGGGGGCCAATACCGCCCGGCTCAAACCCGCGCATGATGGATGGGCCGATGATAAAGCGGTCAACGGCACGGTTAACGCCTTCGTTCCACGACAATGCACCAGCTTCAAGTGTGGCCCGCAAGGTCACGTCTTCGTTGAAGATTTTCTTTTCGCCAGTCACTTTTGCGACGGTTTTGACAAATTTACTGTCACCGCCCAAACCCGCGAAATCCTGGCTGAACTGCAACAACACACCCGCTGTCGGGTCCAGACCGGTCCGGCGTGAATCGTATGTATACTGGTAGCCAAGCGCTGACGACCATTGCGCACCCGCAGCAATATCACCTGCAATCGTCAGACCGTTCTCACTTGGATCACGCTCGATTGTTTCGATCTCTTCTGCGGTATAGCGCAGCTGTAATCGGCCATTCTCGCTGATCGGAAAGGCCAGCGACGGCTGAAAAACCAGCCTGTTGGTATCATATGACGCGAAGGATGAATTGGTCTCGGCATAATCAAGGTTCAGGCCGAACGCCACATCACGGCCCAAAAGGCTCGGCTCTACAAAGCTCAGGCCATATCTTTTTGCCTCCGACGCGGTCGAAACCGACAACGACAGCTTTTGACCCCGGCCCAGAAAGTTTTCCTCGGCAAAGTTGATCGCGACCCCGACACCGTCATTGTTCGAGAACGCAGCTCCAAAGTTCAGCGTGCCTGTCGGCTTTTCAACAACGTCAACGTCGACGACCACTTGTTCACCGCTGCTGCCCTCGCGGGCGTTTACTTCGGCGCTTTCGAAATAATCCAGCGCACGAATACGCTCGGCTGCCTGACGAATTTCACGCGGGTTGAACGGATCACCCTCGACACTGTCGAACTGACGGCGAATGACGCGGTCAAGTGTGGTTGTGTTGCCCTCGATATCAATACGCTCGACAAAAACACGTGGTCCACGGCTCAACACATAAGTCACATCAAGCGTCAAATCGCGTTCATTGCGCTCGATCCGCGGCTCGACCCGCATAAAGTCGACGCCATCGCGGATCGCTTGACGTTCAAGCCGTGCAATATCTGCCTCGATCAAGGTCGGGGAATAAATGACGCCGGGCCGTATTTTGATAATATCGCTGTACGCATCGCTGTCGACATTCGTCATCTGCGATTCGACCTTGATCTCGCCGAACGTGAACTGCTGTCCCTCGGTGATGTTGAACGACACGAAAAAACCGTCGCGTTCCTGCGTCAACTCGCCGTTCACAGCTGTCGTACGCATGTCGACATAGCCGCGCGAGAAATAGAAATCTTGCAGAAGTTGCTTGTCGACTTCGACCTGCCCCTCGATAAAGGTATCGCGCCGGACCAAACGGCGGAACAGACCTGCCTGCTTGGTGCCCAGAACGCGGCGCAAACGGCGGTCAGAATAAACACGGTTGCCAACAAAGCTGAGGCGTTCAACCTCGACGTTGTCGCCCTCGAAAATTTCAAACACCAGATCAACACGGTTCTGGCTGCGCTTGATAATCTTTGGTTGAACGCGCGCCGCGATCCGTCCGTCGTTGCCATAGGCTTCGGCAATGGCGGCTGCATCGGCCTCGGCTTGCGCCGGGCTAAACACGCGCCGCTCTATGGTCGTGATCAGACCTGATAGCGCTTCATCATCAATGCGCTTGTTTCCCTCGAACCGGACACGGTTCACCGTCGGCAGTTCCACAACCGAGATCACAAGCGTGTTGCCGCGTGGCTCAATCGCAACGCTTTCGAACAGACCGGAGTTCTGGAGGTTCTGATATGCGTCGTTCAACTGCCCGCCCGACACCGGCGTGCCCCGGCTGATTCCAGCCCGGCGCAGGATCGCGCTGTCGCCGATCCGGTCGTTTCCGTTGATCTCTACAGTATTGAATTGGTATTGCTGCGCCACGGCCTCACTGCCCGGCGCCAGCCAAGCCACTGACAACAAAGCACAAACAGATGCGCTCCGCAGCATGTTACCCAGTTTGCCTGATTTTGCCTGTGGTACGGGCAGACAGCCCAACGTGCTCGGTCTCATGGTTCAAACCCAATCTTGCGACATCATTTCTACCTGAGTACGCAATGGGCTGGTCTTTGTCAAAACCAACACGGCCAAAAACGCACTACATCAAGCAGTGCATTGCAGTTTTTCAACATCATCCTGTGGTGTGGCGTCCGGGTTCAGAGCGATCCGACGAAGGCACCGGCCGCAAGTGCAAAACAAATGGTCGCGACATATAGCACGCGGTCCCAGTTGAGATCCATCAACAGGCTCAAGCCACGGTAGGAATTTTGAAGCGTTTGCATCGGGCTTTCCTCATACAAGGCGCAGAATTGCTGAATAACTGTTAACGGCCTAATGCGGCACGATTTTGATGAAATGTGGTTTTTTCATGGCATTTGGATTCTTCTGCCAACTTTGACATGATCTTTGCAAACCATATAAAGAGGATCACATGACAAAGCGCGCCATCTGCCCCCCCGAAGTGCAAGAGGCAGCCGATGCTTTGGGCATGTCACCCGGAATTATTTCCGGCGATCACCTCTTTTTGACGGGCACCACCGGTCCAGGGCCGGACAGCACAATGCCCGAGGATGCCGAGGACCAATTCAGACAGGCCTTTGCCAAGATCGGTTATGTTCTAAAGCACGCAGGAAAGGACATGGACGCCGTGGTCGAAATGACCAGTTACCACATCGGGCTGCGCGCCCATTTCGACCTTTTCGACCGCATCCGCCGCGAAGTGTTCACCGCACCCTACCCCGCTTGGACCGCCGTAGAAGTCGCAGGCATTCGACGCGAGGGTGCGGTCGTCGAAATACGAATTATTGCGCAGATGATGTAATCACGGGCAGAACAGATCATTCCCGAGCGCAAATATCATCAGCGACAAGACCAACGTTATCCCAATCGTCATAAAAACCCGCAACGCTTTGTCGCTGGGCGGTTTGCCCGCAACGGCCTCGTAGGCATAGAACACCAGATGGCCCCCATCGAGCGCCGGAATTGGAAACAGGTTCAGCAAGCCGACGGCAGTGCTGAGTACGGCAATAAAGTAGATGAACGATTGTGCACCCTGACTTGCCATCGCGCCTGACGCTTGTGCAATGCCAACCGGCCCGCTCAGGTTGCAGGTGCTGATGTTGCCGATGATCATATGTTTGAGGCCGGAAATAGACCCGTCGATAATGCGCCATGTGTTCTCGACGCCGCCCCACAGGGCCTCGCCGATACCGGGGCGTACAGTGGCGGGTTCAAATGCCATGCCACCGACGATCCCGATGCGCAGGTTGCGTACAAAAGTCCCGTCTTCCTGCGGCTCGTCGGTCGCTTTGGGGGTCATCGTGACCTCCACAACATCGCCGTCCCGCCAAACACTGAGCGCCAGTGCCGCGCCATCTGACGCCTCAACGGCAGTTTTAAGCTGCGAAAATGCAAAAACCTCTGTGCCGTCCACACCAACGATCACGTCGCCGCCCCGCAGGCCCGCTTCAAACGCTGCGGATTGCGGCATCACCTGCTTGATCATGGGTGGCATGATAAAGGGCCCATCGACGCTCAACTGTGCCCCGTTGCGGACAATATCGTAGCTGATCACCGGCTCGGTCGGCAGCGAGGCAATTAATGCGGTGAACGCCTCCGGGTCGTTCTGATCCAGCGGCTGACCGTTCAGACCTGCGATCTCGTCGCCCTGCCGCAGCTCGAACATGCCCGTCGGCAGTGGTTTTACCTCGCCCACGGTCATGGGATCGCTTGCAACACCGGAACTGAACGCGACGGCAAAAAAGATGCTTATCGACATGATGAAATTGAACACCGGACCCGCGGCAACCGTGGCCGCGCGCGCCCACAAGGGTGCCCCATGCATGGTATGACGCAGCTTTTCGGGGTCATCTGCGGCGGCTGCCATCGCCTCTTGGTCCTTGCCGGATGCGGCATTGGCATCGCCCGCAAATTTCACGAACCCGCCGAACGGCAACAGCGCAATCTGCCATCTGGTGCCGCGCCGGTCCATCCGCGACCAGATCACCGGCCCGAACCCCAGCGAAAACACATCCGCCTGAATGCCGCACCAGCGACCAACGATATAATGACCATACTCATGCACAGCGACAATCACGGAAAGGGCGACGACAAACGCCACCAAAGTCCAGATCAACCCGCCGAACTGCGGTAAAAGTCCAATACTATCCAAAACGCTACCCTGCTCTTTTTGTGATCGCAGCTTTTGCCGCTTCTCTTGCCAGATGGTCTACTTGGGTCACGTTATCAAGTGACATGGTGTCACGAATAAGGCTGCAATCGCGCTGCATTTGCGACAATGTGTCCTCGACGATCTGTGACATCTGGGTGAATTTCAGCGCCCCCGCGATGAAGCCATCCAATGCAGTTTCCTTGGCTGCGTTGAGCACGGCGCCATTCATACCGCCTGCTGCCATCGTCTCGCGCGCAAGGCGCAGCGCGGGCCAGCGGACCTCATCGGGGGCGCGAAACTCAAAACTCCCGATTGCCGCCAGATCAAGCCGTTCGACAGGCAGCGCCGCACGCGCAGGATGGTGCAGGGCAAAGCCGATGGCATGGCGCATGTCAGGCGGCCCGACATGCGCCATCAGAGCGCCATCAACAAAACCCACAAGCGCGTGTATCATGGATTGCGGATGTACCAGCACTTCGATCTGGTCAGGTCGAACTTTGAAATACTCACGCGTTTCAATGACTTCCATCGCTTTGTTAAACATGGAAGCAGAATCAATCGTGATCCGTTGGCCCATGTCCCAATTGGGATGGCTGGAGGCTTGCGCCAATGTCGCCGTCTCCAGCTTTTCCAACGGCCAATCGCGGAATGCACCGCCGCTGGCGGTAATAATGATCCGCTCAACCGCGGATATTTCCTCCCCAATGAGAGCCTGAAAAATCGCGGAATGTTCACTATCGACAGGCAGCATACGTGTGCCATGTTGCGCAGCGGTATCCAGCATCAATTGCCCCGCACAGACCAACGATTCCTTGTTCGCCAAGGCCAGCGTCGTGCCCTGTTTCAACGCGGCATAACCCGGTGACAGGCCCGCAGCGCCAACAATCGCCGACATGATCCAATCTGCCGGACGCGCCGCCGCCTCATCAATTGCCGCGGATCCTGCAGCGGCCTGAACCCCAGAGCCCGCAAGTGCATCGCGCAAATCATCCAGCAGATTGTCATGCGCTGTAACGGCAATATCAGCCTTCAGGTCAATCGCGTCGCGCGCAAGTTGCGCGATGTTGGACGCCCCGGTCAGTGCCACAACGTCATAGGCATCAAGGTTGCGCCGGATCAGATCAATCGTGTTTTGCCCGATGGAGCCGGTGGCCCCCAATATCGTGACCTTACGTCTCATCGCAGATCAACCCAGCCCCGGAGGGAACCCGATAAACTGACCGATAACCAGCAAGAAAAGTGACGCGCCCAACATGCCGTCAAACCGGTCCATCAGACCGCCGTGACCGGGGATCAGATTGGAGCTGTCCTTGGCACCCATCTTGCGTTTCATACCGGATTCCGCGATGTCGCCCATCTGCGAAGCCATTGAAACAGCGATGGAAATTCCCATCAACTGCAAGCCGACACCTGAGTTGATCGAAAACAACAACCCGACCAGCGCCGCACCAACCCACCCAGATGCGGTCCCCGACCAGGTCTTTTTGGGACTGACCGCAGGCCAGAACTTTGGCCCGCCAAAGGTGCGTCCGGCAAAATACCCCACAACATCCGTCACAACGACCACCAGCACCAGCCACAGCATCCATCCAAAGCCCAGATCATCACGGACCTGCATCATGCCGTAACCCGCCAGCAGGATCATCACCGTAAATGTCATATAAATCGTGCGGTTTTCGTTCAATTGCCCGAACCCGATCATCGCAGGGGCCAGCAGCAGGGGCAGCGCAATGCCGACCGGCAGATAGATCGCCAAAAACAGCGCGCCCCCCGTCAGCGCGCCCAGTTGCAATTGCAGATGCCGCACGCCGGGGCGCAGCATCCCGACAAGTTCCCACACCATAATGCCGCAGATCAGAGCCACCAGCACATGAAACACATGTCCGCCCATCCAGATGCCGATGATACCCACAAGGACCATCACAGCGCCAGCGCCCATCCGGTCCCTCAAATCAGCCCATTGGCCCTGCATGCTGCTCATTCTTGGCAATCCCTCGCAAAGTCTATGTTTTTAATGCGTCTATGTTTTTACTGCGCCAAATCGGCGGTCACGGCCCCCGAATGCAGTACAAAGACACCCGAATTCCTGTTTGGTAAAATCAGGCCACAGCGTGTCGATAAATTCATACTCCGCATAGGCCGACTGCCACAAAAGAAAATTGGATATACGCGCCTCACCGCTGGTCCGAATCACAAGATCAGGGTCAGGTAAAACATAAGTATCCAAGTACCTTGGCAGCGTTTCTTCATCCACTTTTTCGGGGTCGAGCCGCCCTGCCGCCACGTCTTGGGCCAGCCTTTTGGTTGCGCGCGCAACCTCGTCCCTGCCGCCGTAATTCAAGGCGATGGTCAGGTTCACCAGCGTATTATGAGCGGTGGCCTCTTCCAGATCCTGCATCAGCTTGACCAGTTTCTTGTCAAGCCGCGTCCGCGCGCCGATAAACCGCACCCGCACGCCTTTTTCACGCAGGGCCCGCGTTTCCTTGGTGATATAACGGCGGAACAAGGTCATAAGACCTGCCACTTCGACCTGCGTCCGTTTCCAGTTTTCTGTCGAGAAAGCAAAGATTGTCAGATATTCGACGCCAAAACCCGGGCAAGCCTCAACGATTTCGCGCACGCGTTTGGCGCCCGCATGATGCCCGAACAGACGCGGCCTGCCCCGCTGTGTCGCCCAACGGCCATTGCCATCCATGATGATCGCAACGTGACGCGGGCATCCCTCAACGGTTTGGTCTTGCGGATCGGGAACTGCGGTCATGGTGACGGGTCAAACTTTCTGCACTTCTGTCTCGGGATGTTGAATAAGGGCCATCCCTTGCCCTTCAATCGAAAAACGCGCCAATCCGGCGCGCTTTTGTCTTAAACCTGCATAATTTCGGCTTGTTTGGTCTCAAGCTGGTCATCAATGGTCGAGATGAATTTGTTGGTCATGTCCTGCATCTCGCCCTCCCACAGCTTTTGATCATCCTCTGACATTCCGTCAGCTTTCGCCTTTTTGATCTGGTCCATGCCATCACGGCGGATGTTGCGGATAGAAACGCGTGCATGCTCTGCATATTGCCCCGCAACTTTGGTCAATTGTGTGCGGCGCTCTTCGTTCAGTTCCGGGATCGGCAGCATGATGATCGTGCCGTTCAGTTGCGGGTTAATACCCAGACCGCTTTCACGGATGGCCTTTTCGACCTTGCCGACCAGCCCCTTGTCCCAGACGTTGATCGTGACCATGCGCGGCTCCGGCACGTTGACGGTCCCGACCTGATTGATCGGTGTCATGGACCCGTAGGCATCCACCATCACCGGCTCCAGCATGGAGGCCGACGCCCGTCCGGTGCGCAAGGACGCGAATTCAGTGCGCAAAGACGCAATCGCGCCGTTCATGCGCCGTTCAAGATCGTCGGTGTCGAGCATAAATTCGTCTGACATGGGGTTCTTCCTGTAGCATCGCGCGCCTTTGGGCGCTTTTTGTGTCGTTTGCGTTGGTATACTGCATTCCGGCGCAAAAACACCAGTGTGCATTAATATCTACAGCCTCAGCTTAGCCCTGAACGCGGGTGTAGGTGCCTTCACCCGCCAAAATCCCGCGGAAACCGCCCGGTTCGTCCAGTGAAAACACGATGATCGGCAGATTGTTGTCGCGTGCCAATGCGATGGCAGAGGCGTCCATCACACCCAGACGCTTGGCCAGCACGTCGTCATAGCTGACTGTGTCATAGCGCACTGCATCGCTGTGTTTGGCGGGGTCTTTGTCATACACCCCGTCGACTTTGGTACCTTTAAAAATGGCTTCGCAAGACATCTCGTTGGCGCGCAAGGTCGCGGCTGTATCTGTCGTGAAATAGGGGTTGCCGGTGCCTGCCGCGAAAATGCAGACGCGCTTTTTCTCAAGATGGCGCACGGCACGGCGGCGAATATAGGGCTCTGCGACTTCGTTCATTGTAATCGCAGAGATCACCCGCGTATGGATGCCCAACCCCTCAAGCGAGGATTGCATCGCCAGCGCATTCATCACCGTGGCCAGCATCCCCATGTAATCCGCCGTGGTCCGCTCCATCCCCTGCGCCGATCCCTGCAATCCGCGAAAGATGTTACCGCCGCCAATGACCATACAAATCTCGACGCCCATCTCATGCACGCTTTGCACTTCGCGGGCAATCCGCTCAACTGTGGGCGGATGCAGGCCAAAACCCTGATCGCCCATCAACGCTTCCCCCGAAATCTTGAGCATGACACGGCGAAAAGAGGATTGCGGGCTATCTGAGGACATTGGGGGCACCTTTCAGCGGGGCACTTTGGGGGATGACATTCTGCCTTAAAATGTAGCAAAAAGCCCCGAGGTTCAATGCATCCCCTAGGGGTCAGAGGAAAAGAAATGACTGCGCGCGCCTATACGTCAATTTCTAGCGCGGCGCAGGCAGTTCCTGCGGACGGCCCGGTCCTGATCGCGGGACCAACGGCATCGGGCAAATCCGCCCTCGCGCTTGAGATTGCGGCGACCATTGGCGGGGTCATCGTGAATGCGGATGCCAGTCAGGTTTATGACTGCTGGCGCGTGATCACGGCGCGCCCCTCAGCCGAAGAAGAAGCGCAGGCACCGCATCTGCTTTATGGGCATGTCAGCGCCACCACTTCGTATTCAACCGGTCACTGGCTGCGCGAAGTGGAAGGCATCCTTAACGCAGGCGCGCGACCGATCATTGTCGGCGGCACCGGGCTTTATTTCAAAGCGCTGACCGAAGGATTGGCTGAAATTCCCGCAACCCCGTCCGGCATCCGCACACACGCCGATACGCTGGATCACGCCTTTATGCTGGAGCAACTCGATCCGGCGACGCGCGCGCGCATTGACACGCAAAACCCTGCGCGGGTTCAGCGCGCTTGGGAAGTGTTGCAGGCAACCGGGCGCGGCCTTGCCCAGTGGCAAGACGAGACACCCCCGGCTTTGGTGCCGCTGGCGCAATGTCATCCGATTGTCTTTAATGTAGACAAAGAGTGGCTGAATGAACGGATCGCAAAACGGTTTGACCTGATGTTGCAAGGCGGCGCATTGGACGAAGCGCGGGCTGTGCGGCCCAAGTATGATCCCGCCTTGCCCGCTCACCGCGCGATCGGTGTGCCAGAGTTGATGGGCTATCTGGATGGCACGCTGACGCTGGATGAAGCCCGCGAGGCGGCAGTTATTGCCACCCGGCAGTATGCAAAACGTCAACGGACATGGATGCGCAAGAAAATGCGCGCGTGGCATTCGGTTTCGCCGGTATAGCAAAGACATCAGTTGCGGTATTACAACTTTACGCGGCCATTTACGGTGATAAGGTAGGCCTGAATTACCAATATGTGATGATAATCCATGCTTGATGCCGATATCGCCCTCACAACGCTCGCGCAATTGGCGCAAGGACAGGACTGGCGGTTGCATCTGGTGCATGATGCCCCGCACCACATGCTGATCTGGATCACGCGCGGTCAGGGCGTTGCGCTGCTGGACGGGATGCGGCGCGGCGTGGGCGCGAACAATGTGTTGTTTGTGCCGGCAGGATCACTCTTTGCCTTGCAGATGGGCCGGCAGTCGATGGGGCAAGCCGTGTTGGTCCGCGACGGCACTGCCCTGCGTTTACCCGAAATCCCGCGCCATCTGCGCATTCGGGACGCAAAACCTCAGACCGAACTGACCGCCCTTATAGAAGCCGCAGGTCGTGAGCAGCAGCAGCGCCGCGCCTTGTTCAATGACGCGCTAGAAGCGCATGCGGCGTTGATCTCTGTCTGGTTGCGCCGCCAGATCGCGCTGGACGAACATGTGCCAGACAAGCGGAACGCCGCAGGCAGGCTAAGCGCAAAATACTGTGCGCTTCTGGCTGCACACTACCGGACCGGGCAGCCAATGGCACAATATGCAGAGATGCTGGGCGTGACGCCCACGCACCTGTCGCGCGCTGTGAAAGCATCAACCGGCAAGACTGCCGCCGATCTGTTAACCGACAGGGTGCACCACGCCGCGCGGTTGCTTTTGTACGACACCAAAGAGCCGGCGCAGAATATTGCGCGCCACCTCGGGTTCCGCTCAGCGGCCTATTTTACCCGTTTTATGCAGCACCACACCGGCTTGACGCCAAGTAATCTGCGTGTGGCGTGATATCAAAATCGCAGTTCCGCGCACCGCCATGTCGCTTTTTGGCGCTGGACTTGTCGCAAAATGATCATCAGAAGGCGGAAGATGACATTGACCTTAGGGATCAAGTGTTGCCTCATGGGCGCGGGGAATACGCAAAACGCTGACGCATGATTGCGGTGGCGACATGCCTCCAAACAAATTCGAAGGCCAAAGGCCACAACAAGACCGGCGGGATCAACCTGCCAGCCACCAACAGGGGCACTACATGGGAATTTTCATTCTACGTCGCTTGGGCGTGATGTTGCTGACGGCACTGTGCCTGACGTTCATCGTGTTCTGGCTGACCAATCTTTATCCAAACCTGGAAAAGCTCGCCAAGAACCAAGGTAACTTCCGCATGTCGGATGAGGCCGTGACATCCTACTTGGGCGACCGGGGATATTTGCAGCCGATGCCGGTAAAATTCGGTCAATGGCTTGGCGTTCTGCCCGGTTGGGTGACCGAACGGGAAGAGGGCAAAACCTTTGGCCGCTGTTTTGACAGTGATACGCCTGTGGACGAACGCCCTAACCGTTGCGGTGTCCTTCAGGGCGATTGGGGCACCTCGACGGTGTTCAAGGATGAAGTGGGCAGCACCGTTGCGACGCGACTGGCTCTGACGGGCAAACTGATGCTTTGTGTCTTGCTGCTGATGGTGCCGTCGGCGTTGATTGTTGGCGTCCTTGCGGGCATGCGCGAAGGCTCCAAACTGGACCGGTCGCTGTCTACCTTTTCTATCGCGACAACGGCGACCCCCGAATATGTTTCCGGTGTGATATTCATCGCGGTGCTGGCATCGTCGCAATTCGGCATTTCCCCGATCTTGGCAGAATGGGGCTGGATTGACGGCAAGACGCTATTTCTTGGCTCTGCAACATCGGCGATGGCGGATGCGAATTTCTGGAACTTCTTTTTGCCGGTCCTGACAATTTCGCTTTATGGCATGGGCTATATCGCGCGGATGACGCGGGCCTCGATGACCGAGGTCATGACCGCACAATACATCCGCACCGCGCGCCTGAAGGGCGTCAAGTTCAGCGATATCGTTCTGAAACACGCCCTGCGCAACGCGCTGATTGCGCCCTTTACGGTGATCATGCTGCAAATCCCGTGGCTGTTGAACGGTGTAGTGATCGTCGAGACCCTGTTCAACTACAAGGGCTTTGGTTGGTTGCTGGTGCAGGCCGCCTCCAACAACGACATCGAGTTGTTGCTGGCCGTGTCTGTTGTTTCTGTCGTCGTGGTTCTGGTGACCCAGCTGATATCCGATATCGGCTATGTCTTTTTGAACCCACGCATTCGCATTTCATAAGGAGGGCTGGATCATGGAACCATTGACCTGGACAGGCTCTTTGAGTGGGCTGAACTTTATTTTCTACATCGTGTTGCTGCTTTTGGTGCTCACGATTGTTGCGCAACTCCTTTTTTCGCTGGTGCCCTCGGGCGGCGCGCGCGCGGTCGGTGCCGATGGTACGTTGGCCGATGATCAAGGGGTGTCAGGACTGATCAATCTGGTGATTTCTTGGCTGTTTTATGCGATTATCGCACTGGTGCTAATCTATCTGGTGGGCGGTATCATCCTTGGCACGGGGGCCGGGATATTCGGCGGTATGGCCCGGCAGATGCTGCCGGTCTGGATCGCGTTGATCATAACCTTTGCCGTGTCGATCACCTACAAACGCAAGCTGGGCCTGTACGGCAAGCTGTTTGACAGCACCGTGGGCATGATCGGTTTCGGTATCGTGATGTTCTGGGTGTTTACCGGGGTCATGGGCGGTGTGTTCGACATGCTGATCACCCACGACAGCCTGAGCCAAGCGTCAGGCATGAAAAACAAACTGCCCGGAACCCCCCTGCGCGGTGCCGAAGAAGGTGAATATGCCTGGTATCTGTTGGGGGGCGACAACCTTGCGCGGGATGTGTTTTCACGTCTGATCAAGGGCTCTTGGGTGGTCGTGCTTATCGCGCCGCTTGCGACGCTCTTTGCGTTTATGGTCGGGATCACTTTGGGATTGCCTGCGGGGTATTATAGCGGTCGGCTTGACACGATCCTGAGCTTTCTGGCGAACCTGATCCTCGCCTTTCCGGTGATCTTGCTGTTCTATCTGTTGGTGACACCCGAGATCGTGCTGACCGGCATTCCAAACTATATGGCTGCGGTTCTGTTCGTCTTTCCGGTGATCTTCTTTGCCGTGCTGTTGAACTCTCGCTATTACACCCAGCCGCATATCCGCACGCCGCTGTTGGTTGTCGTGCTGGGGGGGCTGCTGTGGGCCTACCTGTCGTTGATCACCAACGACGGGTTCATCGTAAAAAATGACGATGTGACGGTTTATGGCATACCCGCGATGATCGACTGGATCCCGATGCCACCCGAAATTCTGGTGGTGTTTGTGTCGGTGGTCTTTGTCAATTCACCCACCGTGTTTCGTATTGTCCGGGGCCTCGCGCTGGACATCAAGACGCGTGACTATGTGGCGGCTGCACAGACCCGTGGTGAAGGGCCCTGGTACATCATGTTGTGGGAAATCCTGCCCAATGCACGGGGTCCGCTGATCGTCGATTTCTGTTTGCGGATTGGCTATACGACTATTTTGCTCGGCACGCTTGGGTTCTTTGGTCTGGGGCTGGAATCAGAAAGCCCCGACTGGGGCAGCACGATTAACGCTGGGCGCCGTTTGCTGTCATTGTATCCGCATGCGGCGATTGCGCCTGCGCTGTCGTTGTTGAGTTTGGTTCTGGGACTGAATTTGCTGGCCGATGGTCTGCGTGAGGAATCACTGCGCGATTGATGAGAATGCGGGACCGGGGGCCAGCCCCCGGACCCCCGGAGGTTTATTTGGAAAATTGAAGCAGGATGAAGATCCGCTTGGTTTTCCGGTTGGGAGTAAAAAGATGCCTAAGACCGATTATGATGGTCCCATTCTCGAGATTGATAAATTGTCGATTTCGTTTTTTACGCGGTTGCGCGAAATTCCGGCGGTGATGGATTTTTCCGTGTCTGTGAAACCCGGTGAGGCCGTAGGCCTTGTTGGCGAATCTGGCTGCGGGAAATCCACTGTGGCACTGGGCGTGATGCAGGACCTGGGCAAGAACGGGCGCATTGTGGGCGGGTCGATCAAGTTCAAGGGTCGTGATCTGGGCGAGATGTCGGATGCGGAGTTGCGCGACATTCGCGGCTCGGAAATTGCAATGATCTATCAAGAACCGATGGCATCGCTGAACCCTGCCATGAAGATCGGACGCCAATTGATGGAAGTGCCGATGATTCATGCGGGCATGTCCGAGAAGGAAGCTTACGCCCGCGCGCTCGAGGTCGTGACGGACGTGAAGCTGCCCGACCCCAAACGGATATTGAACGCCTATCCGCACCAGTTGTCCGGCGGCCAGCAGCAGCGGATCGTTATTGCCATGGCCTTGATGTCAGAGCCATCCTTGTTAATTTTGGATGAGCCGACCACGGCACTTGATGTGACTGTCGAGGCGGCTGTGGTGAAGCTGGTCAAGGATCTGGGCAAAAAATACGGCACCTCGATGCTGTTTATCTCGCACAATCTCGGGTTGGTGCTGGAGACCTGCGACCGCATTTGCGTGATGTATTCCGGTGAGGCGGTCGAGCGTGGCTCCATCGAGGAGGTGTTTGACGACATGCAGCACCCCTATACGCAGGCGCTGTTCCGGTCGATCCCGCTGCCCGGTGCTGACAAGAATGCGCGCCCCTTGATTGCCATTCCCGGTAACTTTCCCTTGCCGCATGAACGCCCGTCTGGCTGCAACTTTGGCCCGCGCTGCGATTATTTTGAAGCAGGGCGCTGTGATCAGGGCGCCATCATGATGGAGCCGGTGCCGGGCAATGACCGCCATCATACGCGCTGTTTGAAGTTTAAAGAAATCGACTGGAAAGCGCCGCTTGAACTGGCTGACGTCAAGACCAAGGGCGAGGTCGGGGATGTTGTTCTGAAGATCGACAAGCTGAAGAAATATTATCAGGTTGCTGCCAATGCGATGTTCGGTGGCGTCAGCACGAAGGTTGTAAAGGCCAACGAAGAGCTGACTTTTGAAGCGCGCGAGAGCGAGACACTCGCCATTGTGGGCGAATCCGGTTGCGGTAAATCGACGTTTGCGAAGGTTCTGATGGGGCTTGAGACCGCCACCGAAGGACAGATCCTGCTGGACAATCAAGAGATTGGATCTGTGCCGATCGAGGCGCGCACCACCAAGAATGTTGCCGACATCCAGATGGTGTTCCAGAACCCCTTTGACACGCTGAACCCGTCGATGACGGTGGGCCGCCAGATCATCCGTGCGCTCGAGATTTTCAAGATCGGCAAGAACGAAGCGGAGCGTCGCAAGCGGATGCTGGAACTGCTGGATCTGGTGAAACTGCCGCGTGAGTTTGGCGACCGTATGCCACGACAACTGTCGGGTGGTCAAAAGCAGCGTGTGGGCATTGCGCGTGCATTTGCGGGTAATGCGCGGATTGTAGTTGCGGATGAACCTGTATCGGCGCTCGACGTGTCGGTGCAGGCTGCGGTGACGGATTTGCTGATGGAAATCCAGCGTGAGCAAAAAACCACACTGCTGTTCATCAGCCACGATCTGTCGATTGTGCGCTACCTCAGCGACCGGGTCATGGTGATGTATTTGGGCCATGTGGTTGAATTGGGCACGACGGATCAGGTATTTTCGCCGCCCTACCACCCCTATACGGAGGCGCTGTTGTCGGCGGTCCCGATTGCCGACACGTCAGTCAAGAAAAAGCACATCGTGCTTGAGGGGGACATTCCGTCGGCCATGAACCCGCCGCCCGGTTGCCCGTTCCAGACCCGTTGCCGCTGGAAATCCGAAGTCCCGGGCGGGTTGTGCGAGAAAGAAGTGCCGCCCATTCGCATGATTGCCGAAGGCCACCAGGTGAAATGCCACCTGTCCGATCAAAAGCTGGCCGAGATGGAGCCTGTGATCGAAGTCGGGGTCGCTGCGGAATAAAGCAAAAGGGCCGGATCAACTATGATCCGGCCCTGTTTTTCGTTCAGAACAAGACGACCGGTAACCGCGAACTACTGTCCGGCAATAATGCTGACGTAGTTACGGGTTTCTTTGTAGGGTGGAATGCCACCGTGCTTTTTCACGGCGCCGGGACCAGCGTTATAAGCGGCCAACGCGAGCTTCCATGTGCCAAATTCGCGGTATTGCTCTTTGAGATAGCGCGCGCCGCCTTCAAGGTTTTGTGCAGGATCGGTTGGGTCAACACGAAGATATTCGGCCGTGCCCGGCATCAATTGGGCCAGCCCCATGGCACCTGCATGCGAGACCGCAGCGTGGTTCCAGTTGCTTTCCTGCTGGACCAATCGCAAGAACAGATCAACCGGCACGCCGTGACGTGTCGCTGCCTGTTTGGCCATTGTCAGGTATTGGCCTTTGTACTTGCCATTGAACTTTGGCACCGCCCATTTGGAGGGTGTGACCACCTTGGGTGGCTGCAGATTAACCGAAGATGCGTATTGTTTAGAGGCGCGGCTGTCGAGCACACTGGTTTGGGATTTGAAAAGCGCGCGGCGGTTCTTGGAGGAGATGCTTTCGCCCCACACCGGGGCAGCCAGGCCAGCGATAAAACCCAAGGCAACACCCGCCGCCGTCAGTCGCGATCTTAGCATGCGCTATGCCCCTGCCCGTTCCGTTCTGCGCATCCTACCATATCTGGTAGGCGTTTCCAGCAAAGATTAATGCCCGTCGGTTCAAGAGCGTCGTTAATCGAGTGTAAACCGCGGTGCAGGCAAGCTATAACGATCCAAATGTTGGCAGTCGGGATTCGATTGCCGGAACTGACACTGCTCAAGGGGGACAAAATGGCCGGCTCAGTAAACAAAGTGATCCTAATTGGAAATCTGGGGCGCGACCCCGAAGTCCGCTCTTTCCAGAATGGCGGCAAGGTCTGCAACCTGCGCATCGCAACCTCGGAAACGTGGAAAGACCGCAACACCGGCGAGCGCCGCGAAAAAACAGAATGGCACTCGGTCGCTATTTTTCAGGAAGGTCTGGTGCGCATCGCCGAGCAGTACCTGAAGAAGGGCTCAAAGGTGTACATCGAAGGCCAGTTGCAGACGCGCAAATGGCAAGACCAGTCCGGTCAGGACAAGTATTCAACCGAAGTTGTGCTGCAAGGCTTTGGTGGCACGTTGACGATGCTGGATGGCCGCGATGGCGGTGGATCCGGTGGCGGTGGCGGCGGTAACGACTACGGTGGTGGTGGCTATGATAGCGGCCCAAGCGGCGGCGGCGGATATGATCAGGGCGGCCCATCCTCCGGTGGTAGCGGCGGCGGCGGTGGTGGCGGGTCATCACGCGATCTGGATGACGAAATTCCGTTCTAAATCAAAGTTGAACAGGTCGAACTTAATGTTCGGCCTGTTTTTCTGACACCGCTTTTTCTGACACCGCTTTTTCTGACAATGCGTCGTCCAGTACAGCCAGCACCGTTTCGCGCGGTACATCCGATGTGACGAACGCCTCCCCGATGCCGCGCGCCAAGACGAAACGCAACTGACCCTCCACGACCTTTTTGTCCTGCCCCATCAAATCCAGCAGGGTGCCGGCGTCAGGCAAGCCCCCTTCAATGTCTTTGAGGTCGGTCTTCATTCCCATCGCCTTGAGGTGCGCGCGCACCCTGCCGGGGTCTTCTTGCGGGCACAGGCCAAGCCGTGCAGACAGTTCAAACGCCAATGCGCACCCAATTGCGACCCCTTCGCCATGCAGCAGCCGGTTTGAATAGCCCGTTGCCGCCTCAAGCGCGTGGCAAAACGTGTGGCCAAGGTTCAAAAGCGCGCGGTCGCCCTGTTCTGTCTCGTCACGCATGACGATGTCGGCCTTCATCTGGACCGCGCGGCGCACCGCTTCGATCCGCAATGGCGTGTCACCGGCTGCCATCGCAGGTCCGTTCTGCTCAAGCCATTCGAAATAGGCCGCATCGCCCAGCAAACCGTATTTCACAACCTCGCCGTAGCCCGCCAGAAAATCACGCGGCGCCAGCGTCCCCAGCACATCTACATCCGCCAGAACCAATGCAGGTTGATGGAAGGCGCCGACAAGGTTCTTTCCGTGCCGCGTGTTGATCCCCGTTTTGCCGCCCACAGAACTGTCAACCTGCGCCAAAAGGGATGTCGGGATTTGCACAAACCGCACGCCACGCCGCAAAATTGCGGCCGCAAAGCCAACCAAATCACCGACCACGCCGCCACCAAGGGCAACAACAACATCGCCCCGCTCAACCTTTTGATCCAGCAGCCATTCAACGACGTTGCTCAGCTCAGCCCAGCATTTCGTTGCCTCGCCGGGGGTTAACGACAGTGCTTCCATCTCAATACCGGCGGACTTTAACCCGCTGCGCAATGCCCCAAGATGGCGGGCACCGACGGTGTCGTCGGTAACGACAGTGACCTTTGCCCTTTTCAGCAAGGGTGCGATGTGCACGCCCGCTTGGCCCAGCAGATCGGGACCAATACGCACCTCATAAGCGCGGCCAGGCAAATCGACATGTACCGTTTCAATCATTTATCCGCTCCAGTACATCTGCGCGCGCCGCCAGCGTTTCCACCACACGTTCCGCCATTTCATCTATGCTTAGCTTTGCCACACAAGGCACTGATAAGTCAGCCTTTTGATAGATCGGGACGCGGGCATTATAAAGATCGGTCAGCGTCTTTTTGGGATCAGATGTCCGCAACAAAGGCCGCGTATCCTTGTATCGCACCCTGTTCCAAAGCAAATCAAGGTCAGCGTTCAACCACACCGAGACCCCGTGCCGGGATATCGCATCGCGGTTCTGCGCGCTCAGGAACGCGCCGCCACCTGTGGATAGAACGCAGCATTTGGACGTCAGCAGCCGTGCAATTACTTCAGCCTCACGTTTGCGGAAAAACACCTCTCCGTCGCGGGTGAATATCTCGGGGACAGACCGGTTTGCCGCGCGTTCAATCTCAAGATCGCTGTCCATGAAGTCAACGCCAATCTTGACCGCCAGCGCGCGCCCCACGGCCGTCTTGCCGGCCCCCATCATGCCCACCATGACGACCGTCTTTTTCAGCCGGTAACGTGGCCCATCCCGGACACCATCGGCTGTGGTTTGCTCAATTCCGCTCATTTTTAAGTGAATGACGTGATCTTGCCGGAAAGGCCATATATAGATTGAACAAAGCTGGCAAAAAGCAGATGGGCAGAATACATGGGCAGACTGATCAAGTTCTTGATAATACTGGCGCTTATTGGATTCGCGGCGCTTGTTATCTATGCTTATGTTGGTCCATTTTTTGGTGCGGATTTCGCGCCTGATCAAATTGAAACCCGCGAGCCTGTCCAGTTGATCGCGGAATGAAACCATGATGATGACCAAAGCAAACACACGACGCGCCGCCATTGTCGGCCTCGCATTTGCTTTGACCTCTGCATCCGGCATGAGCTTGAAAGCCCAAACCAGCGATCCCACCAAACCATTGTCCGTCATTGACTGGCTTGGATCACAACCGGTGCCGGCCGCGCCCCCTGTCCAGAAAAAGCCTGATGAGCCTGCCGTTGCGCGCAGCGCGCTGCCCCCTTCTGTTGATGTGGCCCCATTGAGCAACGGCAGCCCGCGCCAGATCGGGCTTGTGCCTGCACATGTGACCGGACTACCTGCATCCTTGTGGCGCGGCAGCGATGTTCAGAAAATCGCCAAACTGCTTGAACGCCTGCCAGAGCTAAGCCTGCCTGCCGCACAATCGCTGCTTTATACCGTCTTGCTGGCGGATGTGGACGCGCCCGGCGGCATCGCAGCGGCGGGAGACACGCTTGCTTTGCTCCGCGTCGAGAAACTGGTAAAACTCGGCGCGCTTGATCCGGCACTATCGCTGATCGAACAGGCCGGTGTGCCGACATCCGCCGCGCATTTCGATCTTTGGATGCAGATCAGCCTGCTGACAGGCAGCGAGGACCGCGCCTGTGCAACCTTGCGCGCAGCACCGCATCTGACCAATGACCTTGCCACCAGAATTTTCTGTTCCGGGCGCAGCGGGCAATGGGACAATGCCGCGCTGACATTTGGATCGGCGCAGGCTCTGGGGCTTATTCCGGAGGAAAAACTGGCGTTGCTTGACCGGTTCCTGCACCCTGACGCCTTTGAAGGTGAACCGCCGCTGCCTGCCCCCCGCAAAATGGACCCGCTCAGCTTTCGACTGTTCGAGACGATCGGAGAGCCGATGCCAACCGGAAATTTGCCCCGCGCCTATGCGGTTGCGGACCTGCGCGATCTGGCAGGCTGGAAATCCCAGATCGAGGCCGCAGAGCGTCTGACCCGTGCAGGCGCATTGCCTGACAACCGGCTTTTGGGGCTTTATACAGAGCGGCAGGCTGCGGCCTCGGGCGGGGTGTGGGACCGTGTCGCTGCTATTCAACGATTTGAAACAGCGCTGCAGACCGGCAGCACGGACGCGGTGGCCAAAACGCTGCCAACCGCATGGCGCGCGATGCAGGATGCAGCGCTTGAAACAACCTTTGCACAGCTCTTTGCCGCAGACTTGCAAAAGCTTGATCTGACCGGGCGGACCGCATCCATGGCTACCGTCATCGCGTTGCTGTCTGCGGATTATGAAACTGCCGCCGCCCAAAGCGATCCTGCAGACCTCGCCACGCAGATCGCATTTGGCGACGTGACAGGTTCGCGCCCCGCACCTTCGATTGACGCCGCCCTTTTTGATGGTTTCACCGATGCCGCCCCGCGCGCAGATCTGGTGGCCACCGCCCAGCAATCGCGGCTGGGCGAGAGTATCCTGCACATTCTGCGGCTCTTGGAGGACGGCGCGCAGGGCGATGCAAACGCACTGCGGGACGCTGTGGCGACATTGCGCGCCCTCGGTTTAGAGGACATCGCGCGCCGTGCATCCCTGCAAATCCTGTTACTGGAGCGATAAATATGTCCACCCAGACTTTTCACTGGATTTCCAGCTTTCTCGAAGCGCAAGCGGCTGAATTAGGCGCTGCAACCAATACGCAACTGGCCTATGGCCGCGATCTCAAGGATTTTGATGCTTTCCTTGACCGCCGGACCCGTGATTTCACTTCAGCCATGCAATCAGATGTCGAAGACTACCTGATATATTGCGACGCTCAGGGTCTGGCAAAATCCACGCGCGCCCGGCGGCTATCGTCGATCAAACAACTCTACCGCTTTGCTTTTGAAGAAGGCCTGCGCAGCGATAATCCCGCCATCCAAATCGCCGGCCCCGGACAAGACAAACGCCTGCCGAAAATCCTGAGCGAGGCTGAAGTGGACCATCTGCTTGAGGCCGCGCGCGTCTCGGGGCGCGGTCCGGTTGATTGTCTGCGCAACACTTGTCTGATGGAACTGCTCTATGCCACTGGCATGCGTGTGAGCGAGCTGGTCAGCCTGCCCATAAGCGCCACACGCGGTGATCCCCGGTTGCTGCTGATCATGGGCAAGGGCGGCAAAGAACGGATGGTGCCCTTGTCGCCGCCTGCCCGTCTGGCGTTGACCGAATGGCTCAAGCAGCGCGATATTCAGGACGATCAAGCCGCACAATTGCGCAAACCTGTCTCACGGTTTCTCTTTCCGTCGCGTGGCAAGTCCGGGCATCTGACCCGTCACCGGTTCTATCTGATGATCAAGGAATTTGCCGTCGCGGGTGGCGTTGATCCTTCCAAGGTGACGCCGCACACGCTGCGCCACGCGTTTGCGACGCATCTGTTGGCCAATGGCGCCGACTTGCGCGCCATTCAGACGATGCTGGGCCATGCGGATGTGGCCACCACGGAAATCTATACGCATGTGCTGGAGGAAAGGTTGTCAGAATTGGTGCTGGAACATCATCCGCTGGCAGTTCGCAAATCTGGGGCAACCCGCAAATCCGGGGGCAGCACATCCTCAGACGGCCAATAGCCCGAGAGGAGCGCCAACCGGTACGGATCTGGCAAGCCCGCTGCGGCCATATCCGCCGCCGCCCCTTTTGCATCATAGTCCAGCTTGCTTATCCCCACGTCACCCTCATTCAATACCGCATAGCGCGTTGCGCGTTCCCCGTCATGGGGCGGCATCCCGATCACACCGGCGTTGATCCAGCGCCCTTTGACCGTTTCCCGGATGAACGGAACCCCGCAATGGCCTGCAATGATGTGATCCACGGGGCCAACCATGGCCTCGACCGCATCCCATTCTTGCGCAAAAACTCTGTCCGGTGCATTTGCAAATATGAACCGTGCAACATCTGTTGCACCGCCATGAACAACTGCATAGTGCGCGCTATCATGGGTAAAACTGACGATATCCGGCAATGCCGCCATCCACGCCCTATCCCGCACCGACAGCGCAGCAGAAGCAGGCCCATACCAGCCGACACTAAACAGATCGCACGCGCTGCCATCCTCGAAC
This sequence comes from Paracoccaceae bacterium, assembly GCA_017854675.1. Taxonomy (GTDB): domain Bacteria; phylum Pseudomonadota; class Alphaproteobacteria; order Rhodobacterales; family Rhodobacteraceae; genus Sulfitobacter. The sequence continues at coordinate 2,605 of JAFMHE010000014.1, read as the reverse complement.
CCGCAACCACATCCCGGCGCGTCCGCACCCAGTTGAATTTCGCAATTGCCCGCAACGACCGGACACCCCAACGCGCGCATCATCGACACGCAGCGCGATGGCGCGCCGCAATAGGCCACCACATCACCTGTGCAGATCATATGCGACGGTGGAATGCCTGCACCTTGCGCGACCCGCACCAGCGCCTCCAGCGCCTGCAAGTTGGAATATGGACCGCCAAACAGCAAGACCGGCCCGCTCAGGTCGCCTAAATCACGATGTCGCATGATCCCTCTCGTCTGCGCCCTTGAATGCAGCGCTCTGCATGCCCATAACCGATGGACAAGGCAATCATATGGAAATCGACAGTAATGGAAACCGAGGCAGCGCTCTTTGACGGCGCATTTTGGATCAGCAGCAGCATCATCTTGTTCCTGCTTGTGCTCTCGGGTTTCTTTTCAGGGTCTGAAACAGCACTGACAGCAGCCTCACGCGGCAAGCTGCGTGCGCAGGCCGACAAAGGTTCGCGCGGGGCACAGCGCGCGCTTGCGATCACCGAAGATAACGAGCGTCTGATCGGCTCTGTCCTGCTTGGCAACAACCTTGTGAATATTCTGGCAGCCTCATTGGCCACCACTATGTTCACAAGGGTATTCGGAGAATCCGGTGTTGCAATGGCAACGCTGGTGATGACGCTGTTGGTATTGGTCTTTGCAGAAGTGCTCCCGAAAACCTACGCGATCACCAATTCAGAAACCGCCGCCGCGCTCGTGTCGCGCCCGATCGGGATCATCGTCACCGTTTTTGCACCTATCGTCACTGCGGTCCGCTTTTTCGTACGCGGCATCTTGCGGGCGCTTGGCGTACAAGTCGACCCCGACAGCAACATCCTTGCGGTCCGCGAGGAAATTGCAGGGGCCCTCCAGCTTGGCCATTCCGAAGGTGTGGTGGAAAAAGAAGACCGTGACCGCATCCTGGGCGCGCTTGATCTGCGCGAACGCTTCGTCGAAGAGATCATGCTGCATCGCTCGGGCATTGAAATGATCGACGCCGCCTCGGAGCCGTCCGAGATATTGGAGCAATGCCTGCAGTCCAATCATACCCGCCTGCCCGTCTACCGCGATGATCCCGAAAATATCATTGGTGTGATCCACGCCAAAGACCTGTTGCGCGCTATGTACAAGCTGATCGGCGGCCCGGATGGCAATGCGGCGGCCTTGAATGAATTCGACGTCTCAAGCGTGGCGATGAAACCGTATTTTGTGCCCGAAACCTCGACGCTTGATGAACAGATGCGCCAGTTCCTGCGCCGCCGCACACATTTCGCGCTGGTGGTGGATGAATACGGAACGCTACAGGGCCTGATCACCCTCGAAGACATCCTCGAAGAGATCGTTGGCGAAATCACCGATGAATTTGACCCCGATGCCGACCATCTGCTGTCCCCGGCCGAAGACGGCAATCTTTACGTCGATGGGGGCATGACCATCCGTGACATCAACCGCGCCACCGACTGGTCCCTGCCCGACGACGAGGCAAACACAGTCGCGGGGCTGGTGATTCACGAGGCGCAGATGATCCCGACGCCCGGACAGGTGTTCAGCTTCCATGGGTTCCGCTTTGAGGTGATGGCCCGTGAAGGCAATCGCATCACACAATTCAAAATCAGGCCGCTTTAAAGCAGACCCTCTTTCGTCTCTTTTCGCTTTAAATACTGTCTTCTGTCTGCCTCATCCGCAGCCCCGATTTTGATCCAATGCGCGAAACGCGCGCCCCTATCAGGCACGCAGTTTCGCGCCCTCAGGATCAAACGGGGCCGCGCCCAGCACCACTGCATCATGGGGCCGCCCCAGCACCGTCACCTCGACTGTGTCACCCGCTACAACCCCGCGCACAAACCCGAGCGCAAGCGACAGGCCAACCGAATAGCCATAGGCACCCGAAGTTACCCGCCCGATCCCCTTGCCATCCTTGAAAATCGGCTCGCCGCCTGTTGCATCCGCATTTGACGCATCTGTCTGTGCCGCATCCAGCGCCAGAACAACCAACTCCTCGCGGGCTGCCTTGGCCATGGTTTGTGCCACGGCTTCCTTGTTCAGAAAGTCCTTATCCATTTTGCACAGACGCGCCAAACCGACCTCTTGCGGCCAATACTCGGGCGAATATTCACGGCTCCATGAGCCATAGCCTTTTTCGATCCGCAACGACATCAGCGCCCGCGATCCGACAGGCCCCGCCCCAAATTCTGTCCCCGCCGCGATCAGCGCCGCGAAGAGCTGCGCCTGATCCCCTACATCGCAATGCAATTCCCATCCCAGATCACCGGTGAAGCTGACCCGCAGCGCCAGACATCTCACCCCCGCCAGTTCAATCCATTGCGAGCGCATGAAGGGAAAATCCTCTGTCGCCAGAGATGTATTGGTCATGCGCTGCAACATCTCACGTGACTTTGGACCTGCCACGTTAAACCCGCACATCGTATCCGTCCGGCTTTCAAATGACGTGCCTTCGGGCAATGGAACCGCCTTGAAGAACCGCGCGTGATACCGCTCTGCGATGCCCGACCCGATGATCCAGAATTCCTCATCGCCCGTGCGCGTCACCGTGAAATCACCCGCAATCCCCC
>JAFMHE010000208.1:4090-6615 GCA_017854675.1 Paracoccaceae bacterium | reverse complement strand
GGCTGGCTATGCTTCGCTTAACGGTCTGCTTGATGATCTGATTATGAGCTTCGGTTTGCAGTGCAGTCCAGTTGCCACTGAGCCGGGGTTGATGATGGCTGCAGACAGCGCGAGGCCTGCTTCGTGACCGATGCGTTTCGCGGGAATACGGACTGTCGTAAGGGCAGGTTCAATCTCGGCGGATCCTTTGAAATCCCCTATTCCCGTTATGGAAATATCGTCCGGCACGCGCAATCCGGCAGCCGCGGCCCCGTATAGTGCACCAGTCGCGAGAATGTCATTACCGCAAATGATTGCCGTGGGCCGATCGGTTCTGTTCAGCAACTTCAAGGTGTCTCGTTTGGAGTCCGAGATGCTATAGACGGTCGTAAGTTGCCAATGGTCCGGCACAGATACCCCCGCGTCCGTCAATGTTTCCATAACAGCCGAGAAGCGTGCCTGAGCACGGTCATTTCCACGGGTCGGGGGAAACATGCAGGCGATGTCACGGTGGCCTTGAGACAGCAAATGTTCAGCAATCATTGCGCCCGCGGAATTGTTGTCGGACCCTATGCTAGGGTATCGTGCGTCGTCAGCGTAATTCCACATTAGAATCGACGGAATAGTCTGGCTGTCGATCAGGCGAAACACCGCAACGTCATGATCCAGACCTGTCAAAACAATCCCGTCCACACGGTGTTCTAGCATCTTTCGCAGGATCGCATATTCGCGCTGTTGATCATATCCGTGCGACGCCAGCAGGATCGTAAAGCCTTGTTCTGCGACTGTATCCGAAAAGGACTGCACCACCTCCGCAAAGATTGCGTGGTCAAGCGTGGGCACGATCACCCCTATCGTTCCGCTGCGAATGCCGTGAATGGTTTGGGCCGCGCGATTTCGAATATAGCCTTGTTTGCGCACCGCCGTTTCGATTCTGCGCCGTGTGACCAGTTTGACCAGTTCAGGGTGGTTGAAATAGCGCGACACCGTCGATGTGGATACGTTTGCCGCTTTCGCAACAGACATCATATCGACTTGTTTTTGTTTTATATCAGTCACTTGATGTCCATTTATGAAAACATTTGCAAAACTATTTTCATTGTTTAGCGTCAAAGATCAACTGCAAAGATGGGGAGGCCTCGGCGCTTGGAATTTCTGTACTATATGGGCGACGTGTTCACCCCGATTAATTTCGGGCTGCTGTTACTGGGCACGATTGGCGGCCTAATCCTTGGCGCAACGCCGGGCCTGTCGCCGACGATGACGGTCGCGTTGATGATTCCGTTCACCTTCAAGCTCGCGCCAGAACAGGGGCTTATCCTACTGGGTGCCGCTTATACATCAACGGTCGCGGGAGGTGCTGTCAGTGCGATTTTGCTTAAAATTCCGGGCGCACCTGCCAATATTGCGACCACACTGGATGGCCACACGATGGCGCAAAAGGGCGAAGGTGCCAAGGCGTTGCAAATCTCGTTTATCGCATCGGCGATAGGCGGTCTTTTTGGTGTGTTCTTGTTAATTTTTCTGACACCGGTTCTGGCCACATGGGCGCTGGCATTTGGTCCGTCCGAACTGTTCTGGCTCGCCATCTTGGGCGTTACCGTAATCGGCACGCTAGATTCCAGTTCAGTTGTCAAAGGCCTGCTGTCGGGGTGCATCGGTTTGTGGCTTGCCACGATCGGGTTCGACGACATCATGGGCGCGCAACGCTTCATTTTCCATTCTTCTGTCAGCGGCGGCATCAACGTCATTCCCGCGCTGATCGGCCTATTCGCTATCCCGCAAGTCATCGCAATGTTCGCCAAAGGGCGCTCAAATGTGAATGCCGAGATAATCGTCGTGCAGCGCCATCCCATTGGGGCCGCCTTTCGCGAGGTGTTCAGTCGCAAACGTGCGTTGGCCATCGGCACAGCCGTAGGTTCGATCATTGGTTTGATCCCCGGTGTGGGTGGACAGATCGCGGGTCTTGTTGCCTATGACCAATCCAAGAAGATGAGCCCTGAAAGCGCTAAATTCGGCACCGGCCATCCAGAGGGTGTCATCGCCGCGGAAAGCGCAAACAACGCCATGGTTGGCCCGTCTTTGGTGCCGCTGCTGACGCTGTCGATCCCCGGATCGCCGACGGCCGCAGTGTTGCTCGGCGGCCTGTTGATCCACGGTATTTTCCCAGGCCCCGCGCTGTTTACGCAGTATCCAGAAGTTGTCTGGCCGTTCATCAACTCGATGCTGATCGGGCAAATCCTGATGTGTGTGTTCGGCCTGCTGATTGCGGGTTGGGCGGCCAATGTGGCCCGTGTGCCTCGCGCTGTGATGGCGGCAGTGGTGCTTGGATTGGCCGTGTTTGGTAGCTATTCCGTCGGACATTCGATGGGGGATGTTTACGTCATGGCCGCCCTTGGCTTGGCGATGTATTTCCTTGAACGTTTCGGATTCTCGGCCGCTCCGCTAGTGCTTGGTCTGATCCTCGGTCCAATCGCAGAAGCCAACTTTATGCAAGGCGCTATGATCGCCAATGCCACGATCGGCCAGATGGCGTATTTCTTCAC
>JAFMHE010000208.1:0-3678 GCA_017854675.1 Paracoccaceae bacterium | reverse complement strand
TCACCTTCTTCATCCTACTTACCCTGTACGATCCAGCCCCCCACACAGAGGCGAAAACATGGATCAAACGGGTTCTAATCACCGCCGGCTTTATGGCGGTCATGTACGGTCTCTTTGCGATGCTTTTGAACGTGTACACACCGCGAGAGATATTTTCCTGACGCTGCGGGAGGCAGTTTTGGGATGTAACCAAGGGAGAGATAAAATGAAAAAATGGATTGCAGGCGCTGTATTGGCGCTTACGGCGATGACGGGCACGGCGATGGCGGAAGGCCACGGCGACTATCCAGAACGCCCCGTGATGTTGATGGTCAGCTACGGCGCTGGTGGCGCGACAGACTTCCAAGCTCGCATCGTCACGATGACGGCTGGCAACGAAGACGCGTTGAACATGCCCATCGCCATTCTTAACAAAGCAGGTGCAGGTGGCCGTGTCGGTTGGAACTGGTTGGCGCAGGCCGAAGCCGACGGCTACACACTGGGCGCCTACAATGTGCCGCACTTCATCGCACAATCTATCGAAGGCGGCGTGGACTATTCCACTGACAGCTTTGAGCCGATTGCAAACTGGGGCGCAGACCCTGCGGTTTTCGTGGTCGGTGCGGACAGTGAGTTTAACTCAATGGCAGACGTGATTGCCTACGCCGAGGCCAATCCGGGTGGTTTGACGTTCTCGGGCGCAGGCCTGTTTGTTGGTCACCACATCGCAGCACTTCAGCTGGAAAAAGCGGCGGGTGTTAAATTGGCGTACATCCCGAACAATGCAGGTGGCGCTGGCGCGATGCAGGCCGTGATTGCGGGTGATGTTCTGGGCGGTGTGAACAACCTGTCAGATGCTTTCCGTGCACGTGAAGCGGGGTCTGTCAAAATCCTTGGCGTGTTCGACCTTGAGCGTAACAGCTTTATCGACGATGTGCCGACACTGATGGAACAGGGTTTTGACATCGACAATGCATCCGTAAATTACCGCGGTGTGATGGTGCCTGCTGGCACGCCACAGCCAATCATTGATCACCTCGCGGCAATCGTTCCAACCATGTTTGAGAACGGCCGTGTGGCGTCGCGTATGGCAGCAGGCGGATCGCCAGTGCTGGTGATGAACCGCGCCGAAGTCCAAGAGATGTGGGCACAGCGCCAAGTGACGCTTGAGGCGCTTCTGGCCGGTCTCTAAATGAGCATCGGCGGGGCTGTATCTCAGCCCCGCCAAACCAAAAGGAATTCCCATGACCGCCACTGATCCCATCGCCACAGACATTGCAGAAGTTGAGGCCATCGTCGCGCGCGCGCGCACTGCACAGGCCGCCTTCGAAGCGGGTGGATCGCAAGAGCTATACGATCGTGCGGCCCAAGCTGTCGCGTGGGCGATTATGGAACCGAGCCGCAACAAATACCTCGCAGAACTGGCCGTTGGAACAACGGGATTGGGTAACGTGGCGGACAAGATAACCAAGAACCATCGCAAAACACTTGGGCTGATGCGCGATATCGCAGACGTGACAACTTATGGCATCATCAGTGACGATGCGGCCACGGGCATCACTGAAATTGCGCGCCCGATTGGTGTGATCGGTGCTGTCGTACCCTCCACCAACCCCGGTGCGACACCCGCCAACAATATCATTAATGCCTTGAAGTGTGGCAACGCCATCATCGTATCTCCGTCTCCCAAAGGCGTGCCGACTTGCGAAGCTTTGCTGGGTTATATTCACGCCGAATTCGATAAATTGGGCCTTGATCATGATCTGGTGCAAATGATCCCGGGGCGCGGCTCCAAGGAAAAGACTCAACGTCTGCTGGAGATTGCCGATCTTATCGTTGTGACCGGCAGTCAGAACAACGTGAAACGCGCCTACACCAGCGGCACGCCTGCGCTGGCTGTGGGGGCGGGGAATGTCTGTGTGATTGTGGATGAAACCGCTGATCTGGCGGCGGCCGCCCAAAAGATCGCGGCCTCTAAGACGTTTGATAATGCCACGTCGTGCAGTTCGGAAAATTCTATCGTTGTGCTCGATGATATCTATGACGCCTTTATTGTCGAACTTGCCAAAGTGGGGGGCGCGTTGATCACGGATGACACTAAAATTACCAGCACGCTCTGGGTCAAAGGGCACCTGAACCCGCGGGCCATTGCCCAAGATGCTGCGCAGTTGATCGAGGCCTTGGGGCTGGCAGGCGAGGTCCCTGCTGACACACAATTCATCGCGGTGGAGACCAAGGGCATTGGCCCAGATTTTCCGCTATCGGGTGAAAAACTCAGCCGTGTTCTGACCGTTTACCGCGCAAGTGATTTTGAAGAGGCGGTTGAAACCACGCTTAAAGTTCAACTGCATCAAGGCGCTGGCCATTCCGTTGGCATACATACCAATGATGACACCCGTCCCCTGACGCTCGCCAATGCTATCCCAACCAGCCGGGTGATCGTCAATCAGGCGCATACATTTGCGACGGGCGGTGCGTTCAACAATGGAATGCCGTTCTCGTTGTCCATGGGGTGTGGATCATGGGGAGGGAATTCGATCGACGACAACCTGCATTGGAAGCACTTTATTCAAAGCACCAAGATCGTGCGTGAAATACCGCCACGGGAACCCGCCGTGGAAGATATTTTTGGAGAGTACTGGGCACGGGTTGGCAAATGATGTTTGAACCTGAACATCCCCCCAAAGGTACAGTCCGCGATTGGCTGAATGCGCGTGCAAACGGGGATAGCATCGCAGTCGTGTTCCCTGAAACCGCTGAGACCCTGACATGGCGGATCTTGCGCGATGAGGCCCGTGAATTGGCCCGAAAAATGGCCGCGCTAGGCATTAAGAAGGGCGAAAGCGTTGCCATCATCCACCCCAACGGGCGTGACGGATTGGTTGCAACCTACGCTACGCTTTATGGCGGGTTTCGCGCGACGATGATCAACCTCGCGGCGGGGCCAGATGCCATAGCCTACGCCTTGGACCACTCTGGTGCGCGCTTCGCGATAGTGCATCCGTCTCAGAGTGAGACCTTCGCCAGCGTCGCCCCAAAAGGGGTGGTTGAACTGGTCCCAGCGATGCTCGACGCGACGATAGAGCTGACGGATATCGACCCCGACGACCACGCATTGTTGATGTATACATCTGGTACCACAGGCAAACCCAAAGGCGTCGTGCATAGCCATTCCAGCCTTTTGGCGGGCGGCTGGACCACCGCTGTCGCCCACGGGCTGGACGGCAATGATCGCGGGTTTTGCGTATTGCCGATCTATCACATTAACGGGCTGTGCGTGACAGTGATGAGCGCATTGGTGTCCGGTGGTTCCCTCGTGATGGTATCGAAATTTTCGGCCAGTAAATTCTGGATCCAGGTTGCTGAGGGCGAGGCAACGTGGTTCTCGGTTGTGCCGACCATCATCAGCCATTTATTGCACGGCACGGCTGATCCACAGGCAGACACGCGCTTGCGGTTCGGACGATCTGCGTCCTCGGCCCTTGCCGTTGAAACCCAGTCCGCCTTTGAAACCCGCTTTGGCGTGCCGATTATCGAAACCATGGGATTGACGGAAACGGCGGCTCAAATCTTGTCTAACCCGTTACCGCCGGGTGTGCGCAAAATCGGTTCACCCGGTGTGGGTTTCGGAAACGATGTACAGATCATGGCCACCGACCTGACCGAAGCCCCAAGGGGCACCGAAGGCGAAATCGCCGT